>JBBAAN010000003.1:0-96722 GCA_041658225.1 Actinomycetota bacterium
AATCGACGTGCTGCATGCGATGCTCACCCGCGGCGAGCTCTACCACTGGTCACCGATCCCCGAACCCGATCTGCAAGTCCGAGCCGCTTGACAATCGACATAGGGACGCCCCCCCGCGGCCTCTTCCCACTGAACGGGCCCTGCCGGCGCTTCGCCAAGCCCTCCGGGATGCCGCGCCGGGTGACGGACATCAGCCCAGGCGTTCGCGGAGGAACCTCGATAAGTCCCCCACCCCGACGTCGGTGCGCTCTCCGGTGGCACGGTCCTTGATCTCGACCAGGCCTTCGCGCAGTTTCTTGCCGAGGATGACCTGGATCGGGCAGCCCATCAGGTCGGCATCGGCGAACTTCACGCCGGCACTGGCCTCGCGATCGTCGACCAGCGCGACGATTCCCTCATCCGCAAGCCGCGAGTACACGGACTCCGCCTCGACGAGCGCGTCCTTGCCGAGGGGCACCAGGTGCACGCCCGCGGGCGCCACGCTCCCCGGCCAGCAAAGCCCCGCCTCATCGTTGTGCTGCTCCGCCACCGCGGCCATGATGCGCGAGACCCCGATTCCATAGCACCCCATGAGCATCGGCCGCTGGGCCCCGTCGGCGTCCACGAAATTGGCTCCCAGAGGCACCGAGTATCTGGTGCCCAACTGGAAGGTGTGGCCCACTTCTATGGATCGGCCCACCACGAGACGACCGCCTTCACAACGGGGACAGCGGTCGCCGTCGTGCACGTTGGCGAGATCCGCCCAATCATCGATTTCGAAGTCGCGCCCGATCCGGACCCCGGTAGCGTGATGGTCGGCGCGATTGGCGCCGGTCACCCAGTTCGCCCGCGCACGCACCCGGGAATCGGCCAGCACCCGCACCCCGGCCGCCCTCATTCCCTGCGGCCCGGCGTACCCGAGCACGAAGTTCGGACGGGCCTCGAAATCCTCCGGGCCGAACATGCGCAAGGCCTGCTCGCCGATGGTCCGGGACAGCTTGAACTCGTTGACCTCTCGGTCGCCCGGGACCAGCACCGCGATCGGGGTGTCGCCGGCCATATAGAACAGGCACTTGAGCAGCTCGCCGGCATCCCGGCCGAGAAATGCGGCCACCTCATCGATGCCGGGCACTCCCGGTGTGTGCACCTCCTCCAAGGGCTCGACCTCGGAGTCGGCGAGCTCGACGACCTCGGCCGCACGCGCTTCCGCCGCCTCGACGTTGGCCGCGTACTCGCAGGTGTCACAGGAGACGAACAGGTCCTCGCCGATCGCCGACAGCGCCATGAACTCGTGGTTGACGTCCCCGCCGATCTCTCCGGCCTGCGCCTCGACCACGCGGTAGTCCAATCCGCAGCGGTCGAAGATCGCCCGGTACGCCTTGACCATCGCCGCATAGGAAACCCGCATGCCGGCCCGATCCACGTCGAAGGAGTAGGCGTCCTTCATCAGGAATTCGCGGGCGCGGATGAGCCCCGAGCGAGGGCGCAGCTCGTCGCGAAACTTCGTCTGGATCTGGTAGAGGTTGACCGGCAAGTCGCGATAGGAGCCGTACTCGTTGCGCACCACCGTGGTGATGAGCTCCTCGTGGGTGGGTCCCAGGCAGTACTCGGCCCCCTTGCGATCGGCAAGGCGGAAGAGGTTGGGACCGTACGCCTCCCAGCGGCCCGTGCGCTCCCACAGTTCCCGGGGCATCAGCACGGGCAGAAGCACCTCCTGCGCGCCCGCAGCGTCCATCTCGGAACGCACGATCTCCTCGACTCGGCGCAGCACCCGAAGGCCCAACGGCAGGAAGGCGTAGACGCCGGAAGTGACTCGACGGATGTGGCCGGCGCGCAGCAAAAGCTCGTGGCTGCGCACCTCGGCTTCAGCCGGAGTCTCACGTTGGGTACGGACGAAGAGGGCACTAAGACGCATCAAAGCTCCTTGCGGGACGGGTTGAGAGGAAGTCTAGCGCACCGGGCGTCGCCGAGCGGCCAGGGCCTCGGCCTCCCTCACCAGGGCCTCGACGATCTCGCTCTCGGCCACGGTTCGGACAACCACGCCCTCGACGAAGATCTGCCCCTTGCCCTTACCCGCGGCCACACCAAGATCTGCCTCGCGCGCCTCACCGGGACCGTTGACGATGCATCCCATGACCGCCACCCGCAACGGCACGTCCAAGACGGACAGCCGCTCCTCCACCGCCGATGCGAGCGCATACACATCCACTTCCGCTCTTCCGCATGCGGGACACGAGATGAGATCGAAGCCGCGCGCGTGCAGCCCCAGCGCCTCCAGGATGGCGATGCCGGCCTTGACCTCCTCGACCGGATGGGCCGAGAGAGACACCCGGATCGTGTCCCCGATCCCCTCCGCAAGAAGCGCGCCGATTGCCACCGCCGACTTCACGATCCCCCGGCCGGGCGTGCCGGCTTCAGTCACTCCCAGATGCAAAGGGTAGTCGCAGCGGGAGGCGAGCAGTCGATAGGCACGAATGGTGGACACGGGATCGTGGTGCTTGACGGAGACCTTGATGTCGGTGAAGCCCACATCTTCCAGAAGCCGAGTCTCGGCCAGCGCGCTCTCCACCAGGGCCTCGGGCGTGGGCCCGCCGAAGCGAGCCAGCACAGCCGGGTCCAAAGACCCCGCGTTCACACCGATGCGGATCGGTACGCCACGTGCTGCCGCCTCTCGCGCGATCAGAGCGACCTTCTCATGCTTGCGGATGTTGCCGGGGTTGATGCGCACCCCTTGACAACCGGCCTCGATGGCCGCGATCGCGTATTTCCACTGGAAGTGGATATCGGCGACCACCGGGATCGGAGAACGGCCGGCGATCGCCGGCAGAGCCGCGGCATCGTCGGTGTCCGGTACGGCCACCCGCACGATGTCGCAGCCGGCCGCAGCGACCTCGGCGATCTGGCTGAGGGTGGCGTCCACGTCGGCGGTCTTGGTGAACGTCATGGTCTGCACCGACACCGGCGCGTCCCCGCCGACGGCCACCTTGCCCATGCGAACCTGCCGCGAATGCCGGCGTACCGCCGCCGGCCCAAACGCGGGCACCGGCCCGGAAGGGGACTGCTCGCCGCTCATGGCCTGTCTACCCGGGAGCGAAGGGATTGGTGATTGGCTTGGCAAGGTCGAGGTAGAGCAGGGCCACCGACAACGTCACCAGCAAGGCCACCACCAGAGCCGCCACCGGCGTCAACCACTCCACCCGAACCTCGAAGTCGGCGGGCTTGCCGGCCAACCGCCTCACGCCGTTGACGGCCGACTGCGTCAAGAGCACCGCGAGATGCCCTCCGTCCAACGGCGGCAGCGGCGCGAGATTGATGATGGCCACGAAGATGGACAGGCTTGCCAGCATCGCCAGCAGCGCGGCGAACTCCCCGGCCGCCGCGGCCTCACCGGCCAGCCGTCCCGCACCGACGATGCCGGCGGCCTCTCGATCCCCGGTGTCCCCTCCCGACAGGTGGTGCCACAGGCGACCGATCCCGCTGGGGCCGAACACATCGCGGATGCCTCGCAGGGAATCCACGGTGAGCACTCCCACCACATCGGCCGACCGTGGCACCGACGAGACCAGTCCGTAGCGATGATTGACCGTCGAGGCCACCACTCCCAGGTAGCCAACGGTCTTGCCGTCCTCACGCAGTGAGTCCGGAGTTGCGACCAGCGTCACGGTCTTGCCTGAGCGCTGGACGAGAAACTCCACGCTCCGGCCGGGGTGTGCCTTGATGTAGGAGCGGACCACGCTCCACTCGGTGGTGGCCTTGCCTCCCACGCCGACGACTCGGTCGCCCGCCTGAAGGCCGGCGGCCGCGGCCGGCGTCCCGTCGCCCACCGACCCGATGCGCGTGGTGGGCAGCTCCTCCCCGAAGGCCATCAGGATGGCCGCCAGCAGTATGAATGCCAGCACGTAGTGGGTCGCGGAGCCGGCCACCAGGACGATGGCCCGCTGCCAGGCCGGCTTGCCCTGGAAGGTGCGGGCCTCCTCTTCCGGGGGCACCTTCTCGAAGGTGCCCATCCCGGCGATCTTGACGAACCCCCCGATCGGGAACGCCTTGATCCCGTACTCGGTCTCGCCCTTCTGCCTGGACCAGATGGTCGGTCCGAACCCGAGGAAGTAGCGGTCCACCCGCATGCCGAACAGCTTGGCCGTCGCGAAATGACCGGCCTCGTGGAAGGCGATCATGAACATGATTACCAGAGCAAAAGCCAGCACCCCTATCAGCGCCACCGTCTAGTCCTTCCCGTTCGAATCCCCGGACAGCCGTGCAATCAGGGCGCGCGCCTCGCGGCGGGCCCAAACCTCGGCGGTCTCGATTGCATCCAGGTCCGGCGCGCTCACATCCTCGTGCGCCTCCACCGTCTGCCGGACTACCTCCGTAATCGCCAAGAACGATAGCCGCCCCTTGAGGAACGCGCCGACGGCCTCCTCGTTTGCGGCATTCATGACCGCCGGACAGGTGCCGCCCCGCCGTCCCGCTTGCACGGCCAGATCCACACTCGGAAACGTCTCGCGGTCCAACGGCTCGAATTCGAGCGTTCTCGCCCGAGTCCAATCCAGTTTAGCAACGCCTTCGGGGAAGCGTTCCGGCAACCCCAATGCGAGCTGTATCGGCAGGCGCATGTCCGGACGCGACATCTGCGCGATCGTGGAACCGTCGCGGAATTCCACCATCCCGTGCACCACCGACTGTGGATGCACCACGACTTCGATGCTCTCGTATGGCAGGTCGAACAGGTAGTGAGCCTCGATCACTTCCAGGCCCTTGTTCATCAGCGTCGCCGAGTTCACGGTGATGACCTTGCCCATCCGCCAGGTGGGGTGATCGAGCGCCTGTTCAACCGTGACACGTTCCAGACGCTCGCGGCTCCACCCCCGGAACGGCCCGCCGCTCGCAGTCACGATCAGCCGCGATACCTCGGAGATCCGCCCGGACGCCAGGCACTGGGCCAGCGCCGAGTGCTCGGAGTCGACCGGAATCAGCTTGCCGGGCCGCCCGGCCACCAGACGGGTCACCAGATCCCCGCCCACGATCAGGCTCTCCTTGTTGGCCAGAGCCACCGACTTGCCCGCCGTAAGGGCGGTCAGAGTCGGCCGGAGCCCGGCCGACCCGGTCAACGCGTTGAGGACGACATCCGCCGAAGGCCAGGCCGCCAACTCGAGCACACCCTCGTCCCCCACCACCAGCCTGGTACCCGTCGGCAGCGAGCCGGCCAGGCTGGGATCCTCGGCCCTCAAGGCGACCACCTCGGGGTGGAACTCCGAGGCCTGTGCCGAGAGCAGACGGGAGTTCCAGCCGGCGGCCAGCGCGACCACACGAAGCCGATCGGGGTTGGCGCGAACCACCTCGATGGCCTGGGTCCCGATGGACCCGGTCGATCCCAAGATGGCCACGCGTTTCACCCTTGCCGCCTCTCCTCCAAGTCCGCAGGTGCGACCCCCGCGTCTTCCCTGGGGCCTTTCCCCGCATCGTGCACATCCGCGCCGTTGGCCCCGGCTACCCCCCCTCGCCCAATCGGCCCACGGCCGGCCCGGGTAGCCAACTGCCCGCAAGCGCCGGCAATCGAGCTGCCCCGGCTGGAGCGCAGACTGACCGCCAGCCCATGAGAAAGCAGCCTCGCCTCGAAGGCACGAACGTGCTCGGAATCCGACGCCGCAAACAGGCTACCCGGAATTGGGTTCAGTGGGATCAGGTTCACATGGGCCCCTTGCCCGCCGGTCGGGGTCCGAAGCTCGCCCAGCAACTTCGCCAGCGCCTCGGCCTGCTCGACCGAGTCGTTCACCTCACTCATCAACGCGTACTCGAAGCTCACCCGCCGGTGCGTCACGGCCAGGTAGTCGCGCGCAGCCTCCATCAACACCGTCAGTGGATAGACGCGGTTGGCCGGCACCAACTCGTTTCGCAGCGCGTCGTCGGCGGCATGCAGCGATATCGCGAGGTTGACCTGCTCCGCTCGCCTGGCCGCGGTCCGGATGCCCGGCACGATCCCCACCGTTGAGATCGTGAGGTTGCGCGCCCCCAAGCCCATGGCGCGCAAGCGCTCCACGGCGCCCCAGGTGGCGCGGGCATTCGCGAAGGGCTCCCCCATACCCATGAAGACAACGTTCGTCACGCGCGCGGGCACTCTCGCATCGGCAAGCGGGATCTCGCCGGTGGCGAGCATGCGCCGGGCCACCGCCACCTGCTCGGCAATCTCGCCTGCCGTCAACTGAGCGACCAGCCCCATCGAGGCGGTGGCGCAGAACGGGCAGCCCATGGCACAGCCGGCCTGAGTGGAAACGCAGACCGTCACCCGCCCGGGATACATCATCACGACAGCCTCGACGGCCTGCCCGTTTGCCAGTCCCAGCAGCAGCTTGACAGTCCAACCTCGGTCCCCCGTGCGGGCCTCCAGCAACCGCAGTCCGGCGCCCGCCAGATGCTCGGCCAGCAGGGCGCGACTGCGCTTGGACAGATCTGTCATCGCAGCCGGAGTGGAAATCGATCTGCCATACAACCACCCGGCGATCTGGCGGCCGGCGTAGGCCGGAAGCCCCAGAGCCTGCGCGCGAACCGTCCACTCGCCGGGGTCCAGGTCGTAGGGGGAGCGCAGAGCCCGACCCGTCGACGCTGTCTCAGCCATAACGAGCTATCCGAACAGCCGCAGCAATAGGTAGGCGGCCGGCGCCAGGAGCAGAAGGCCGTCGATGCGATCGAGTACGCCGCCGTGTCCGGGCAGGAGGTGACCCATGTCCTTGACCTCAAGATCTCGCTTGATCAGCGACTCGGCCAGGTCTCCGACGGGAGACAGCATCGCGCCCAGGACCCCCAACGAAAGCCCGGAAGCCCACGTCCACGGGTGCCAGCGCGGCAGGATCAACGCCCCCGCCAGCACGCTTGCCATGCACGCCCCCGCGAATCCCTCCCAGGACTTATTGGGAGAGACGTTGGGTGCCATGCGGCGGTGGCCGAAACGCGAACCCACGGCGTAGGCGGCGACGTCGTTGATCACCCCGACGAGCGCGAACCCCAAGACCGCGCCCTCTCCATCAGGCCCGGCGAGCACGAGCGCGACGAAAGCTCCGAAGAACGGAACGTAGAGGATGCTCAGGACACTCACGCCCAGATTGCCGGCGACTCCGCGCCGCGTGCGCGCCGCGAGAAACCAGCCGAAGCAGGCCGCGGTCCCGCCGGCGACCGCGAAACTCATGGCTTCCAGGCCCCTCCAGTAGGCGCCCACGATGAGCAAGATGCCGGTGGCCACGGTGACCGGGGTGGCGGGATGGAAACCGCGCCGACGCAACACCTGCTCCAGTTCCAACTGCCCCAAGACCAGAACGATCACTGCCAGCGCCAGAAGGGCGACGGGATCCCAGGCAAGCGATCCCAGCACAGCCCCGGCGAGAACCAGTCCCGTGAGGATGGCGATCCAGACGTTGCGGCCCCCCCGCGCGGAACGCCCGGCGTCCGAGGAGTCTTCGGTAGCCCCCAAGCGGCGCTATACCTCCAGGAGCTCATGCTCCTTGTGCTCGAGCATCCCCCCCACCTCGTCGATGAAGCGATCGGTGAGGGCCTGGAGATCCTTCTCCCCACGGCGCAGATCGGTCTCGGAGATCTCCCCGTCCTTCTCGGCTCTCTCCATCCGCTCCTTCTCGTGGCGGCGGATGTTCCGGATGCCCACACGGGCCTCCTCGGCACGGTGGTGCACCACCTTTATGAGCTCCTTGCGCCGTTCCTCGGTCAGAGGCGGGAAGTTCAGCCGGATGACAACCCCGTCGTTGGAGGGGTTGATCCCGAGGTCGGAGTTGCGGATGGCCTTCTCGACGGCTCCCATCGCGCCGCGGTCGAATGGGGTGACGACGAGCACACGCGGCTCGGGCACCGAGAAGGAGGCAAGCTGGCGAAGCTGGGTCGGGGTGCCGTAGTAGTCGACCATGAGCCGGTTGACGAACGCGGGCGAAGCACGCCCCGTGCGCACGCCACCGAACTCCTCGCGGGCCACCTCGATGGCCTTGCGCATCTTGTCTTCAGCTTCCTTGAGCGCGTCTTTGATGATCATGCTCTCCTCCGTGCCGAGACCTACGCACACACTCGAGTGCCGATGGGCTCTCCGCAGATTGCCCGGCGGATGTTTCCTTCCCGCTGAAGGTTGAAGACGATGATGGGCAGTTTGTTGTCCATGCACAACGAGATCGCCGTTGAGTCCATCACCTTCAAGCCACGATTGAGCACCTCGATGTAGTCCAGGGTGTCGAACTTCTTGGCGCCCGGGTTCTTCTCGGGATCGGAGTCGTAGACCCCATCCACCCGGGTAGCCTTGAAGATCGCCTCCGCCTTCATCTCCAGAGCCCGCTGGGCCGCCGTGGTGTCGGTGGAGAAGAACGGCACGCCCATGCCGGCGCCGAATATCACGACCCGCCCCTTTTCCAGGTGGCGAATCGCGCGGCGGGGCATGTACGGCTCCGCCACCTGGGTCATCGCGATCGCCGTCTGCACTCGGCTGGGGACCCCGATTCGCTCGAGGGAGTCCTGCAGGGCCAGGCAATTCATGACCGTGGCCAGCATGCCCACGTAGTCCGCACGCGCGCGATCCATCCCGGCGCTCTCGGCTCCGGTGCCGCGAAAGAAGTTGCCGCCACCGACGACCACCGCCGGCTGTACGCCCATGGCCACGACCTCGCCAAGCTGAACGGCGATGGAGGAGACGATCACCTGGTCGATACCGAAGCCGCGCACCGGGTCGGCAAGGGCTTCTCCGGACAGCTTGAGCAGCACCCGCCGGTAGGCCGGCTTCGGGCCGCTGGCTTCGGTTTCGGCCGCCATCGCCTCCCCTTCTCCTCCCCGTGACTTCCCTACGCGCTCTCGGCTCCCACCCGGAAGCGGGCAAAGCGGCGGATGGCGACCTTCTCGCCCATCTTCGCGGAAGCGGAGTCGATCATGGCCCCGATCGTGGTCGAGGGGTCGCGCACCCACTCCTGCTCCAGGAGCACGAACTGCTTGCGGAAGTCCTTCAGCTTGCCCTCAACCATACGCTCCACGACGCCGGCCGGCTTGTCCTCCGCCTGCTTGGCGTAGATGGCCTTCTCTGCCTCCAGCACGTCCTCGGGGATCTCTTCACCCGTGACGTACGCGGGATTGGCCGCCGCGATGTGCATGGCGATATCGCGAGCGAGCTTGCGAAAGTCCGGGGTCTTGGCCACGAAATCCGTCTCGCAGTTCAGCTCGATGAGCACGCCGAGCTTGGCGGGCAGGCTTGCGTCCGGGGCGTGCAGGTAGACCTCGACCAGCCCGTCGTTGGCCGAGCGGCCCGCACGACCTTTCACGCCGGCCAGACCGCGCTCGCGCAGCACCTTCTTCGCCGCCTCGACATCGCCTCCCGTCTCACTCAAGGCCTTCTTGCATTCCATCATTCCGGCGCCGGTTGCCTCACGCAGCGCCTTGACCATGCTCGCGGTGATCTCCAAAGTCGTGACTCCTTGCTCTCACTTGTTTTCTGACCGCGCCTCGCGGGCGCGGCGTAAGCGGTCCTGGCGCCGCGGGTCAGGCCTGGGGTTCCTCCAAGAGCTGACGCTCCCACTCGGCCAAAGGCTCGTCCGCGGCGGCCGCGGGGGCCGCCTTCTCCGAAGCGGCGGGAGCCACGGCCGGCCGGGGCTCGCCCACGCCGCGCAGGGAGCGACGGCGAAGCCCGTCGGCCACGGCGTCGGCCACGATGCGAGTGAGCAGCGCGCCGGCGCGGATGGCGTCGTCGTTGCCCGGGATCGGGTAGTCCACCTCGTCCGGATCACAGTTGGTGTCCACCACGGCCACTACGGGCACTCCGAGTTTGCGTGCCTCGGTGACGGCGATGTGCTCCTTGCGCGTGTCCACCACCCAAATCGCACTGGGAACGCGAGTCATGTTCCGGATGCCGCCGAGGTTACGCTCAAGCTTCTCCTTCTCGCGGCCGAGCTTGAGCACTTCCTTCTTGGGAAGCACGCCGGTGGCGCCGGTTTCCTCCATCGCTTCCAGTTCCTTCAGCCGCTGAAGCCGGCGGTAAATGGTGGAGAAGTTGGTGAGCATGCCGCCCAGCCAGCGGTAGTTCACAAAAGGCATGTCCACGCGGGTGGCCTGGTCCTCGATGGCCTCCTGCGTCTGCTTCTTGGTGCCGACGAACAGCACGCTGCCGCCGTTGTAGACCGCGTCGCGCACGAACGCGTAGGCGTTCTCGATGCCCTGGACGGTCTTCTGGAGGTCGATGATGTAGATGCCGTTGCGCTCACCGAAGATGAATCGCTTCGTCTTCGGGTTCCACCGGCGGGTCTGGTGGCCGAAGTGAACTCCGGCCTCCAGAAGCTGTTTCATGGTCACTACGGCCACGCCAAACTCCTTTGGTTTCCACCCCGTTCTCGGGGCATTCCTCCACCCGCTTCTTCCGGCCCCGGACCCGAAGGACCACCGGTGACCGTCTGCGGGTGTGTGTAGTAGCCCGGACGAGCCGGGCCCCGGCGGAGTGTAGCACCAGGCCGGGAGGCCCCTCAACCGCTGGGAGGCGCCGGACGGTTTCCGGCGCTCCGGCCCACCGATGCGCCTCTACAGGCAGGACTTAACCGCATCGATGAGCCGTGTGGTTCGCGGATCGGGTCCCATCGTCAACCCCATCTTGTTCATGACGTAGCCGAAGGCGAAGCCGGCCTCCGGATCGGCGAACGCGAGCGAGCCTCCGAGTCCGCTGTGCCCGAACGCCCCCGGTCCACTCAGCGGGAATCCCTCGATCGGCAACTGAAAACCGAGCCCCCAGTTCGTGGGCAGGACGAGCGTCAGGTCCGGCCCGGAGACCTGGCTCGCTCGCGCGCGCTCGACGGTAGCCGGCCCGAGTAGCCGGATGCCGTCGACTTCGCCGATCAGCGCGGCGTACATGCGCGACAGCGCGCGGGCCGTGGCAATCCCGTTGGCGGCCGGGATCTCGGCTGCACGGACCTGCCTGGAATTGAAGTCGAGCGGAGGATCGGTGATGTAGAGCGAGCGCATCAGCAGCGACGTTGGATCGAACATGGCTCGCACCAGATCGCGCATGACCTCGGGCAGGTCGTCGATCCTGATGGCCATGAGAGCGGCGGGATCGGGAGCGATGAGCTGGGTCACGCGAGACTCGTGCTCTTCGGGAAGCCCGATCCAGAAGTCCAGGCCCAGTGGCCCGGCGACCTCATCGGCGAAGAAGCGACCCAGGCTGCGTCCCGTGACCCGTCTGACCAGTTCTCCGGCCAGGAGCCCGAACGTGACCGCGTGGTATCCGTGCTTCGTGCCCGGCTCCCACAGGGGCCTCTGGCCGGCCAGGGCCTCTATCGCCGGGTCCCAGGCCAGCAGGTCCGCCACCGACAAGGGGTGGTCCAGCGTCGCCAAGCCCGCTTGGT
This sequence comes from Actinomycetota bacterium, assembly GCA_041658225.1. GTDB lineage: Bacteria > Actinomycetota > CALGFH01 > JBBAAN01 > JBBAAN01 > JBBAAN01. The sequence continues at coordinate 11,340 of JBBAAN010000003.1, forward strand.
GACTCAGCGCCCAGCGGACGGGGATGGACTCCTTGCCCTGAGCGGCGAACTCGGGCCAGTAGCGGGCGACGGGAGCATCCAGGTCCATGAGCCCGCTCTCGACGAGCCGATGAACGCACACGGCCGCCGCGCCCTTCGTAGTGGAGAAGACAAGCTGCAGCGTGTCCTCCTCCCAGGGCGCGCCGGTCAAAGCATCGGCGACTCCGCCCCAGAGGTCCGCCACCACTTGGCTGCCAACATGCACGCAGCACGCGGCCCCGACCTCGCCCTGGTCTTCGAAGTTGGCGGCAAACGCCTCACGCACGGGCTCATAGCCGCGCGCAACGTACCCGTGGACGTCCGTCATGTCCCCTCCCCGTCGTGAGGCAGCGGCCTTCGAAGCGAACCGGCCTGCATGCTAGTGCAGTGCGGGCGCACCGCACTAGCCCCGCGGATTTCGAGGAGCAACGCCGGGGGATTGGTCGAAAAGCCCGCTTTCGACGTTTCCGACGAGGACCCCCTCGAGAAGGCCGGGCAACGATTCGAACAATGCGTGGGGCACCGGGTCGTCGGCCAAGGCCCCCCACACGATCGCCATCGCCTGCGGGTCTCGGAGAATGCTCCCGTGTGAAGCCTGCACCACATACGACTCGGCACCCGCAAGCCAGGCTCTCGTCAAGGGCACCACCGGGTCGCGGGAGCCCGCGATCGTCGTCGTCGCCACACCAGGCGGAGCGGCATATCCCAGCATTGCCAGCACACCAGAGCCCGGCGCAAGATCCGCAAACGACGCCGCCCCCGGAACCAGATGCGTCAGGCCGGCCGATCTTCCGGCCGCCAGCACCGCGGCCACGAGTAGCCGTCCCCAGTCGAGGCGTTGAACGCGCAGTACCAACTCCGCCAGGTCGGCCCCCCCATGGGGAGTTGCGAGGGTAACCAGGTGCGCAACCCTCGGCAGATCCGGATTGGTTGCTCCAGCAAGCATCAGCGCATATCGCGCAACCAGCCCTCCCTGGCTGTGAGCCACGATGTCCACCGCCGCCTCAGGGTGGGCGGCGTGAATCGCTCGCAACTGATCGAGAAGGGCCGCTGCTCCCCGAGCGACCCCGGCCCAGGAGTCCTCGCGGCCGAAGGGGGCCCGGAAAGCCTCGGGCGAGCCCGCGACCGGCGCGATGGACGATTGGGACCGAGCTCCTCCATATCCCGCGAAGAAGGCCCGGCCCGACGGGTAGCCGAGAGCCGCCGGGTCGAAGCCGGCAGGTGAGTCGCTCGAGGTGTCGATTCCCGGAACGAAGACGAGCAGGTTGTCGTTGGGTGGGCCTTGCGGGAGAACGGTAGGTGCCGATGTGTCTTCGGACGACCCCAGCCCGCCGTCCTGCGCAGACGGAACAGCGAGCCGTGAGGTTGTCGGCCCCAAGGGCACCAGCCGCAACCGCCCGGCCAGGTTCGCATCCAGCAGCTCGAGGGGATCGAAGTAGATGTCTCCCCTGCGCGCGCCCCAATGGACTCCGACCCTGCCGGACTGCCCGAGATGAAGCGGTCCCACCCCACCCAGCGCAGTGCCCGCCGCGACCCGCGTGCCCTGCCCAACGCGCACGTCCGACAAGTACGTGTAGGTGGTGCGCACACCCTCAGCGTGAGCCAGCGTCACCGCCAGGCTGCCCGCAACCGTCCCCGCGAAGACGACAAGTCCGTCACTTGCCGCGACCACGGCACTGCCGGCACTCCCCCCGAGGTCCACTCCCCTATGGCCACTACCGTACGGACCGGCCGGCGGCTCGAAGCCTCGAAGCAACCGAGCCCCCGCAACGGGCAATCGGTAGCCTGCCGCGGCGCTCCCGACAACCGGCAGCGCCCACACCAAGAGAACCAGGGCCCCCAGAAGGGCCCCCGTCCTCCGCCTCGATACCGGCCTGACCGCCGGACCGGAACCAGCCATATCCGCGCTCCGTGACCACGGGAAGCGCCTACAGGCTAGTGCGCCCAAGCCCGGCCGGCGCGCGAGATTCGCGGAATGTGGACGGGCGACCGACTGCGGGGGCGAGTACTAATGTGGTGCGTCCGAATTCGCCGTACACACCGAGGGCGCGGGTGCGCCCGAAGCGCAAGGCGCGAGGAGCGCCGCGTACCTTGACGGTACGCAAGCGACGAGGAACGAAGTCATCGGGGATGCGGGGGCGCTTGAATGCCACCGTATTTGCGGGGGCGAGTACTAAGAGCGCATCTCGGAGAGCTTGCCCCGCAACTGCATCACGGCTTTCGTGTGGATCTGGCACACGCGAGACTCGGTGACCCCAAGGATCTGACCGATCTCGGCAAGCGTGAGTCCCTCGTAGTAGTAGAGGGTGATCACGATCTTCTCGCGCTCGGGCAGCTTCTTGATCGTGCCGGCCAAGGTCTGCTTGACCTCCAGCCGCTCGAAGGAGGCCTCAGGGTCCACGGCCCGCACGTCCTGCAGCGTGTCCATCAGGCTCAGCCGGTCGCCCTTTTCGTTGCCGCCGGCCAGCAGGTCATCCAGAGCCGCCACCGACACGAAAGAGACCTGCCCCATGATCTGGTTGAACTCCTCGATGCCGATGCCCATGTGCTCGGCCACCTCGGCGTCGGAGGGAGTGCGGTGCAGCTCGTTCTCCAGCGCGGCGTAAGCCCGGTCCACATCGCGCGCCTTGGAGCGCACCGAGCGCGGTATCCAGTCGATGGAGCGAAGCTCGTCGATGACCGCGCCTCGGATGCGCGCGATGGCGTAGGTCTCGAACTTGACCCCGCGATCGAGGTCGAACTTCTCCACGGCATCGATGAGGCCGAACATGCCGTAGGAGACCAGATCGGCGTGCTCAACGTTGGGCGGCAGGCCGACCGAGACCCGGCCGGCGACGTACTTGACCAGCGGGGCGTAGTGAAGAATCAGCAGGTCGCGCACCCGCCGGGAGCCGTCCCGCTTGAACTCATGCCAGAGAGACTCGACCGAAGACTCCTCCTCGAACTCCTCCGGGGAGCGGTCCTCAGGACCCGACTTCGCTGCCCGCCGTGGCAGGTCAGGCACGGGGGTGACTCCTGTCGTAGACGGCACGAAGCCGCTCTCTCGTAAGGTGGGTGTACGTCTGAGTCGTGGACAGGGCAACGTGTCCGAGCAACTCCTGGACGGAGCGCAAGTCCGCTCCTTCTTCCAGCAGATGTGTCGCGAAGGTGTGCCGGAACGTGTGCGGGCTCACCTTCACACCGACACCCGAGCGCGCCGACCACCGTGTCACGACGGTGCGTGCGTCACGCTCGGAGAGGGGGCGCGCGCGGCGATTGAAGAAAACCGCCTCGCCGGACTCCCCTCTCATCACCGTCCTTCCTTGTTCGAGGTAGTCATCGAGAGCCTTGGCGGCCTCGGGGCCGAAAGGCACCCACCTTTCCTTCGAACCCTTGCCCAGGACGCACACCCTCATCCCCCGAAAATCGATCCGGTTTATCGTAAGCCCGCATAGTTCCCCAACGCGCATTCCGGTCGCGTAGAGCAGTTCCAGAATCGCACGGTCCCGCAGGAAGATCGCCCGTTTGCGCGCATCCTGCGTGACCGGCCCCGCGCATTCGAGAAGGTCGGCGACCTGGCTGCGGCGCAACACCCGAGGGAGTGTCTTGGGTTGCTTGGGAATCGCCAGGTCCACGGCCGGGTTGGACGGCACCACTCCCCGGCGTAGCAGGAAGAGGAAGAAGGTGCGCAGCGCGGAAGCCTTGCGCGCCATGGAAGTGCGAGCGAAGCCGCGTGTCTGGAGCTGCGCCAGCCAACGACGCATCAGCAGGTGGTCGACCGAAGCGGGTGAGTCCACACCGACGCGCGCTGCGAAGGTCAGGAACTGCCCCACATCCCGACGGTAGGCGGCTATGGTGTTTTCCGAGCAATTGCGCTCGGCATTCAGATGCGCAAGGAAAGCATCGAGGGCTCGGCGGAATTCCGGGGTCAGCTCCACGTCGGCGACAGCACGGGCGACGGCCTCGGCGTCTCCGGTGCCAGCGTCGGGGGTCGAACCCGGCTCCACGGCCGCTGTCTCCTCACAACGTGCCGCCATCGCTCTTCCCGGATTGAAGGAACAGACCACCACCTATTCGGCCGTTGCTCTGGCCGCGTGTTGACTATGTTACCTGTTGTGACTTGGGTCAAGCATCCCCGCGTAACCGAGAGATCCCGGGGTTGGGCGTGGAGAGGAGCCGGGGCGAGCACTCAGCCTTGGACCAGCAGAGTCACGCCGCCGAGGCTCTGGCGCACCACCCCGGCCGCCTCCAGGTTCAGCAGCGCTGCCGCCAGCGTTGGAGGCGCCAGGCCTGAGCGCTCCGCCAGCACGGGCAACGGCAGCGTCTCGGCAGGCATCAGGCAGGCCACGACAGCACCGGCTGCGGGATTCTCGGGCAGCCCCGCCCAACCGGGCCCCCCCGTTGGCACCCCACTTCTCCACACCGGCCGCCACGGCTTGCCGGGCGAAGCGATGAGTCCGGTGGCCTCCAGCACGTCCTCGGGCGAGGCGGCCACCGCCGCCCCATCGGCGAGCAGCCGATTGGCGCCGGTCGACATCGCCGAGAACACGTTGCCCGGAACCGCGAACAGAAGCCGGCTCGCCTCCTGTGCGCAGGCGCCGGTGCGAAGCGCGCCCGAGCGCTCCGCCGCCTCCACGACCACCGTGGCGCGACACAGGCCGGCGATCATCCGATTACGGTCGAGGAATCCTTCCTTGCGCGGGGGGCCACCCGGCCTGAACTCCGACACCAGACTGCCCCCCGAGTCCAGGATCCGGGCTCGCAACTCGTGGTTCGCCCTGGGGTAGTCAACGTCCACCCCGCAGCCCGTGACCGCGATCGTTCTTGCCCCGGACTCGATCGCTGTCTGGTGGGCCTGCGCATCGATTCCCACCGCCGCCCCCGAAACGATCGCCGCCCCCGCGGAGGCGAACCGCGAAACGAACCGGCGGGCCACCTCGATGCCGTAGCTCGTTGCACGGCGCGAGCCGACCACCGCGATCGCCGGATCCGCTTCGCCCAGATCGGCGCCCCGCACGAAGAGCCAGCAAGGCGGGTCTCCGAGCGACTCCAGGATCTCCGGCCATCCCGGCTCGCCCGGAAGCAGCAAACGCACCCCGGAACCCCCTCGTCCGGGCCGGTCCCGGCCCGCGCCCGGCGCGCCGGGCGCGAGGTTGGCCACCACCCTCTCGCATCCCACCCTCGATCGCATCTCCTCAATCACGCTCTCCAGCGCGGCCGCCGGCGATCCGCATCGACGCACGAGGGCGCGCGTCTTCCACGGCAATACCGGCAGAAACGCGAGCCTTCTCAGGGCTTCCGCCTGTGGGGTCTCCGTGGGGTCCCACCCTCGGGTGCTGAGGGGAGGTACCGATAGGCAGGTCTGAACATCCATCGCTCATCCACCCGACTGGCCCAGCGCACGATCGAGGTTTCTCATCATCAAGGCTTCCGCGACCTCGTCCTCCCCGACCACTTCGCTCCCCGCCAGGTCGGCGACGGTGCGCGCCACACGCCGCACCCGATCGTAGGAACGTGCCGAGAGAACCGCCGACTCGACCGAGCGCGACAGCAGCCTTCGGGCCTCGGGACCCAGACGGCACAGGGCATCCAAGCGCGATCCGGGCACACGCGCGTTGGTCGTCGCCCCTGCCCACGCCGCCCTGTCCGCCTGGCGGGCGCGAACCTCCATCACACGGGCTCTCACCTCTTGGGAGCTCTCCCCCACCACACCCGCGGTCAGTTCGGCCACCGGGACCCGCCCAACCTGCACGTGCAGATCAATGCGGTCGAGCATCGGCCCCGAGAGCCGGTTCAGATAGGCGGCCGCGCGAGCCGGCTCGCATCGGCAAGGGCGCACCCCACTTCCCAGGTACCCACATGGGCAGGGGTTCGTCGCCGCCACGAGCGCGAAGCTTGCGGGGTAGCTCACCGCGCAACGCGACCGCACGATCGTGACCATTCCTTCCTCGAGCGGCTGGCGCAAAGCGTTGAGCACTGCGGGAGGGAACTCCGCCATCTCATCCAGGAACAGGACGCCGCAATGAGCCAGGCTGACCTGGCCCGGCATCGCGACGCCCACCCCCCCGCCCACCATCCCGGCGAGCGAGACGGAGTGGTGCGGCGCGCGAAAGGGTCTTTCGGTGACCAGGGAGCTTCCCGGGGGAAGCAAGCCCGCTGCCGAGTAGACACGAGTCACCGTCAACGCCTCCTCCGCCTCCAGCGGTGGGAGGATCCCGGGAAGCCGGCGGGCCAGCATCGTCTTGCCGGCTCCGGGAGGCCCGATTAGAAGGAGGTTGTGTCCCCCGGCGGCCGCGACCTCCAGTGCCCGCTTGGCCAAGGGCTGCCCTTTGACTTCAGCAAGGTCCCCGCCCCCCGGGCTGCGCCCGAGCCCGCAAGCTGCCGGCAACGAAACCGGGGCTTCGACGGCGGAGTCCTCGCCGTCTCCGACGCCCCGGCTCACCAGAGCCAAAGCCGACGCCAAGTCCACCACCGCCCGGCAGGTCAATCCGGGAACCAGCCTGGCTTCCGCCAGGTTCTCGGGCGCCACCAACAACAGACCAGCGCCGGCCTCCCGGGCGGCCAACGCCGCGGTGAGCACGCCCCTGACGGGACGAAGCCTGGAGTCCAGCCCTAACTCGGCCAGCGACCAGACCCCTCGAATGGCTTCGGGGTCCAGCGATTGGCCGGCGGCCAGAACGGCCAGAGCGATCGGGAGGTCGAACGCCGTCCCCATCTTGGGGATCTCCCCAGGAGAGAGATTCAGCGTCATCCGCCGATCCGGCCAGGTCAGACCCGCGTTGACCACCGCAGCACGCACCCGGTCGCGCGATTCCTGCACGGAGGCGTCGGGAAGGCCCACCACCCGGCATCCTGGAAGACCGTTGGCCACGTCGGCCTCGACCTCGACCGGATGACCCTCCAGCCCCAGCACTGCCACGCTCATGGTGCGCGCGAGCACGTCCCGCCTCACACGAACGCGCCGGGACGGTGGTCGACGCGCAGACCCTCAGGCCCGAAGCTCACGGCCACCACGTCGAAGCGAACCGTCTCCCAATAGCGAGACTGCGTGCTCAAGAACACGGATGCCAACAGCCGCAAGCGGGCCTGTTTGCGCACCGTCACCGCTTCCGCGGGCCGGCCAAATCCCTCACCCCGGCGCGTCTTGACCTCGCACACCACCAGGGTCGTTCCGCGACCGTCCTCGGCGATCAGATCGATCTCTCCCGCCCGGCAACGCCAGTTGCGCTCGAGCACCCGAAGGCCGGCTTCTCGGAAAGCCTCCACGGCAAGGTCTTCGCCCTTGCGCCCCAGCACCCCCCGACGGCCGCGGGGAGCGGGCTTGGGCGCTTTCCCAGGCGCGGGTTCGACATGCAGTGGCGACGAAGCGGGGCTCTTGGCTCGCATGCGCCCAAGGATGCACCCAACGCCCCCGCGCGCGGCCCTGCGGTCGCAACTCTGTGGACAGTCGCGCGTGCGACCGATCCGACCAGGAGGTCTACTACGGTCAGGGGTGGGTGCGGGCGTACTCGCCCATGGCGCGCAGGTTGTCGTGCGCGGTGTCGCGGGGGATCTCGCAGCCGCCCCCAACGATGTAACGGGCACCGGCCTTAGCGTGGCACTCCTCGAGGGCCCGCACGATCGAGGCCGGGGTTCCGTTGCGCACCGTTCTCACAGGATCGAGGTTGCCGAGCAGGACCTGGCCGGGACCCATGGCCTCGCGCGCGAGAGCCGGATCCACCATGGAGTCCAGGTCCACGATGTCGAAGCCGAGCTTGCCGATATCCGCGAGCAACGAGGTGATGTTGCCGCAGATATGCAACCGGGCCTTGGCCCCCATGTCGTGCAGCCCCTCCAGCAAGCGCTTCTCGTAGGGCCATACGAACTCGCGATAGACCCGCGGTCCGACCAGAGAAGCCGCCGCGTCACCCACGCCGATCAGGTCGGCGCCGGCCTCCACCTGGGCTCGTGCGAAGCGCAGGGCCATTTCCAGCGCGAACTCGAAGAGGTCCCGCACGAAATCCTCGTCGTCGAAGAAGTCGATCATCAGCCTGTCCAGCCCCCGCAGGTCGGCTCCCTCGGCGCAAGGGCCCTCCACCCAGCCCTCGACCAGTAACTCCTCACCCACCCGCTCATCGAGCGCCGCCGCCGCCAGGACACGGTCGTACATGCGAGCGCCACCCAGCGGATCGGGAAGCCCGAGCTTGGCCAAGTCGGCCTTGTCGGCCAGAAGGGAACGCGTGGCGCCGAGCGCCGGCGGCTGGTCCTCAAAGAGCTCCAACACAGCTCCGCAATCAGCCGCCTCTCGCCCCGGGTCCGAGATGCAGGAGACGAAATCGATTCCGAACTCCTCGGCCGTGCGAAGCTGGCCTTCCACGAGCAGGTCGTGGTCGAAGGCGTACTTGCCGTACTTCACTCCGATCATGTCCGCAGCGAACATCATCGTGATCGGCATGAACGGCACGTGGTCCACGGGCCGGCCTTCCAGCATTGCCAGGACTCTCTCGCGACCCTTCACGGCTAGACGACGTCGTCCTTCTTCGCCAACTCCTCCACGTTGACGTCACGGAAGGTCATGACCTTGACCTTGGTGACGAATCGCGCGGGGCGATACATGTCCCAGACCCAGGCGTCGGCCAGGACGACCTCGAAGTAGATCTCGCTGTTTTCGTTGCGCGGAATGACCTCCACGTGGTTGGCAAGGTAGAAGCGGCGCTCCGTCTCCACCACGTGCGAGAACATGGGCAGCACATCCCGGTACTCACGGTAGAGCTGGAGCTCCATATCCGCCTCGTACTTCTCCAGGTCTTCGAGACTCATCCCACGACCTCCAGTCCGGGCAGGACCCCCTGACCGACCCGCGCAAACGATCGGCGGTGGGCCGGACACGGCCCCAGGGCGACCAACGCCGCCAGGTGCTCCTCAGTGCCGTACCCGGCATGCCGCTCGAATCCGTATCCAGGGTAGCGCGCCGCGAGCCTGGCCATAAGCCGGTCCCTTGTGACCTTGGCCACGATCGAGGCGGCGGCGATGCTGGCACAGACCCGGTCACCCTTCTTGACCGCCAGCACGGGAAACGGCGCTCCTCGAACAGGAAAGCCGTCACAAAGCCCGTAGTCGGGCGGCCCCTCCAACCGGGCGAGCGCCTGGCCGAGGGCCCAGAGGTTGCACGGCTGGATCCCCTCACGGTCGATGCGGCCCGGGGAGACTCTCACCACGGCCACACTCGCCGCAGCGAGGATCTCCTCGAACAGCGTCTCACGCCGTTGTCGCGAAAGAAGTTTGGAATCGCTCAGGCCCTCGATCGCATCGAGGTCGCGCAGCACCACGGCCGCGGCGACAAGGGGCCCGGCCAGCGCACCACGGCCGGCCTCGTCCGCTCCCGCTATCCGGCGAAACCCACCGGAGCGCAGCCGTTGCTCATAGTAGGTGCCGGCTCGCATCCGCTCAGAACCCGCTGACGGCCAAAAGTGGCATCACCGCCACCCAAGAGGGCGGCGGCTTCGACCTGAGGAATCCGTGGTGAGCCCTGGGAGCCCCGGCCCTGCTCAAACCCCGGCCGGGTCCGAGGCTCATGACTGTGGCTGTGACGGCTCGCGCTTCTCGCGCTTCTCGCGGATCTTGGCGGCGCGGCCGACGCGCGAGCGCAGGTAGTAGAGCTTGGCGCGGCGCACGTCACCACGTGTGAGCAACTCCACCTTGGCGACGGTCGGCGAGTGCACCGGGAAGGTGCGCTCAACGCCCACTCCAAAGGAGATCTTGCGCACGGTAAAGGTCTCGCGCACGCCTCCGCCCTGACGGCGGATCACAGCGCCCTGGAAGACCTGGACGCGCTCACGGCCCGCCTCGACCACTCGCACGTGTACCTTGACGGTGTCGCCCGGCCGGAAGTCCGGCAGGTCCTCGCGCAGGAGGGGCCTCTCTACGAGGTCCAACTTGTTCATGGCTGAAAATGCTCCTTGCCGTGTCGGAATGCCCAGAAACTATAGCACAGACCCTTGATGGTCCTCGGTTTCGCGCCGCTCTTCGGAGAGCCGGTCGAGCAACTCCCCCAACACGCGGCGGTCCTCGGGTGAGAGAACCGCTTCGGCCAGCAGATCCGGCCGGCGCCGAAGTGTGCGCTCGAGCGCCTGGTGCCGGCGCCATTCGGCCACCGCCTCGTGGTCGCCCGAGCGCAGTATCTCGGGCACATCCAGGCCCCGGAACTCGGCAGGACGGGTGTAGTGGGGGTACTCGAGCAGGCCCTGCGAAAAGGACTCCTCCACCGTCGACTCCTCATTGCCCAACACCCCCGGCAACAGGCGGCTGACGACCTCGATCAGCACCAGAGCCGCCGACTCTCCACCGGCCAGCACGTAGTCGCCGATCGACACTTCATCGGTGGCCAGGCTTCGCACACGCTCGTCCACGCCCTCGTAGCGCCCGCACATGAGCAGCAGCCTCGACTCTTCGGCCAGTTCCCATGCATAGGCCTGAGTCAGCACCCGGCCCGTCGGGCAGAACAGCACGGTGCGAACCGGCTCGTCCCCACGTATGGACTCAACCGCCTCGAACCAGGGTTCGGGCTTCATTACCATGCCCGCCCCACCGCCATAGGGCTCATCATCCACCGTGCGGTGGCGGTCGTGGGTGTGGTCGCGCAGGTCGTGGAATGCGACGTCCAACAGTCCTCGCTCGCCGGCTCTTCCCAGGAGGCTCGCCCTCAACGGGGAGTCGAAGAACTCGGGGAATATGGTCACTACGTCGATACGCACGCCTAGCCCTCCTCAGCATCAGAAGGGTTGAACAGGCCCGGTATGGCGCGCACGACCACCCGGCCCTTCTCGAGGTCCACCTCGGAGATCAGCTCCGGGACCGAGGGCACCATCACTTCATCCCCCCCAATCGTGCGAACGACCAGCATCGTGCTGGCCGGGTAGTCCAGGACCTCGCTCACTCGGCCCAGAGTCTCACCGGCCTGGCCGACGACCTCCAACCCGACGAGCTGAAAGTCCCAGAACTCCCCTTCCGCAAGCGCGCGCGCGGTCTCGAGAGGAACCAACAGATCCGTCCCCTGGATCGCCTGCGCCGCCTCACGGCTGGCCACTCCCTCAAAGCAGACGAGCAGCCACTCACGGCCGGTGCGGCAGGCAGACACCTCCAGCTCGCGCATTTCCCCCGCTTCAGGATTGCCGGCGAGCAGACGGCTGCCCGGCGCGAAGCGAGTGGGCTCGTCGGAGAGAACCTCCACCCGCACCTCGCCATGGATGCCATGGGGCTTTCCCACCCGCCCAACGACCAGGTGAGTGGGAATGCCTACTCCACGATCTCCACGCTGGTCCGGTGTCCCGCCAGAGTGCCGGCGACCTTGGCCATGGTCCGCAGCGCCCGGGCGGTCCGCCCGTGCCTGCCGATCACCTTGCCCACGTCCTCCGGGTGAACCCGCAACTCGTAGACCATTCGCCGGCTCTCGGGAACGCATGCCACCCGCACCTCTTCTGGATGCTCGACGATCGCCCGGGCGCAGTACTCGATCACTTCGAGCACCCTGTCGCCCGAGCCTTCGGAAAGCTCCTCGTCCGCTTCGCCGGCGAGCGCGCCGGCCACTTGGGCGTTTGGATCGACCTGGACAGCCTCGACACCCGGGGCCGTCTCTACCGCCTCAGGATCCTGGCTCGTCGGTTCGACCGCCTCAGGATCCTGGCTCGTCGGTTCGACCAACCCCGAGTCCGGGGCGTCCGGCCGATCTTCCGGTGTCACTTCTCGGCCTTCTTCCCCGGATTCTTGGCCTTGGCCTTGTCCTTGTCCTTGGCCTTGGCCGCGGGGGCCGGCCGGGAAGCCTCGAACTTCTCCCAGATCCCGGCGATCTTCAGCAGGACCTGCACCTGAGCCGAGGGCTTCGCCCCGACGGACAGCCAGTACAGCGCCCGCGCCTCATCGATCTTTACGAGAGACGGTTCCTCTCTCGGCTGGTAGACCCCGATGGTCTCGATGAACCGCCCGTCGCGGGGAGAGCGGCTATCGGCCACGGTCACCCGGTAGGTCGGAGCCTTCTTGGCCCCCCCACGCATCAGCCTGATTCGAACTGCCATTTCCTTGCCCCTTCTCTTCCGGCCGGCGGCCCGCCCCCGGTCCTGGGGTCTGCCTCTCCGGCCCTGGGCCCCAAAGGGCCCGACCGTCCCCGGCTTTGCGCCGGGGCGCCCGCGGCTGCGGGCTATCCCGTTCCCCTAGAACGGAAGCTGCAACGGGCCCCGGCGCCCTTTGGCGCCGGCCCCGAGAGTCTTGAGCAGCTTGCGCGCGCCCTCGAACTGCCGCAAGAGCTGGTTCACCTCTTGGGTCGTGGTTCCCGACCCTCGAGCGATGCGCGCACGCCGCGAGCCGCTGATGATACGCGGATCCCGGCGCTCGTGCGGAGTCATGGAGCAGATGATGGCCTCCACACGCGCCATCTCGGTGTCGTCGACCTGAAGATCCTTGAGCTTGCCCACCCCAGGGAGCATCCCGAGGATCTGGGACAGAGGCCCCATCTTCTTCATCTGGCGAAGCTGCGATAGGAAGTCCTCGAGGGTGAAGCTGGCCTTGATCAGCTTCTCCTGCATCTTGGCCGCCTCGGCGGCGTCCATCGTCGCCTCGGCCTTCTCGATCAGAGTGAGCACGTCACCCATGCCGAGGATGCGGGAGGCCATCCGATCGGGATGGAAGACCTCGAAATCGGCGAGCTTCTCCCCCACGCCGGCGAACTTCACCGGTTTGCCCGAGACGCTCGCCACGGACAGAGCCGCACCGCCGCGCGCATCGCCGTCCAGCTTGGACAGAACGATCCCCGAGAAGTCGACTTCCTTGGCGAAGGCCACCGCCACGTTGACCGCGTCCTGACCGGTCATGGAATCCACGACCAGCAAGATTTCGTGCGGATGCGTGCGCTCCTTGATCGCGCGGGCCTGCGCCATCATCTCCGGGTCGATGTGCAAACGCCCGGCAGTGTCCAGGATCACCACGTCCCGGCCCTGACGATCCACTTCGCGCACGGCAGCCTCGGCCACCACCACGGGGTCCCCCTGACCCGTTCCCGGCTCCGGCGCGAAAACGGGAACACCGGCTTGCTCGCCCAGGATCTTGAGCTGCTGCACCGCGGCGGGTCGCTGAAGGTCGCAGGCCGCCAGCAGCGGGTGGTGACCCGTTGCCTTCAAATGGTGAGCCAGCTTGGCCGCGATAGTCGTCTTACCCGAACCCTGCAGTCCGGCAACCATCACAACCGTTGGGGGCTTGGGCGCGAAGATCAGCTTGGATTGCGCGTGGCCGAGGATGCCGATCAGCTCCTCGTTGACGATCTTGACCACCTGCTGAGCCGGCGTGAGGCTGGTCCGCACCTCTTCCCCGATGGAGCGCTCGCGCACGGCGGCCACGAAGTCCTTGACCACCTTGAAGTTGACGTCGGCTTCCAGCAACGCCAGGCGAATCTCGCGCATTGCGGCATCAACGTCCGCCTCAGTCAGGCGGCCGTGGCGGCGAAGCGACTTGAACACGCTCTCGAAGCGAGCGGAGAGATTGTCGAACACTGAGTGTTCCTAGGGGATGCGCGGTCCGAGCCCGCCTACCGTACGGATCGCTCCCAAACCATGTCAACCCAACCCGTTACCAAGCCATGACCCTGGCGGGGCGGGTCCTACCTATCCTGCCTATCCTGCCGCCCGCAATCTCACGACGAATCTCGCGCCGGTCGGCTGATCCGCTTCGTAGCTGATCCGCCCCCCAAGGACATCGGTCAGCCGTTTGGCGACCGCCAAGCCCAGCCCCGATCCCGGGATGCCCCGGGCGTTGTCCCCCCGGATGAACGTCTGGAAGAGGTGAGGAATGAGATTCTCCGGGACCCCGGGTCCGTCATCACGGACCGCCAGGATCACGCAATCGCTCTCCCGTATGGCCTCCAGACATATCTTCTGTCCCCCGTAGCGATAGGCGTTGACCAGCAAATTGGCCAGGATTTGCTCCAAGCGCGCGGCGTCGGCTATGACCACCGCTCCGTCACCCAAGCGCACCTCTAAGGACTTGCCCGCCGGTGCGGGAAACGACTCAGCCACCCGGCCCATGCATTCCGCGACCGGGAAGGCCGCGAAGTTCAACTCCAGGCGACCCATCTCCACCTGGGAGATATCGAGGAGGTTCTGGACCAAGACGCGAACGCGCTCGCCCTGGCGCTCCAGAGCCGCCAGGCTCTCCTCGATCTGCTCCTCGGTCAGCCTACTCCAGTGTTTGGCGAGGGTGGCGGCGACACCGGCGATCACCGTCAGGGGAGTGCGCAATTGGTGAGTCGCGTCGGCGATGAACTCGCGCTCGCGGGCAAAGAGCTGGCAGCGCTCCAGCGCCAGGTCGGCAAGGCCGGCGAGCATTCGCAGCAGGCGAAGCTCCTCGTCCCCGAACAGGGGTGCGAAAGGGCTGGTCCAGACCAGCAGGGCTCCGGACCGCACCGCCAACCGCATCGGCACGGGAGCACCGGCGGGGACCGTCAGTTGGTCACCCTCCCCCACTGATGCCGAGGACATCTCCGACGCCAACTCGAGGGTGAGCCCATGAGCGCCGATCAGCTTGCCTCGCTGATCCATCAGGGCCACCGCCCGGCCGCCCGAGATGCCGGCAACCGCAGGCAGCAACCGTGCAGTAACCTCGCTCGCCGTGGTCGCCGAGATCAAATCGCCCAGAGCGGCCTGCATGGCGTCGTACTCAGGACGCCGCCAGGCTTCGCGTATGAACCTTGGAGGAGAGAACGCAAGGGCAAACAGAGCTGCGCCCAGGATCGTCAATGTCTCGATCCAGAACGTGGTTGTGTCGGATCGAACCCCCGATGTGCCCAGGCTGACCACAAGCGCCAAGTTCAACTCGATCGCGGAGATGCCCAGCAACCGCATCCGGCGTTGGGCAACTCCGGGTTCTCTCTGACCTCCGGCCAGGAAACCCACCGCGACTGCCACCAGCAGGACGGTCCACTGCACGGCCCAGGAGCTGATGAACAGAACCCGCCATCCCGAGAAAACTGTGGTTCTCGCTCCCACCCCCGGGACTAGGAAAGCCTCACCGGCGACAAGGACCGTGATCGACGCCCCTGTCCACTCCAGCCATCTACGCTGGGGGCGAAGGGCTGCCATGAACCGAAAGAGCAGGTAGGGGGCAATGACCATCAAGGCCACGTCCACCTTCAGCGTCCAGGAGGCGGCACTCCCCTCCGGCAACCGCCGGACGACCACGTTGAGCACTTGGGCCGCAGCCGCCGCGGCGAAAGCAGACGCAACCCAACCCGCCGGCACTCCGCCGTGTCTGCGCCACAGCCGCAGTCCGATGACCGCCAGGCCGACGAAAGCCAGGGCTTCCAGGTACAGGGCGATCTCAGCGGCCAGATGCAATCCCGACTCCCCCACTTGCTGCTTCGCCGGCGGTCACGACACCCGAGTGGACGGCCCACCCCACGCAAGCCAGTTTGACCTCTGAGCGGACATCACGCCAGAGCCGTGCAGACGGCCGATCCCTCCTGATGCCCACACTCGACGGAAGGGTTCCGCACCTCCTCGTTCCGACAACCTACGCGTCTTGAGACCGCGAGCGCCATCCGTGGATTCCTTTGGTGGTCTCGAGTGAACGGTGCGCGAACCGGCGCTCGCTGCCCGCGCACCCCCTGTCGGTCTCTCGAAGGCCGCCGTGGCCTATAGGAGCTTGCCGAACTCCTCGGAGGAAAGGCCCGCCTGTCGCAGGATCGACCAGAGAGTGCCCCGCGCCAGCTCGTCGTGGGCCGGAACGATCGCGATTCTCCCGTCGGGATGCCGGAGCTTGACGTGGCTGCCGCGTTGGCTGACTTGCCTGAAACCCGCTCTCACAAGCGCCTTGACGGTCTGCGCGCCCGATACGACAGGAAGGGCAGGGCTCACGCCGAGAGCTCGACGCTCGCGATGATTGGAGGCTCGATGGCCTCAGGGAGGGAAGCGTCCTCGAAGTAGAGCTCGAGGGCCTCCTTGAGGTTTGCCAGCGCTTCCTCGACGGTGCTGCCCTGGCTGGCCACCTCCACCTCGAGGGACCGGGCGACGTACCAGGGCGGTTCGTGGGTGACCACGGCAGTGAATCGCATGCTGCAAGTCTACGGCACGGTTCGCCCTCCGTCAGGTTGAATTCCTCAAGCGAGCACGTCACGGACGGTGGTGGGCGCTACAGGACTCGAACCTGTGACCCCTTCCTTGTAAGGGAAGTGCTCTCGCCACTGAGCCAAGCGCCCTTGCCTGAATCCTCTTGCCGGCCGCACGAGGATAGGGGCGCCCGCAAACAAGTGTCAATGAGTCGGCAGGCTAGGGATAGCGTCACCTCTGAGCCAGCAGAGCACCTGACCCGAGATCCCACACCGAAAGGCGAAGGGCTCGTAGTGTCTTCTTGAGGACCAACCCAAGGAAGCGACCACGTGCCCGAGCTCACGATAGCGGTTTCGGCGTCCTAGCTCGCACCGGCCCTGCGAGTCCGGATGGCGAGCATCGCCGCGATCCCGATCATCACGAGGGTAAGCGGGGGCGCCGAGCCCGCGCCCGTAGCCGGCAGCGCCGTTCGCTTGCCGAGAACGCTCGACGGGGAAGGGGTGGCTTTCGTCCCGGCAGCGGTCGGTGCGCATGTGGTCGGAGCCGGACTGCCGGCGAAGCGGTCGTTCGCATATGCCAGCGCGCGGGGGATGAACCCTAGGATCGCCGCTTCAGTATGGTCGCCGAGCGGTCCCTGGTACTCAATCGGATCTCGGTAGTAGTCGAGCTGAGTTCCGCCCTCGCAGTAGCGCGCGGCGAGCTTGTCCGAGTCGCTCAGTGAGATCAGTTCGTCGTGCTGAGACACATAGAGAAACGTCGGCATGATCGGGGCCGAGCTACCGAGTGCGTTGGCGGCGATCTCACGCGCGATGCGGGGCACGCCAAGTGGATCAGGGACCGTGGTCCAGTCCGCGATATGGTCCTGCCCGGATACGACCGGCGTGACACAGCCGGGTCCCTTCTCCATGCGAGCAGCGACGCTCCGGCCATAGTCATTGAGTAGCGAGGACCAACCAAGCGACGGGTAGGCGCGCTCCAGCGCGATCATCGCTCCCATCACCACACCCGAGCCCTCTCTCCCGTCGAAGTAGCGAAACGTCTCATCGTCGCCGGCCGGCGTCCCTCCGGCGGCCGCCCCAACAATCTTCAGTTCCGGCGCGTAGGTGTGCTGGAGTTCGGCGGCGGCCATCGTCTCGTGACCACCTCCGGAGTACCCGATCAGAACGACCGGGGTGCGCACACCGTCGAGTTGCGCGGCCGGGAACCGTTCGGCGGCTCGGATCGAGTCGAGGATGGCGAAGGCCTCCATGCGCGTTACTAGAAACTCTGATTGCGGGCCGTAGGGATCGGGGATCAACAGCGTGCGTCCCGCGGCAATCTGAGTGGGCGCCGCTGCGGTGAACTCCGCCAGCATGTCGGCGTTATCCTGCTCGCCGACCTGCAACTGATACGAGGGGGCGCAGTTCGTCGTGAGGCTGTCCTCGGCGTCCTGGAGCGAGACCAGTTCGCGCCCGCCACTCAGCTTGGGGGCGATCGGCACAAGGAGCGTCGTCACGTTGGCGATCGGTCGGCTCTCGGGGTCGTTGGTCCGATACAGGAGCTGGTAGGACTTGGCGCCGAGCACCGACGTCGGCAGCGGCCCGAGCGAGGTCTCGACTTCCCGCGAGCGAATGATCGCTCCGGGAGCGTAGGACGCCAGCGAAGCCGGTGGCCGGTAGAACGGATCGGCGTCCGGCATCAAGGGAGCCGCTTCAGCCGCGCCCGACAGCACCATCACCATCAGCGCCAACACAAGCCCGGCGATGAGCGCCTTGGCGCCGATGACCGCAAGGAAGCCTCTCTTCATCGCGCCACATCCTCTCGGGTCAGCCAGAGCGCGGGTCCGTACAGAGCGCATGGCTCCCGCGAGTCGATTCGGTCGCCTTGCCCACCGATGCACCCCCCTTCGCTCCCTTCTCTTGGCGGCGATTATGCACTCTCGGGTCCTCAGTTGTCGGCCGATCTGCCGTAGCGCTCCCCAATACCTCGGATGACGCATGAGCTTCCCCCGGCGAACGAGTCCGCGCGTGCTCTTGGACGGCCCCGCCGCCTGCGCCAGCCCTGCAACCGGCCCTACGTCACGACCAACGTGTAGGCGCGCTCACCCGTTTGCCCGGAGACGTTCGTGCCCAGACACCACGCGGCCACGGTGAACGCGTATCGTCCGGCGGCCCTGGGCGTTCCGCTGAGGGTCGCAGCGTTGTCGCCCCGTTGGTACGCCAGCGTCAGTCCCAAAGGCAGCTTCCCCTCGGCGACATAGATGGAGCCGACGGGAGTCTGGTTCTTGGAGACGACCAGGCTGACCTCGTAGGGTTGCCCAGCCTGGGCCGCTGGAAGTCGAGCAGGAGAGAACGCGAGCCTCGGTCGCGCATGGCACGCCGGAACCGATAGCCCCAGGACAACGATGACCACCATGAGTGTGTAGCGCCGCATCCGGGAAGCTCCTCGCAGGCGTGGTTCCCTCCGCGATCAGGCGGGCGGAGTGTTGGCAGGGGGATCCTTTGGATGGATGTTGAGGGCCACCGGACCGTCGATAGCGGCCTGGGACCCGTTGATCACAAGCCGGGCGTAGAGGTCGTACAGGTCCTTCTCCAATCCCCCGATGGTCAACTGCGCGGTCCATGAGGACCAGTCGCCGCCAGCGCTCGTGTCCACGGCCGCGACCCATGCCCCCTCGGCTGGTAGCTGACCGGCCGGCACGAGCTGGACCTGGACTTGCGGTCCCGTGGCGACCGTGCGCTTGACCACGATCGACACATGATCCGCGGGGCTCGTCTCGGCGCCGGCGACCGCGCGTGCGTAGACGGTGTGCCCACCATCGGCGAGGGCCGTCATGTCCAGCGTGGCCCCCCAGACTCCTTCCGCACCCAGGCTGGCGGGCACGGGTGAGGCGAAGTCGGCATCATCCAGGCTGACCTCCACCCTCTGGTCGCCACCCCCACCGGCGGCAAGAGGCAGGTCCACATAGCTGGCGGGGCTGTCCAACTCGGTCCAGGTGAGCGCCTGGCTGTTCTCCACGACGACGGTCAAGCTCACGTCGGCCAGTGACACACCGGCGTATTGATCCCCCACGGGGAAGGAGAAAGCAAAGGGCGTTGGACCGACCAGGCCGAGAGCGTTGACAACCGCCCCCGCAACGCGCTGGCTTCCTATCACCTGAGGCATGCCGGACTTCATGGTGGTCAGCTTCACGGTGATCTCGTGCAGCGGCGACGCACCATCGGTGTCCACGTACACGACGCCGCTGACCGGAGTCCCGCCCCCCAGGGTCATCGGGAGCGCGCCGGGCTCGGCCGGGTACTCGTCGGCGAACTCCACGACCCCCGCGCCAGCAAGGGGCTGGGCCAGGTTGGTGCAGCCATTCCCACCGTCAACGCCGTCTTCACGGCTCAGCCGCAGATTGTCGTTAGTTTCGCCGCACCCTTCCCGCCGAAGGAAGAACTTCTGGGGCTGCCCGACGGGTTCTCCGAAGCCGGCGACCCCGGTCACGGGCAAGGTCGGCGTCACGGACGGGTCGACGATGGTGCCGTCGGCCGGGCTGGCGATCGTGGCGCTGAGATCTCCCCCGCCGCCTCCCCCGCCGCCCGTCGTCGCGATCGTGAAGAAGCTGGCATGCGGCTCTTCGTAGCCGAAGTACCAGGTGGCCGTTGTATCCAGCGCAAGAGACAGGGTCAGGGTCTCGCCCACCGCGACCGGCTGCTCGGTGGTGAATTGGAACGGCAGGGCGGTCGCTCCTTCCTCGGTGAGCAAGATGTCTCCGACTCCGGCGCCAAGGACCATCTCGGAACTGCCCTGGCCCACGAGGCGACCGCCGGCCATAAGGGTGGCAGTCATGGTCAGCGGGGCCGGCGCGTCGGTCGCGACGTAGACCACACCGTCCACCTCGGTTCCCGAGGGAACG
The DNA here is from genome assembly GCA_041658225.1 of Actinomycetota bacterium. Lineage (GTDB taxonomy): Bacteria > Actinomycetota > CALGFH01 > JBBAAN01 > JBBAAN01 > JBBAAN01. The sequence goes on from JBBAAN010000003.1 coordinate 31,284, forward strand.
GTAACGGCCGAGGGCTGCGTGGAGGAGAACGACTCGACGTCCATGCCCACAAGACCCCCGGCGCCCGCGGCCCCGCACAAGTCGTCGTCGCCGGTCGAATTGGCCAGGTCCATGAACGGGCCCGGGGTGGCTCCATCGACGCACCCGCCCAGGTGATGCAGCCAGTAGGTCACGCCTGTCCCCTCGGCCTGCGCCTCGGCCGCTTCCGTCAGGGCGTTGGAGTAGAACGGCCCGAACGTCGCTTCGAGCATTCGGAGTGCGCTCGAGACGGTTCTCACCGCGGAGGGGCTCACCCCGGCAAGGGGGTTGGCTCCGAGGCTCCCCATGGCGCCCTGCGGCGCGGCGGAGTTCGTGCCCCCGCCGTTCCAGTCGCCCCAAAGGGCGTCTCTCAACGACTCGTCGGCCGTGAAGAACTGGTCCTCGTTGGGCCGTTCCGGCAGGGAAGCCTGGCCCATCAGAACCTTGAGCGCCCGAGCGCCCGAGTCGGGCTCGACGATGCCGTATCCCTCCATCAAGTACTGGGCGGGGTTGCTCGGTGTCGTCGTGGGGTAGATGGCGAAGTCACTGTTCGTGTCGTGCTCGGCCGTCTTGAACACGGCTTCGGTGAGTTCCGCTCGCGTGAGAACCCCGTCGGACAGATAGGGACTCGATGCAACCGGCTTGCCGGTCGCGATGACTCCGTCGGTCAGGTTCCCAGGTGTGTGATCTCCGGCCAGGCCATCACCGAGCGCCTCGCGAACGGCGCCGAGCACGGTCCCGAACACCCCGGCCGAATACGGCGTGGCGGCCGACGTTCCACCGAAGTTCTGCGTGCCCGTCTCGCTATCGTATGCGGCGGCGGGTATGAGGCCGCTGCCCCACGAGGTGATGTCCACGGGCTTGCCCGTACCCACGATCGGCTTCCTCGAGGAGCGCTCCGCGGCCCCAACGCGCACGACCCACTCGGGGCCGAGCTCCTCAGACGCGTATGTCTGCTCGGTCACCACAAAAGCGTTCTCGACCCCGTTTCCGGCGGCGTAGAGACCCAACTGCCCGCGTTCGGCCGACGCCTTCGGCTGGGCGGCGTCCCAAAGCAGGCCGAAAGTGCCCACGTTCCCGATCTTCCCGTAGGAGTTCGACACGATGTCGATCCAGGGCTGACGGTAGGGCCAACCGGCGTCGCCATTGATGTCCTCGTTGAAGACAAGCAGGCAAGTTGGGCAGAACCCGAACGTGTTGCCGACGGCGACGCTCGTGGCGCCGGTGCCGTGGGAGTTGTCGTCGATTATGGGTCTGGTGTCGGCCACGAGCTGCTCGCCGGTATCGCCGTTATCGATGGCGCCGATGATCTTCGTGCCGGGTATCCAGAAGAGCTTGCCCAAGGGGATCTTGTCGTGATTCCAGAGACCCGCATCCTCCGCGGGCACGTATCCCTTACCCAGGGTCACGGGAAGAGCCGGGGTGTCGGCCGGGTAGCCGGGGATGTACTCGCTCGGGTGGCGGGTGAAGTTCTGAGTCAGTTCCAGAACGCGAGGGTCGGGGTAGGTCGCCGCCGAGTACTCCCGATGGTAGGGGTTGACCCCGGAGTCCGTCACGCCAATGACCACCAGGGGCGTGAATCCCGCGGTCGAACCCGGCTCCACCACCCGCACGGCAGTGGTCTCCCTCGCCTCGTAGCCCGCCGCGTCCGTCGCTTTGAAAGTCACGAAGTAGCTGCCCACCGGGAAGTGGGTTTCGGCCTGAGTCCCGGGAGTCTCGAAGACCCCATCGGAATCCAGGTCCCACGCTCCGGCAACAGGTGCCGTTCCACCATTCACGGACGCGGACAAGCGCTGAGCCTGGCCGACCTCGTAGCGGAACGGCCCTTCGGTACTCACAGCGGGAACGGGGTTGGTGGGCTTGCTCTTGGCGGTGACCGTCAGGTGGTAGGTGTCGCCCGTGCTGAGATACGCCTTGACCACCGCGGCCCAAGCCCCCGAAGCCGGATCCTTGATCGTCATGTGTTCCGGCATCCGACTCGATGCCCCGTCGGCATCCGCGTCGTGGGCGTCGGAGGGGTCATCCACATACATGTCGAAGTCGTTGACGCCTGCCAGCGGCGACTCATCCAGTGTGCCTTGCCCAACACCGGTGTAGGTCCCCCACTCCAGGTTGAGATCGAGCTGGAAGATCTCCTCGGAGACGGCGAATTCGAACCTCCGCGGAGGCAGGCCATCCGCCTCACCGCCGTTTCCGACCAATTCATCGGGAAGGGCGGCTCCCGTGCTCACCCGCTCATCGAGCAGCAAGAGATCCTGCACTTTGTACAGGAACAGCCGGACGGTGTCGGTCGCCACAACTCCCCTGGCGTCGGTGACCGACAACGAAACCGTGAGCGGGCCGGGATTCAGCCCGGAAGTATCCAGGGTGCTCGTCTGAGAGTCCGGCTGCGCGAAGCGGCTGCTCGAGCCCCCCACCGACCAGGAGAACTCGTAGCCGGCTCGGCCGCCGAAAGCCAGGCCCGACACGGTTGCCGTCTTTCCGATCTCCGCGTAGGACGAGTCACCGGCATCCGCGATAAGGGCCGGTGACGCCTGGGCCTGCCCCGACACGACCAGCGTGGCGCCCCTCACCTTGAGGGGCTTGCCCGACTCCCCCGCGGCAACCGTGTGGCCGTTCACGCCGGTGATCTTGACGGACAGCCCTCCCGCGCCCGCGGGCGCCGCCAGAAGTAGGACGGCGAGCAACCCGGCAATGCCGAGGCGCATCTGACGTCCAGCCATTCGAAGATGAGTAGATGCGGCCGACACAGCTGTTGAAGTGCTGGTTTTCATCCCCCGTCCTTCCGTTCGGCGCGACGAGTCCGCCTCGATGAGCGGCATGTACGCGGCTCTGGAATCCCCCCTGACCCGGCCAGACCGGCGTCTGGCATTCAGGCCAGACGCCAATGGAACTAGATGACAGGGCGCACGTCAAACGCGGCTAGGATACAGCTGGCTTTCTCGGGTGCCGCATGACTGCCCGTGACCGGCGCGCGCGAGTCGCGAACACCGCCCAGGCCGCCGACGCCACGAGGCCCAGACCAACGGGGGTTGTCGACCCACCCGTGGCGGGCAGCCGGCGCCCCGTCCCCCCAGCAACGACAGAAGGCGCCTGCCCGCCCGCCGTCTCCTTCGACGCCGCTTCCGAGCGCGTCGGGAGTCTGAGGTCCACCGAGTCGAGAACCGCGGTGGACGGCATGTTGTCCGGCCGCCACATCGGTGCGTCCGCGTTGGCCACGTCGAGCAGGAGCCTGTGCCCGGCCCCAAACGTGTAGTGGTTGCCCTGCAAGGCGATCGTCACGTCCATGGCCCCCGGGGAGCCCTGCCATCGGAAGACCCCGCGGTCGACCAGCACCAGAGACCCGTCGGGTGCTTCGTCCCAGATGCGGGCCGCGTAGATCGCATCGGTCCCCGCGACCGTGCCCGTCAGGTGCACACTGCCAAGTCCAAGCATCGTCATGCTCTCGGTGAGCGGGACCTCGAACCTCGCCGCCGAGCCGGGCACCGTCTCAGACGCCGTCGGCCCCACCACGCCACTCCCCAAGGCATAGGACAGTAGCGAATCCGAGGCGATGCCCCCGGGGTCCGGCACGTTCACCAGGACCGCCGGCCCCGCGAAGTGCTTCTCGATGACATCGGTGGACAGAGACTCCAGCGTGGGTCCCGATACCGCATGGTCGAACTCATACGGCTTGCCGGGGGCGCGCACCGCGACCGAGGTCACATCGAAAGCCGGACGCCTGCCCGATCCGACCAGCCAGTAGGCGAACCACCGCCTGGCCACATCAAACGTGTAGTCGACGGCCTCATCCGACATCACCCCTCTGGGATGGCCGAACTCGGACAACAGCATGGCAATGGGCCAATCCGGGTCGATACCTTTGAGCAGCCGGTGCATCCTGAGGCCTTCCTCCGGCGGGCAGATGTCGTCGTTCCAACCCTGGATGTTCAGGATGGGTATCCGCAGCGAAGGGTCGGTATGCAGCCGGGCGATCCAGTCCTTCTTGCGCGCGATCGAACGGTAGGCGAAGTTCTCGATGCCCTCCTTCACGATGGGGTCGTCCATCGTGTAGGGCTCTCCGGCCGTCAGCCGCGTCCACACCGTGGTGATCCAGTCTTCGTAGCGCATGTACGGCCGATCGGGACGCGTGCCCGTTACCGGCCCCCCTCCCCACAGCAGCCACATGATCGAGAGCTTCATCGCACCGATGGGAGACATGGCGTCGGGCCGCCCGTTGGGGATGAAGGCACTCAAGATGTCGGTGGCGGGAATCACCGGCACGATGGTCAGAACCTTGACTCGCCTACCTTTCGGGGTTGTCCAGACCGGCTTCTCCATGGCGAGCCAACTGATGATCCCGCCTTGCGAAGTGCCCCAGAGACCGACGCGCGAGGAGTCTATCGGGAGTCCGGAATCATCGACCACGTCGGATATCAGCGCCCTGAGGTCGGCGACCTCGTGGTCGGGATCCATGACGTGAACCCGCCCCCACGACTCCCCCCAACCCCGGACGGAGTAGCGCATCAACGCAATCCCGGCATCGGTGAACCGCCGATCCAGGTCGCGAGTCCAGGGGATGGCCGGGGTCCCGCCCACGACATCCTTGTTTGCACTCCATCCGTGGGTCCGCGCCAGGAGCGGCCAGGGCCCCCGACCGGACGGCAAGGAGAGACTGACGTCCAGCGCGACGCCGTCGGAGCCGGGAAGGAACCCGGTACAGATCGAGCCGGCGGAATCCTTGGAGCAGGCCAGGGGCGAGGTCGTGCCCATGGGCTCGGGCACTGCCGTCTGAGCCGTCGCCGCAACCGCGGGCGCGAGGACCAGAACCACAGCGACGAGAAGTGCCGCAGCGCGACGCATGCCTCCCCCCGAAAGCTCTCCAGCCGGCGGTCCTAGCCTTTCATCTCGCCGACCGGGCGATCATACCGCCGCGCCGTCCACGGAACGTTGCGACGCTCAAGGCTCACCAGGACGAGGCGACGACGAAGGACCACACCTCCGAGCCCGGGAGACCATGCCGCCCGTCCGTCCTCGGACGACCTCGAGACGCCCAACCGCAGAACATCAGGACTTCTAGCTGCGGGGCACGCCTCCGAGGCGCTCCACGATGCGCGAGGCCGTACGCGTGGCAAAAGCCATGATCGAGATCTGCGGGTTCACCCCGGTGCACGTCGGGAAGACGCTCCCGTCGGCCACGTACAGCCCGGGCACCTCGTGCGCCTCGCCCCAGGAATCCACCACACTGGTCTGCGGATCCGAGCCCATCCGCGCGGTGCCCATGGGGTGAAACGCCATGAGCTTGAACACCCCGGGTGAGAAGCGGGCTTCCCGCAGCGCCTGAAGATCCGCCTGTGACTTCACCGTCGGGAATCCGGGAAGGCCGGTCAGCACTTCCTTCGCCCCCGCGGCCAGGAAGATCTCCGCGATGATCCCCATGCCCTTGGCGGTGCGATCGGCGTCGTTGCGATTCAGCGAGTAGGAGATCAGCGGTCCGCCGATACCCCTGTGCACGGTGCCCTTGGAGGTGTCCGAGACCATCAGCCCGCACGAAGCGAGGTAGCGGTAGCGGGACAGGGCCTCCTTGTAGGCATGACCGACGCCCGGCATGATCCCCGAACTCACACCCGGGTAGCTGGATGTGACCTCGAGCATGATCTCGTCGCTCTCGGAAAACTCATCCACCATGAACGGCTGAAGCGTTCCGCGCCAGGGGAATACGGGCTCGTCGAAAACCGCCCCGATTCCCGCGGCCGGGTGCATGCGCAGGTTCTTGCCCACCTGGCCCGACCCCAGCGCGAGCCTGCTCTGCTTGAGCAGCAAGGGAGTCATCGGAGCGCCGGCCGCCGCGACCACTGCCCTGGCGTGGACGGTCAGCTTGGCCTGCGGCTTGCCCGACTCGTCCAGCAGCCTGGCGACCACGCCGGTCGCCTGGCCCACCTCCTCGACTATCTGCTCCACGCGGGTCCGGCAGTAGATTACGGCCCCGGCCGCCTCCGCCAGCGGCAAGTAGGAGATGTTGGTCGACTGCTTGGCGTCCGATGGACAGCCGTAGGCGCACTCGCCGCAGCCCCGGCAGCCGATGATCCCTCGTGGGATCGGCCCACAGGAGTACCCGAGAGCCTTGGCGCCCACCTCGAAGCGGAGCGCGTTCTCGCCCAGAAGGTGACGCGGCGCGGGCTCTACGTGGCAGATCTCTTCCACCCGGTCAAAGAACGGCTTCATCGAAGCCGGGTCCGCGCCCTGAACTCCGCACTCCTTCCCCCAGTTGTCGAGCACGCGGTCGGGAGTGCGGAAGCAGGTGCCCGAGTTCACGGTCGTGGTTCCCCCGACGGTCTTGCCCAGAGGAACAGCGATGATCGGACGGCCGGCGGCCGCAGTAGTGCCGTTGCCGCGATAGAAGCGCCGGAAGCGCTCCCAGACCGGGCCCTCGAAATCGTCGCGGGTGAAGTAGTCGCCTTCCTCTATCACAAGCACCGACAACCCGGCCTCGGCGCATTCCTTGGCCACCGTCGCACCACCGGCGCCGGAGCCCACGATCACCACGTCGCACTGCTCGACGCAGTCGCGGGAGACCTCGGGGTAGGAGCGAGGGTGCAGACGCGGCGCCGAACGCGGCGGGTCATCGACCATGCAGTGACGGCCGTCCACGCCGATCGCCTTGCCCACCTCGGGGATGGAGCAGTAGCTGTTGCCAATCATGTACTTCAGCAGCATCACCAGGGCCCGGGTGGTCAGCAGCGGGCTGTGCTCGGCAGCCGTGAGGAATTCGGTGCGCTCCCGGGAGGTCAAGCGGGTGAAGAAGTCGAAGTACCGCGACCCGAAGGGCGCCGCTTCCAGAGCCAGGATCGCGCCCTGGACCTCAGCCCGCGTCGTTGGCTCGCAGGCGGCCAAGTAGGCGTCAACCTTCGCGGCGAGGTCCACGTCCTTCGCCCCCGGGGCGATCGCCCCCCCCGGCGGCAGCAGGGTTTCGCAGATCGCCTCGAGTGCCCGAAACGCCCGCGGCAACAGGGCCCTGGAACCGTTAGCCTTTCCCATCCCGGATTCTCCTTCCCGTCCCCGCCGGCCGGCTCCGCATGCCCAGCCTCTTCCTGGTCGACAGTCCTCTGACGGTCTTGGTGACGTAGTGCTCCAGCACGCGATCCACCTCCAGGCGCGGATCGCGCCTGCCGAATAGCTCTCGCTCGATGAAGATGGCCAGCAGGAAGTTGGCGTACTCCCATCCCGCCACGTACGGGTCGTGCTCGATGAACTCCCCGCGCTCCATGCCGCGCGCGAAGAGCCCCGCCAGACCCGCGGTCCACACGTCCATGACCTGGGCGAGGATGACCTCCGCCTCGGCCTTGTCCATCTCGGACTGCACGATGAGGAAGCGCACGAAATCGCGGTTGGTGTGCATCAGCTCGAGCGAGGCGAGCCCAACGTCGTGCAACCCGCTTGCGGCATCTGCCTCTCCGGCCTTCTCGGCCAGTTCCCCGATCGCACTGATCAGGTCCCCGCGCTCGAGCAGCGCGTGGAAGAGGTCCTGCTTGGTCCGGAAGTAGTGGTGGATCAGGCCACGAGTGATGCCCAACTCCCCGGCGACGTGGTCAAGGTTGGTGGCTTCGACCCCGCGCCTGGAGAAGATCCGCAGGGCGGCATCGAGGATCTCGCCTCGGCGCGCATAGGCTTGCCGGGCGCGGGCCGTGGTCGGGCTGATGGCCATGCCGGGAGTCTATTATTGACTGACGCGCCAGTCAATCAACTTCTCGGGCAACGCAGAAAGAATCCCAGAAAATATCCCTCTTGACAGCCCCCTTGCGCTCACCTATCTTTTCGCTCGTCGGCGGCATCCATCCGCGAGGAAGGACCGGCCGAAAGGGACGGTGCAAGGCCCCTCGGGGTCGTGGGCTGATAGCGTCGCGGGTCTTCTTTCGGGGAGGCCACCCCTTCGGGGGTAGTGCACGTGAGAGCCAAGTGCCGGACCGAGGATGGGGTCCCGAGAAGGACCGAAGGCGGAAACGCCGGCGGCCTACTCGGGGCCCTTCCTTTTGCACGGCTATCTTGGGAAGCCCGGCCCGTGGACACCGCCGGTCACGCGCCAGCGCCCGTTCCGCTTCCACCGGGCGGAGTCCCCCGGCCCACCTGCTCCTCACGAGGCCCTTCAGGTCGGGGCCTTTGGCTACGCCGGTTGCCCTCCGACGGCCCGCCGCGCGCCGGCCACGTCGTCAACGCCGATGATGAGGTGCTTCTCGCCCGGCCGCTCTCCGGCCATGTACAGGGAGCGGATGTTCACCCCCGCATCCGCCAGTTGGCGCGCGTACGAAGCCAGCGCCCCCGGCTCATCGTCGAGGCTCACCAGTAGCACCTCGCGGCACTCCTGCACCTTGGCCTTGGCTTCCCTCAAAGCTTTGAGCGCGGTGTCCGGGTCGTCCACCACCACGTGGACCTGGCCCTTTCCCGAACGAGTGGTGACGGCGGCTGTTCTTATATCCACGCCCGCTCTGCCGAGCGTCTCGGCAAGTTGGGCGAGGGTGCCCGGTCGATCCTGGATGGAGACTACGATCTCGCACGACATGGTGAGCCTCCGGCGGCCGATGAGCCAGCAAGACAAACGTATGCGCACCGGAGGCGAACGGCAAGCCTTCCCTTGGGACCTCACCCATTCCGATCCCGGCATCCGCTGTCCGGCCAACCCAGCATCGCAAAGAGTCCGACACCGCGGCCATCGGGGTCGCCCGCGCAACCGTACGAGTTGGGAGGTCAGAAACCGCTCCGGTAGACTGGCTCCCGATCACCCCGAACGGAGGCCGGCCAATGCCCGACGTCGTCCAAGCGCACTCAGAGCGTGAGCAGCTCTCAGCACACCTACAGCGCTTCATCAGCGCCAAGTCCTTCGCACTGATCGGCGCATCCAACGATCAGGCCAAATGGGGCTTTCGGATACTCAGCAACCTGATCGGCGGCGGTTTCCAGGGGCGCGTGTACCCGGTCAACCGGAAGGAAACCGAGATCCTCGGCCACAAGGCATACCCGGACATCGCATCCCTTCCCGAGGTCCCCGACATAGCGCTCATCGCGCTGCCCGCCTCACAGGCGGTCCAGGCCCTCGATGAGATAGGCCGCTTTGGCGTTCGCTCGGTAGTGGTGATCACCGCCGGCTTCGCCGAGGCCGGCAATCGCCAGGGAGAAGAGGACCTCGTCGCGGTGTCCCGCAAGTGGGGAATGGCTCTGGTGGGCCCCAACTGCATGGGTTTCTTCTCCTCGCGCGCCAATATGCACGCTCTGATGTCCAACTGCCGCCCCAACCACGGCGGAGTCTCGTTCGTCTCCCAAAGCGGCAACGTCGGCACTGAGGCCATGCTGCGCAGCCACCTCCATGGAGTGGGTTTCTCGCTGATGTTCTCCATGGGCAACAGCGCGGTCCTCGACTCCGACGACTACCTGCACTTCCTGGCCGACGACCCCGGAACCCAGGTCATCGCCATGTACCTGGAAGGGGTGCGCCACGGCGAGGACTTCCTCGACGCCCTGAGATACGCCGCGCGCCGCAAGCCCGTGGTGGTGACCAAGGGCGGGCGTTCGGCTCCGGGCTTCCGGGCGGCCAGCTCTCACTCGGCGGCCCTGGCCACCCCAGAGGCGATCTTCTCCAGCCTGGTGAGGCAGGCAGGGGGGACACTGGCCGGAACGGTCGAGGAGATGATGGACGTCGCCACGGCCCTGGACCTCGCTCCCCTGCCACGCGGCTCTCGGGTGGGCATCCTGACGTGGGGTGGGGGCTGGGGTGTGCTCGCCGCCGACGCCTGCGCCGACAACGGCATGGAGGTCCCTCCTCTTTCCGACGCCACGCGCGCGGCGCTGGACCAACTGCTGCCTTCGTTCTGGAGCAAGGACAACCCCGTCGATCTGGTCGGCAGCCTGGATCACACGGCGCACATGAAGATCCTCAAGGTGATGGCCGAGGCTGAGGAGTTCGACGCGCTGATCGTCCTGGGACTACTAAGCTCGCCCGACCCCTATAACCCGAATCCAAACGATCTGATGGCCGCCGTGCATATGTACTGGGGGGCGGAGGTAACCGAGGAAATGGTCAGGCTTGCCAAGGAGTTGGGCAAGCCCATGATCGGTGTGACCATCTCCGGCGGAATGGCTCCTCCTCCGGAGGCCGAAGGCCGGCTTCCCGTCTACCCGACGCCCGACCGGGCCGTGAAAGCCGCCGCGCGTCTGGTCGACTACTCCCGCTACCTCGCCCGCAAGAGCGAGCCGCCCGCCGAGATCGCGGTTGACCGCGACAAGGTCGCGGCCCTGCTCGCCTCCGCGCCCTCCGGCACCAAGCTCTCCGAGAGGGAGTCGCTCGAGATTCTTGCCGCCTACGGTATTCCCACCGTGTCATGCGAGCTTGTCGACTCGGAGCAGCAGGCCATGGAGGCCGCGCGCCGCCTGGGATTCCCGGTGGTGCTCAAAGCCGGCGGGCGCGGTATCGCCCACAAGACCGAGCGTGGGCTGGTGGCTGCCGGTATCGCCGACGCGGGTGGGCTTTCCGCAGCCTGGGCTTCGATCAATTGCAGGCTCGGCCCGGGCGAGAAGGCCGAGGGCCTCATGATCCAGCCGATGCTGTCTTCCACCCGCGAGTTCACGCTCGGGGTGGTGCGTGACCCTGCCTTCGGCCCGTGCGTGATGTTCGGCATGGGCGGCATCTACGCGGAGGCATTGAAGGACGTCGCGTTCCGGCGGGCGCTTCTCAGTCTCGAGGACGCGCAGGACATGATGGACGAGGTCCGGGCGGGGGCCCTCCTGAGCGCGATGAGAGGCCAGCCCGCAGTGGATTGCGAAGCGCTGGCCTGGGCGTTGGTCAGGCTTGGGAAGCTGGCCCTGGACTTCCCGCAGATCGCGGAGTTGGACGTCAACCCCATCCTGGTGCCCGAAGGCCGCCCGGTTGCCGCCGACGCGCTGATCGTCATCGGCTAACCGGCGGCCGTCACCTAACCTCGCTTGAAGTCCGCGAACGATATCGTCTGGCCCGGTTGAGCGACGACGAACTCCTCGTCCCAAGGCCCGTTGATCATCTTCTCGATCAGAGCATGTGACCCGGGTATCTCCTCATAGCGCAGGTTGAACCTCTCGCCCGCCCTGCGCGCGAACTCGCGGTAGCGGTCCTGATCTCGCACCCCGGTGTCGATGTAGACCACCCGTGTGTAGTTGCCCAGCATCATCTCCACGATGGCGTCGGCCTTCTCCCGGCCGTAGTGCTCAACGAGGCGCTCGTACTCCTGGAAGGGGCTGTCACCGACCTCGATCCAGCCCTTGGTCAGGTAGTAGGTGCCGGGTTCAGTCCTGGACTGCGAGTCATAGCTGGCGCGCGAGCCGAGAAACAGCGCGATGCAGTCGTCCACCTTGGGTATGACCAGGGTGCAGTCCGTGGCCTTGAGCCCGACCGCAGCCATGGAGCACAGCCCGTATCCCAGAACGATCACGTCGGCTTCCCGCGAGGAGGAATCGATAGCCTCCTGTAGTTGCCGCCTGAGCTCGTCGGGAACCAGGTGCAGCCCGAAGTGGAACTCCTGGTGGGTCATCCCCGGCCGCATCAAGGGAAGCATCTCCTCGATGACCGTGGCACATGCGATGACCTTCACTCGTTGCCGGTCCATACGCGCTCCGTCAGGAGGTGCGCACGATCAGCACGTCACATGGAGCATTGTGGGCGACCTTGTCCGGCACGCTTCCCAGCAGGAAACGTGCGGCGCCCGTCATGCCCTTGTTGCCCACGACGATGAGATCCGCGTTCTCGGTCTGGGCCACTCCGATGAGGGCTTCCGCCGGTTCGCCCTCGACAACCCTCTTCTCGAACTTGGTCTCGCCGATCACGCCCGCGACATCCTTCAAGACCTGCGCGCCCCGCGCGGCCTCTCCCGCATAGACGACCAGCAGAGAGGCGCCCGTAGCCCCGGCCATCTCCGCCGCGGCCGTCAGCGCCCTGCCGGCGCGCTCCGAACCGTCGGTTCCGACCACTATCCTCCGGTAGGCAGGCAGATCATCCCCGGACGTTGTGTCTACGATCAACGCGCTGCATGGAGCGTGGTGGGCGACCTTGTCGGGTACGTTGCCGAGTGAGAACCGTCCCGCGCCGCCCAGGCCGCGGTTGCCGGTGACGATGAGGTCGACCCCTTCTTCCTCGGCCAGTTGGCAGATCCTGTCGGCGGGGTCCCCGACTTCCAGCATCGTCTCCAGGAGCACGCCCTTGCCTCCATAGTGGAGCTCGACGTTGAGGAGTATCCCCTCGCCCACCCTTCGCGCGGAGGCCTCGTGCGGACCGAAATGCGAGCCCTGGAGATCGGATGCGGAACACACACTGGTCACCGTCAGGCGAGCGCCGAGCCGACCGGCCAACTCGACCGCTCGCTTGACGGCCAGATCGGCTGAGGTCGAGCCATCGGTGCCGACGAGCAGACGACTGATCATCGCAATCCCCCTTGCCCTACTGGCCCTGAGCGTGCAGGAAGCCTATCCGACCGATTCCCCCTTCGGTAGCCCGCAGCCGAGCCCCCGGCCGGAGGGCCGTTCCGCGGGCAGCGGATAGCGGCCTTTCTCCGCTTCGCCCTGGGGCGTTCATCGTTCTACAACAGAATCCGGTTCCGCCGGCAATTGACGGCAGCCCCTCGCGACCTACCGGTCGTCGAAGACCATGATCGAGCCCGAATAGCAGGCGACCCATACCCTGTCGGTCCCCCGGTCGTAGGTGATTCCGATCGGGTGCTCGGCCGTCTCCACCGTCTGGAGAATCTGCAAGTCGGCGGCGCGCAGTTTCGTGACGGTCTTGGACTCGTGGTTGACGACATACAGGGACGCCCCGTCGGGGGCGATTGCCATGCTCCGAGGAGCCTGGCCGGTGGTCACCCGCCCCGTGACCCTCTCTGTCGAAAGGTCGATCTTCACGACCCGCCCGTCGCCGTTCGTCGTCGCGTACAGGTAGCGCCCGTGCGGGTCGAGCACGACGTGGCGCGGGCTGTTGCCGACGCCGCGGATCCAGCTCACGGTGAAGTCGGCCAGCGAGACCTTGGCGATGTCGTAGGAGCCCATCACAGCGACATAGGCGACGGTCGACCGGGCATCAACCGCGATGCCCCGCGGATAGGCCCCCAGCCGAACTCGCCGGATCTCACGCCCGGTGCCGACATCGGCCACGCTCAAGTCATATGAGCACCAGTTACTCGCCAGCACGTAGCGACCATCAGGTGTGACCGCCACGTACTTGGGCACCGACCCGACGGCAATAACCTGGTCGATCTCCATCGAGGCAAGGGCGATTCGGTAGAGGTAGCTCGAGTCGAAGCCGTCGGAAGGGAAGCACTTGTCGTCACCCGGATGGTCGAATCCCGGGCCGAACATCGCGTAGTTGGACACGTAGACGGATGAGCCATCGGCGCTGAAGGCCGCCTCCACCGGAGCGCCTCGAAACGTGCCCGGGTGCTCCGGATAACCGAAGTCGGATAGCCGAACCGTGTCGGGGATGGTGCTCACGAGGTTCCCATCGGCGTCATACACGGTCACCGTGTGCCGGTACATCATGTTCTGGGCGAAGACCAGACCCCGTCCGGAAGCGACCACCGACTTGGGAGAGATCGCCCCGCCGATCGTTCGCACCAGGCGCAGACTCCGGTCCGAGGAAAACACGGTCGGTGAGGGTGACGGCGTTGGAGTAGGAGTCGGCCTCGCGACAGCCATCCTCGCCGGTCGCCGGCGAGGCTCGCGGGCAGTGCCGCCCCCGCGGGGCTCCGCCGCACATCCAACAGCCGCACAGCAGAGGGCGACCACGCCGGCCACGGTGCGACCCAGCCTCATGGTCCTCCTTCGATGCGCGCTGCAGTGGGATGCCTGCGGCGGCGCGTCCGAGTCTACGGTCGGGTCACGGACGACTCAAACACCGACCGGTCCGCCCTTGCCCGGTTGGCCTCCGGCAGGGTCGGCTGAGGACGCCTACCTGGGCTGCCTCGCCGCTCTCGACACGACCCGGGCGGTCCACCGGTCCGTGATCCCGGGGGCGGCGGAAACCACTCGGGCGAGCAGTGGCGTGGAGCGTCCCGGGAACACGTAGCGCTTGCGGGTGGCGACGGCCCGGAGCATGGCGTCGGCGACAGCCTCCGGACTGAGAGGCTTGACGGTGCCGGACAGCGCGCGCGTCTCCGGAGGTTTCATGGGCTCCTCGGCGGCGAGCAGTGGCGTGTCGACATCGGGCGGGAACACGCACGCCACGTGGATGCCGTGAGGACGCAGCTCGCTTCGCAGAGTGTCGCAGAGCCCCCTGACGGCGAACTTGGTCGGTGCGTAGGCGGTGTAGCCGAACACCCCGAGGATTCCCGCGAATGACGAGATGGCGATGATGCTGCCCGTGTGGCGCGCCTTCATCGAAGGCACGACTGCCCGTATCGCCCAGAGCGTCCCGAAGTAGTTGACGCGCATCTGTCGCTCGAACTCGCCGTCCTCGATTTCCTCGAAGTATCCCGGGCCGGTGACGCCGGCGGATGTGACGAGCAGGTCACACGGGCCGCTCTGGCGTTCGCAGTCCGCGACCGCGGCCTGGAGCTCGCGCCGGTCTCCGACATCCGCCCCCAGCGCCAGAACCGGGTGGCGTCCGGGTGGGGGCTGCGACGCGAGGCGTCGAAGGTCGGCGTCCTCGAGGGCAATCACCGAGACCTTCGCGCCGAACGCGGCCAGGCGTCTGACAAGGGAGAGCCCGATCCCGCTCGATCCTCCGGTCACGATGGCGTGGCGATTGACGAAGTGCTTACTGAAGTCATGGGCCATGAGAGGCTCCGATCAGGGCAGTGCGCTGCGAACGTCTCGTTTCACTCGACCTCTGCATCAGGCGAAACGGGCGAACAAGAGCACGGCGAGCACGAGGACGGCGCCGACGATGAGAGCGTTCGGCACTCCTTCGCGATCACGGCGGAACATCCCCTCTCGGGCGAAGTAGGCCAGGTCGATGATTCCGAGGAACGTGAGCATGCCGGCGCTGACCAGGGCGAGCGAGTTGCCGACGCTTCGCTCGAGGACCTGGAGGACCGCGCCGGTCACCAGCAGGACCGCGAGCACGCTGTCCGTGAACACGAACGCTCGCTCGTGCTCGACATAGCCGGGCGGCAACCATGACTGAGTGTGGGGCTCGCGAAACCAGGTCACCCAGTAGAGGGCGACTATGACCGCCGCGAGCGCTTGCAGAGCGGCGAAGAACCACACCACAGCGTTGTCCGTCAACTGATCTTCACCTCCGCCGCCGATGCGGCCAGCCACTCCGGGATGCGGTCACGAGCGTAGACGTCGTCGATCCTCTCGGCGCTCTTGATGATCTCGGCCCGGTCGCCCTTCACGAGCACACTGGCCGGCCGAGGAAGAGCGTTGAAGTTCGACGCCGATGACTCCTGGTAGGCGCCGGCTTCGAGGATCGCGATCACGTCCCCCGGCACGACCTCGGGCAGATGCGCCGCCATCACGATCTGGTCCGCGTAGCAGGAGTGCCCAACGATGTCGGCCGTCAGCGTCAGCGGCTCCTCGGCCTTGTTCGCGACGATGAACGGATGGCGGTTGTGCTCGAGCACGCCTCCCGCGAGGAAGAAGTAGGTGGTGTCGGTGAGCACCCAGACGTACGGGAACGGTCGCGTCTGTCGCTTGACTACCTTCACCCGCGCAAGATGGATACCCGCATCGCCGTAGAGTCCCCGACCCGGTTCCGCCTGGAGGCGCACTCCGGTGGCGTCGACTCCCTCTCGTCGCAGCCCCTCCCGCAACGCGGTCGAGATCGTCCTGCCGTACTCCTCGATGGTCGGCGGGCGCTTCGGCTCCGCGTGCTCCGTGAGCAGCGGGAGCGCTCGTCCCAGGATCCCGTGGTAGGCGCGCTCGCCGAGCCCTCGGAGTCCGGCCAGAAGGGGATAGCCGAGTGCCATGAGAACGAACTCGGAGCGGGCAAGCTCCTTGTTCATGGGATCGCGGGGGCTGGCCATCCCGCCGCCGACATCAATCTCCAAGGGGCGCCATCCGTTCCACGCCCGGCAGAGCTCCCCGATCATGCGCGCGTAGCGATCCATCAAGCCGCGCCAGTACCAGAGGCTCGGATGATGTCGACCCGCGTGCAAGTGCAGCCCAACCAGCTCTACGTGCTCCATCCGCAAGACCCGCCGACCCATGTCGACCAGGTACTCGGGAGGGATCCCGGACTTGTAGATCTGGACGCCGACGTCGATGGGGACCGACATCTGCGAGAAGTCCGTCCGCCGCCAGAGATTGGGGACGGTGGGCTTCACGCGGAATCGGATCCGTGCTTTGGCGCCCACCTCGGCCGCGGCCTGCTCGATCAGGTCGATCTCGTGAACATCCTCGACCGTGATCCTGACGCCGGCCTGGATGCACGTCTTCAGGTAGTCGGGGCTCTTGCCGCCGCCGTTCACCGAGACGCGCTCCGGCTCGATGCCCGTTGCGAGGACTCCGGCGAGCTCTCCAGGGGAGTAAATGTCCGCGCCGGCTCCTTCCTGCGAGAGAATATGCCGGGTGGCGAGCATCGTGTTCGCCTTGAAGGCCGGCAGTATGTCCACCGGCCCATCCGGCCAGCCCGCCCGGAGGGCCTCACGGTAGCGTCGCAGGTTCTGACGCAACTGGGAGTCGGACATGACGAAGATCGGGGATCCGAACTGCTCCACAAGGTCCGTCGCATCTCGCTCTTCCGCGAACAGGCGCCCGTGGCGAACGGACAGGAAATCGGCGGTGGTGGACGCCGGATCCACAGCCGGCCTCCTGGGTCGTCGGCCCAAGTGCGTCTCCTGTTCGGGTGGCAGCGCTGCGCGCGCGTGCATCATGCCGGCATCGTTCGGCCGCATGATAGACGGTGGCGAACGGCAGGTCGAGGGTACTGAGGGGGAGTCCCCCACTAGGGCCGGACTTGCCCACGGAACTTGCCCCGTGGCAGGGGGCACTCGATTGAGCAGTGTAGGTTGATGTATGGGTTTGCCCTGTTCGCCAACGAGGAACTCGTCGCACCCCCCTTGCTCTGGTCTGAGTCACCCTCCACATGAGCGGCCAAGGCACATAATGAAAGCCCAAGACTTGGACCGGACTGAAGGCGGCATGCCAAAGGACGCCTCGAAACCTCGCGTAGCCCGCCCACTTCCACCGGTAGAGTGGATCGCTGCGGTGGAGGAGGCACAGGCCTGGCTGGCGGCCATCGTGGAGTCCTCTGACGACGCGATCATCGGAGTGACGCCGGACAAGATGGTTCTCACCTGGAACGCGGCAGCCGAACGGCTGTATGGCTACACCGCGCAGGAGATGATCGGCCGGTCGGTCGCGGTACTGGTGCCGCTCGATCGCCAGGACGAAGTCCCCCGGATCATGGAACTGATGCGACGAGGTGAGCGGACCGAGCACTTCAGGACAGTGCGCGTCCACAAGGACGGACGGCCTATCGACGTATCCATAACCGTCTCGCCCATCAGAGATCGCTCAGGCGGAGTGGTTGCCTCCTCGATCACGGCCCGGGACATCACCGAGCGCGTGCGGACGGAGAGGGCGCTGGAGGAAAGCGAGGAGCGATATCGCACGATTGTCGAGGCGGCCAACGAGGGTGTGTGGATGATCGACACGAACTCGAACACCACCTTCGCAAACACCAAGATGGCCGACATGCTCGGCTACACACCCGAGGAGATGGTCGGCGCTTCACTGTTTCGGTTCATGGACGATGCGGGGCGAGCCATCGCGGCTGAGGACTTGGAGCGCAGACGCCGGGGGATCGCCGAGCAGCACGAGTTCAAGTTCCTTCGCAAGGATGGCTCCGTGTTGTGGGCGCTGCTGGGCACCCAACCGCTGACTGACGCGGCGGGCGAGTATGCGGGGGCCCTGGCGATGGTCGCCGACATCACCCAACTCAAGCGGGCAGAGGAGGCGCGCCAACAAGCGCTCGAGCGCGAGCGCGAATCCGCGGACCGCCTTCGGGCACTCGATGAGACCAAGAACACGTTCCTTCGCGCCGTTTCCCACGACCTGCGAACACCCCTCACGGTCATTCTGGGCCTGGCGGAGACCCTGAAGCTGCACGGCGCTCGCCTCTCGCACGAGGACGCGGTGCGCATCACTGAGAGAATCGTGGCCAACGCCGGGCGCATGGAACGAATGATCAGCAACCTCCTGGACTTCGACCGCCTGTCTCATGGAGAGCTTGCGCCGGACCGACGCCCGGTCGACATCGGGTCCCTTGTGCGAGAGGCGGTTGCTGGGACTGATTCGGAGGGCCGGCCCATCCAAGTGGAGGTGGAAGAAGAAGCGCTGGTGACCTTCGTCGATCCCGCCCAGGTCGAACGGATCATCGATAACCTGCTTGGCAACGCGCTCCGGTACTCACCTCCCGAGACGTCCATCCGGATTCGGGTCTGTCGCCGCGACGGCGGGGTGCTCCTCGCTGTCGAAGACTCCGGTCCCGGCGTTCCGGACCACCTCAAGGAGGCAGTATTCGACCTCTTCCGGCACGGCGAGGACGTCCGCCCGAAGGGGGCCGGGATCGGTCTGTCCGTGGTGGCCCGGTTCGCGGAACTCCACGGAGGCCGTGCCTGGGTCGAAGACCGCCCCGGAGGCGGCGCATCGTTCCGAGTCCTCCTGCCCGAGGCTTGAGCCGCGACAGACTCCAGGATCTTCGGGTCCCCCAACTGCGCGGCGGCGTGGGCAGCAAATGCGGCGGCGCGCGCCTCGCTCAAGGCTATCTCACCACGCACCCAGGCACGCCCTGCTTCGACAGCCTTCCGAGGTCGGTTGCCTTTCGGGTACTTCTCCTCGAAACACGGGAGTACGTGCTCGGCGCAGTCTGTGGCCCAGAGCACCAACGACCCGTGGTCCCGCTTGTCCGGCCTCATTCCTCTTCCTCTTTCTTCTCCATCTGCCCTCTATGGGGTGTCGGCCAACGCCGGGCTGCGGCCCCCTCGCGACCCCCCACTCCGAGAAGGTGTCGGCGACGACGGAGCACCGGCGGCCTTCAAGGCCGCGACCAACGCTCGAAACGCCGACCAAGTCCCAAGCGAACGCCCAAGCGAACGCCCAAGCGGACGGCGCGAAGGCGTGGCGGTCAGGTGAAGGTCAGAGCCGCATACGGGATGGGGCCCCAAGCGTCCCACACGCGGGCTCCTCACAGGAGGCGCCGTTCGGGTCGATGGTGAACAGCAGAGGCGCCGATCGCGAAGCGGCAGAAGACCGCACAGGCCATGCCTTTGGCCTGCCGTTCTGTTTGTGGACCCAGCTTCCCATAATACGAACCTTTCTGAGGGGCTCGGCCTGGCCGCTCCGCCACTGCGTGTGGCCTGGACAGACGGCCGACGCGTCTAAGCGAACTGACTAGCGGCGTGGCCACACCCTCCTCCGGACTCTACTTGATCTGTACGCCCATGGTGCGTACACTCGGTGCCGGGACGACGTATGGAGGGAATCATGACACCGCGAAGCCCACACGCCCTGAAAGCCGAGCGCCTGCATCTGCGTGCCACCGAGGATCAGGCAGAAATGATCGAAAGAGCGGCAGAGGCAACCGCCAAGACCGTCAGCGCCTTCGTGCTCGACGCCGCCGGCCTTGAGGCTCAGCGTGTCCTCGCCGACCGTCGCCGCTTCATGCTGGATCCCGAGCAGTGGAAGCGCTTCGTGGAACTCCTGGACCGTCCGGCGACCCCCAAACCGCGCCTGCACCGGCTTGTTCGCCAGCCAGGCGCGCTCGACCAGACGTGAGTTCCGTCTCCGCGGTCGAGCCCCTGAACGACAGCCACAGAACGGACGCCTTCGATTGCGGCAAACCAGAACTGACCATCTGGCTTCGCCGACACGCCTTGAACAGCCAGCGGGCGGAGACCGCACGTACATATGTCGTGCACCGGGACCTCAGGGTGGTCGGCTACTACTCGCTTGCCGCCGGAAGCGTCGAGCACGCACGGGCACCGGCGCGTGCGGCCAAGGGCATCGCCCGGCACCCGATCCCAGTGATCCTTCTGGCCCGCCTGGCGGTGGACACCGCAGAGCAGGGCCGAGGGCTGGGAGCTGCACTGCTCAAGGACGCACTCATCCGAGTGGCCGGCGCGGCGGACGAGATCGGTGCTCGGGCGCTTTTGGTTCATGCCCAAGATGAGGAAGCGCGGTCCTTCTACGAGCGGTTCGACTTCGACCCCTCCCCCGCAGATCCCTTGCACCTTCTACTGCTGATGAAGGACCTCCGGAAGGCAATCGGCCGCTGAGGCCAAGAGCAGGAAGGGGCGGACGTCGTCCAGGCCGAGACGGCGCACTCCCTTCGTTGTTCCTGCTCGGTGGCCTGCGTGTTCCAAATTCGTGTTATGGCCTGTTGGGTGGGCCCGGCAGGGATCGAACCTGCGACCGGCGGATTATGAGTCCGCTGCTCTTACCAGCTGAGCTACGGGCCCGGCGAACGCATTATGCCTGCCCAGATGGCGTATGTGCCATCCCACAGCGAAGACTCCTGCCCCTCCAAGCTCTCGGCCGCGTCTGCGCCTTCTCGGGCACCTGCCATCGCACGAAAGGCCATCGAAGAAGCCGGACCTTGACATACCTGGGACAGCGGGCGCGATCTCCGGCCCCTTCCTCGCGGCGGACTGACTTTCCCTCCCCGCTGCTGCTTCCCTAGTGAAGTAGCCACGACGCCAAACGGCTTCCCGGCGTCAACATGACCGAGGGGGTCTCGGCGCTGCGCAGGTGGTGTCCAGGGTGCCTCTATTGCGTGTTGTCGCCGGACCTCAATTGCCAGGCCGTCACAGCGACGCCCGCCGCGAATGTCAGCACCAGCACCATCAGGCTGCCGATTGGCAGCCTCTCGACCCTCGGCCCCGCCACACCCGCGAACAGCGGCACGATCGACCAAGGGACCCACTTTCCCCACCCCGTCGCGCCGAAGACCATGCCCAGCACCAGCATGAAGATGGTGAAGCCCAGCGGTGCCAAGTAGCCTCGGCCGACGGTCGCGACCCAGGCCACGACCGGCACGAGCAGCCAGGCACCAAGCGCCGCAAGGAGTATGTCGGCAACCGACGTGACCGCGAGCGACGCGGAGAGGCCCGGAAGTCCCATGAGCAGGCAGACCACGAAGCCCTCGACGATGAGCCACACGGTCAGGATCCCGAACCACACGAGCACCACCGCAAGTTTCGCGACGGCGAACCAGTGCCGGCCGACCGGCAGCGCAAGCAGGTTCTTCGCGGTACCTTCAGAGTACTCGCGCCCGAAGACGTAGGCCGCAATCACCGAAACCAGGATCATCCCGCCAATCCCCGTCGTCTGCAGAAGAAGCTTGAAGAAGCTCGGCCAGTCGGCGGTGAAGCCCGCGAACTGCGTCTTCTGGCCCAACAGCCCGAGCTTCGCGGCGCGCTCAGGCTCTCTCACGATCCACATGAACAGCGCACCGACCAGCGGGATGATGGAGAGGGCGACCCAGGACAGCCATGTGATCAGACTGCGTCGCAGCTTCAAGAACTCGGTGGCCAGGACTCGCGCGAACATCAGGTCCGGCCCCCTGTCTGCCGCATGAAGTGCGCCTCGAGGTCCTCTTCTGTAAGACACAGACGCGTCAGATCGAGGCCATCCTCGACGAGAGCCCGTGCGATTGCCGCAGTGCGATCCAGGCCGTCGAGCACGCGAAGACTACCCTCCGCTGTGCGCTCCACCTGCTTCATCCCGAGGCGCTCAGCAAGCAGCGTCACGGCCCGGTCCGTGTTTGACACGACAATATCCAGGTACGTGCGGGACCGTGCGCGCAGTTCCTCATAGCCAAGATCCTCGATGAGCCGCCCGGCGTGCACGATACCGATGCGATCGGCAAGATGCGCCACTTCCGCGAGGATGTGGCTCGACAGGAAGACGGTGACGCCGTGCTCGTCGGCTAGACACCGCAAGAGATCGCGGACCTCGACGATACCGGCAGGGTCCAGCCCGTTGGCTGGCTCATCCAGCACCAGCACATCGGGACGATGCAGGAGCGCTCGGGCGAGCGCGAGCCGCTGCTTGTTGCCAAGTGAGAGATGTCCGGCGCGGCGGTCCGCGTACTCCTCGAGACGCATGAGCCCGATGGCCTCGGCGACGGCTTCGCGCGGCGCGCGGGTCAGGCGGCGCTGGATGTCGAGGTTCTCGCGCACGGTGAGGTTCGGGTAGGCGGTTGCCGTCTCGACCAGAGCGCCGACGCGTCCGAACACGATCTGTTCGCCTCGCACGACGCGGGTGCCCAGCATCGTGACCTCGCCGGCGGACGGCTGGATGAGGCCGAGCAGCATGCGGATGGTCGTCGTCTTGCCCGCGCCGTTTCGACCCAGGAAGGAGTAGATCTCACCGCGGTGAACGCTCAGATCGATCCCGTCCACGGCGCGCACATCCCCGTAGTGCTTGGCCAGGCCGTGAGTAGCGATCACGGTCTCAGCCGGCACGGCGCCTCTCCGCTACCCTCTTGCGGGTGGCCGGGACCGGCGTCGGCTTGGCGTGTCCGAGGGTGCGCAGCGCGCACTCCATCGCAGCCGCAGCAACGGCACGTTGACCGGCAAGATCGGTGAAACCACGCTCGAAAGCGTGCAGTCCGCCAAGGACAAACCAGGCCGCGACGCGCGGGTTGTCGGCGACGAAGACACCTTCCGCCACACCCTGCTTCACGATCTCCTCGACTAGAGGTGCGAGCCGAAGTGAGATCCGCTCGGCCATCTGGTCGTGAACTTCGCGGTTCTCAGGGCCGTGATAGGCGCCGGCGATTTCCCGTGCCGTCGGGTCCTCGGCAGTGACCAGCAGGGCGTCGCGCAGCACGAGCAACTTGGCGACGGCCCCCGCGCGGGCCGCGGCCACGGAACGCTCGATCGCACCGACCATTTCATCGCCTATGTGCTCGGCCACGGCGTTGACGATGTCAGCCTTGCTGTCGAAGTAAAGGTAGAAGGTCCCCTGCGCCACGCCGGCTGCCTTGACGATGTCGCTCACCGCGGCCTTGGCCACCCCCTTCTCCACGAAGATCTTCGCGGCTGCGGCAACCAGTTCGCCTCGTCGTGCTTCAGGATCTGTTCGTCGTTTGGTACTCACCGGCGCTCCACAAAGAGGGCTGACTGATCGTCAGTCAGCGTACTCGACCCCCCGGAGCCGGTCAAGAAGTCAGCCATCGACTCCCAGGGAGCGCGGGGGCGCAAAGCCCAGACCCGCTGCTGCCAGGCGAACTCAGGTACCAGCACGCGTGGGCTGCAGTCTGTAGGCGTCGAGAGGAAGCCGCCCGCTTTCGGCAAGTTGTTCGGAACAATTAGATGGCCTTGAACCGAACAACTCTCGTGATACTATCCAAGTCATGAAGAAGCCCGGGCGCCCCCGGCGAGACGAGGTCTACAAGCGGCTGGAGGCAGCCGTAGAAGAGCTTCGTCATCGGTTCGGGGGGCTCCCATCGCCGACAGAAGCCCCCGACATCTGGAAGGACATCTGGTTCCAGGAGGCTCACAACTCCACCGCGATCGAGGGCAACACCCTCGTGCTCAAGCAGGTCGCGGCGCTTCTTACAGAGGGACGAGCGGTGGGCAACAAGCAGCTCGGAGAGTATGTGGAGGTCCGCGGATACGCGGATGCTGCCCAATGGGTGTATGGACAGGCGATTGAACCCGATTCCCGGACCGGCGGCCATCTGCTGACCCTTGCGGAAATCAGGCACGTGCACCACATCGCGCTTCAGCCAGTCTGGGACGTCGCTCCCCACCCGGATGCCACTGAGCGCGAGAGGCCCGGCAGCTTCCGAGAGCACGACATCCAGCGCTTTCCGGGCGGGATGGCGCCGCCGCCATGGACCGACGTGCCGGCCTTGATGAAGGACTGGCTGGACGATGTGAGAACGCTGCGGAAGCGCACGGGCCAAGAAGTCGAGCGTGTGGCGGATCTGCATGCGCGGTTCGAGCGTATCCACCCCTTCCTCGACGGAAACGGAAGGGTGGGAAGGCTCGTCACGAACCTCGTCTTGATTCGAACCGGGTATCCGCCGGCCATCGTTCTCAAACGAGACCGAATCCGGTACCTGGCCGCGCTCCGCCGCGCAGACTCCGGTGACGCGGGCGCCCTCGGCGAGCTCCTCGCGCGCGCCATCATCGACAACCTCTACCGGTTCATTGTGCCTGCGGTGGCCGGCCCAGCGCGGCTGGTTCCACTCGCGGCGCTTGCCGACAAACGAGCCAGCTCAAACGCGCTGCGTGTGGCCGCGATCCGAGGCCGACTCCGCGCCCAGCGAGGCACCGACGGCCAGTGGAGGAGTTCGCGACGTTGGGTCGACGAGTACTTGAGAACGCGCTACAAGCGCGAGCCATAGCCTCCCTGGCCAAGAGCTCCTGCCTTGAGCAGCGGTGGGAAGGCGGACCGTTTGGGGGCCGCGCCAGGGCCGCATGAGAGCGTCGAACGCTGCAAACCAACGACAGTCCTCCAACCCAGAACGCCAGGCCAGAGGCCCTTTTCGATCGGAATCCCTACCCTCGCGAGTCACCCTGCCCAGATTATGAGTCCGCTGCTCTAACCAGCTGAGCTACGGGCCCGGCGATTCCACTATGCCTGCTCAGAGGGGGTGTGCGCCATTTCGGAACCCGGTCACCGTGTCCCCTTCCCATCCGCGTGGGCCGCATTTGGGCCGCGACAACTCGCCGCCCGCTTTTTCGAGGCGACTTGCTCGGAACCCCAGCGCCCCAACGGTTTCACGCAACCTGCCTCCCAGCACACCCGCCTCTAGGGTTCCGAGGTCCGATGCGCTTCCGGCGCGAGTCGGTCAGCTCCCGGCCAACCGCACGCGCTTGAGGGCCAAGTGGACCGCGAGCCTCTTGTCGGGCGAATCGAGGGAAGAGCCAAGCAACCCGCGGATCCAGCGGAGCCGGTAGCGGACCGTCTGCTCGTGCAGGTACAGACAGCGAGCTGCCTCGGCCACGCTGCCGTTGTTGTCCAGGAGCGCCTCCAGCGTCTCCTCGCACACCCCTCGCTTGGCTGGGGTCAGGTTCCGCAGGGGACCGAGCACTTCTTCCGCCAACTCCTCGGCAGACGCCGATCCGAGCAGAAAGCGCTCCAGCCATACGTCTTCGAAGCGGACACTCTCTCGCGTCTGCCGGATCGCCATGGCCAGCGCCTCTCGAGCTTCGCTGTAGCTCGCGCCGACCCCCAAGGGGCCCGCGTGTGGGCGTCCGATGCCGACGAGCGCCCCGGGTACGGGGCCTTGAAGATTGTCGGCCACTCCTCGTGCGTCCAACACCACCAGTACACGTCCCTCGGTGGGTGCTACCAGGACCGGCCCGGCTGCCGCGAAGATTCTCCTCATTCGCGACACCAGATCAGCGAGGGCGTCTAAGGGGTGGGAATCTTGTTCTCGGGGCTTTGCGAGCAGAGCCTGCCAGGTTCCTGCCATGGGTACGTCCAGTATTCGCGAGATCCGGCTTGCTTCCTCCAGGCGCGGCGGGCTGGCTATGAGGGCATCGATCAGTGCGCGCTCCGCATCTCCCAGGCGCTCGCCGCGCTGTTTCTCCGCCTCCAACATGCTGTGTGTCAGCGCGGTGCTCAGGTCGTTCAGATACTGGATGCCGACCGGTACCGCTTCCAACGGGAACCGGCGGTCCAGACGTCGGTGGAGCAGAGCGAGGCTGCCGAAACTCCGCCAGAAGACCTCAGCGGCGATCCGGTAGGCCTGAAGCGTTTCCTCGAGGGTGATCCCGGTCTCCGGGGGCGGGATCCCGATCGTGGCCAGTCGGTCGATCTCCTCGGCACTCGCGCGGCGGGACTCTCGCCATAGCTGCACTAACTTCAGGTAGGTGCGCGTGACCACTGCCTCGACACCCGTCCAGATCGGCGGACCCGCCCGGCGATAGCCGTCGATGTCTCGCGCTATCTCCTCCGTGGACTCTCGCGCAATCGAGGCCGCGAGCCCACAGAGCTCATCGAGGAAGTGTGTCCTGGCATCGTTCATCGTGTCTCTATAGTACCGTGGCCGGACTAAACGCGAATGCAACGCCGAGCTGGTTTCAACCTTGTAGCTTTCCCACAATCCCGGATCTATGAATTGCTAGCAGGGCGACAGAGGGCCGGCAGGCGGTGTCGGCGAATCTAACCAGGGATGGCCGCGGAGGCGTCCTCTTGAAGGGAGAAACGCGATGCGCGCACGAATGGCCGCCTGGCTCGGGGGTCCAGAGGTGCGAGGGAAAGGGCAGGCTGCGAGGCGAGTCCGTGTGAGCCAGCACAAGAGTCGACGAGGCGTTCCTCGCATCCCGCTCGTGCTCATGGCGGTTGCCGTCGCCTCGACGCTGGCCGTGTCAGCCGGCGCCGACTCGGGCGGGCCGCCGCCGGACCCCGCACCCGGTAGCACCGAATGGCAAGCGCGAGACACGCAGAACATGCTCGACGCGACAGGCCGTCTGCAAGATCAGTACACCAATCCGGCGTTCCACAAGGAGAACGCCTCCAACATCCCGGGGGCCTACGGTGAGAACCTCAGCCGCCAGCTTGCCGATCCCACTCGCCCGACCGTTTCGCTCGGGCAGTCGCTCCCGGGCGCCAGAACCGCGGATCCGTTCAGGATCGACTGGCAGGAGCAGGGTCGCGGGATCCGCTACGACTTCACGTTCCTCAACCGCTACGGCGCGAGACTTGCGGGGATCTTGTGGGCGCCGAACCCGGACGCCCCGAACCCCCTCACCGGCAAGCCGATGCATGCGCCCTATCCCGCAGTGGTTATCACGGATGGATCGATCCAGGCGTACCAGGAACTGTACTTCTGGGCGGCTCAAGGTCTCGCGGAGGCCGGCTATCTGGTGATGACGTTCGACCCACAAGGCCAGGGCGAGTCCGAGGTCTTCGGGCACGACTCGAAGGGCAACATCTGGTGCGACGGCCTCTCGTCCGAGACGCCCCCTCAGGCGCCGCCCTCCGGCGCCGAGCAGAACCCCTCGTGTCCCGGGTTCCCGTTCCAGCAGACGGCGAACTTCGTATATGGAACGGAAGATGCTCTGGGCTTCTTCTTCTCGACACGTAGCGCACCGTACCACTGGTACCGTCCTGACACGGGCACGCTTGCCTACAACCCCTGGGCGGCCCTGATCGACCGTGAGCACGTTGGGATCGCCGGTCACTCGCTGGGCGCCGGTGCGGTTTCGATCATTCAGGCCTACGACAGGCGTGTCCAGGCCGTCGTTGCGTGGGACAACTTGTCGACCGGGGAGCCTGCCTCCGATGGCGGCGGGGGCGCCCCCCCCAGCCTTGCCCCATGGAGCGTGACGTCACGCGTGCCGGCGCTGGGTATTACCGCCGACTATGGGTTCAACGTGCAGCAGACCTCCTCGCAGCCAGCGCCCAAGGACGGCGGATTCCAGAAGTGGAAGAAGGCCGGCATCGACACGATGGAAGTCTCGCTGGTTCACTCGACCCATCTCGACTTCAGCTACATACCGTTCATCTTGCCGGCGTCCAAGGACGGAGAGCGCGTCGCCTTCCACTACACCCTCGCCTGGTTCGACCGGTATCTCAAAGGGGTGACTGACCCGACTCAGCGTGCCGACGCCACGCGCCGGCTGACCGCGGGAGTCTTCGACGCGAGCGCCGACACCAGCGCTATCGGCGCCGGAGCCTGGGATGTGGCGACCAACAGCAACGTGCCCTACAAGATCGCGGGTGACCCCGTCTGGGAGCATCTGTCCTTCTACCAGCCAAGCGAGTACTGGCTGGACAAAGGCAAACTGGCCTGCACGGACATGCGTCGGGACACCTCATGTGCCGCGAGAGCGTCAAAGGCCCAGGGTTCCACCAGCGTTCTCGGCGCCAGGTCACGGGCGATGGTCGGGGTCCTGCCCGCCACCGGCCCCCGCCTGCCAGCCGGCCTGCCCCTCGGACTCCTTGCGCTCGGCCTCGCGGCGATTCTCAGGCGGTTCCTCGTGGGGCCGAAAGCCGTGGGGCTCCACCAGTAGAGCTGAGGGACAGCTCAGACTCGCATGGGGACATAGAAACCCGAAGCCACCACTGAGCTACGGGCCCGCAGGGCGCACTATCGCTCGTGAGCCAGCTTCTCTGCTATGCCACTCCCTCCGCGGCCCCACCCCGCACGGCCGCGCTGTGGCGACGGAAGCCCCCCTTTGGGTTCTCCCCTCGATTCTTGCTGGCATCAGAAGGCGGAGATAGCATGCGTTCGTCGTTCGTCGAGGCAAGGCTCGGATCCCGCCTGGCCTGAAACCGACCGGCAGTGATCAGCAGCGACACGGGAAGCGGCTTCATATGCCGACCTCCCGATCCGCATTGACCATGGAGTCCGAACAACGTGAACCCGCCCGGGCCATCCGCCGGAACGCGCCCCAAGGTCATCGTGGTGATGCCCGCATACAACGCCGCCAAGACGCTTCAGCGCACTCACGCAGAAATCCCGCCGGACGTGGTGGACGAGGTAATCCTCGTTGACGACGGCAGCAGCGACGAGACCGCGGAAGTCGCACGGAAGCTGCGGTTGCACGTGATTCGCCACCCCCACAACGTGGGCTACGGAGGCAACCAGCGTACGTGCTACATGGAGGCGCTTCGCCGCGGGGCGGACGTGGTGGTGATGCTTCACCCCGACGGGCAGTACGACCCTTCGGTCCTTGGGGATCTCGTAGCTCCCATCGCGGACGGGCAGGCCGACTTCGTGATCGGCTCTCGGATGAAGATCAAGGGGGGCGCTCGTCAGGGCGGCATGCCCCGGTACAAGTTCCTGGCCAACAAGTTCCTCACTTTCGTGGAGAACTTGGTTCTGGGCACCAGACTCTCCGAGTTCCACAGTGGCTACCGGGCTTTCAGTCGCCGTCTGCTCGAGACGGTGCCTTTCCTTCGCAACTCCAACGGCTTCGTGTTCGACCAGCAGATAGTCGCCCAGGCGGTGGCGTTCGGCTTCCGCATTCACGAGGTGCCGATCCGGACCCGCTACTTCCCTGAGGCTTCCTCAGCGAGCTTCGGCCAGAGCATGGTCTACGGGCTGGGGACTATCTGGACGATGTGGCGCTATCTGCTGCACCGGCTACGGCTCTGGCGCTCACCCCTGTTCTCGCCCTGATCCGCACGCCCGCGGCTTGACCGGCTTCCGGCCCTGCCGCCCCTTGCCGCCCCCGCCGCAACGCACACGCGGCCGGTTATCCATCGCCGCGAGGCTACACGGCAGACGACGTGGCGTATTCCTGCGGAGAGCCAACCGCCGGGCTCTTCTCGCTTGCCAGAGCCAGAGGCAAGAGAACCAGGAGCGGCGCGAGTATCCGCCAGAGGTCCTTGGGGTATAGAAGCGCCCACCAGTCCAGCAGAGTGAAAAGCGCGGCGAAAGCCAGGAACACCGTGCCCGCAAGGCTCGGGTGGCGCAACGCCCGCACCACCCCAAGCGCACTCAAGGCAAGCAGCGCGGCAAGCAAGGGAATCTGGCCGAAGGCCAACTGCATCTGGTCCGGAGAGCCGAAGGCGTGGTCGGCGGCCATCCGCAACGTGCGCAAGATCCCAACGAATGGAGGGGCGAGACTGAAGCCTCCCTGCAACGCGGTTCCCGGAATGCGAGTCCGCAGGTACTGACTCCACACGGCGGGAACGAAGAAGGGCAGCAGGTAGGGTAGCAAGCGGTGCATCGGCCAGGCATTCCGGCGCTGCCATAGGTGATAGACCAGCAGCGCCAGGGCAACCAACACGAAGATCTCCTTGGTGAGCGAGGCCCCCGCCAGCCACAGCGCCGATGCCACGGGTCGCCCGCGCCTGTAGGCCAAGAGCCCCCAAACGCAAAACGCCATCGCCAGTGCCTCGCTGGTGTCCAGCGCGACCGCCGCTATGAGACCTGGAGACAACCCATAGACAACGGCCCACCGCGCGCGGCGGCCCTCTGCTTCCAGGAACCGCGCGGCGCCATAGGTGCCCATGAGCACGGCCAGCAAGTTGACGACAATCATCGTCCAGGCGATCAGGCCCGGACGTCCGAGAGCCAGAATCCAGGACAGAAACGGATAGCCCGCATGCTGGTAGCGGTAGGCCGGGAGTTCAAGAATCCCGGGGACTTGTCCCCTGGCAAGCGGGTCGTGGGCCACAGCGTAGAAGAACGCCCCATCGTAGTGGGCCGGGGCATCGACCTCGACGGTGCCTTCTCTCCAGGTAGTTGCCAGCCTTGTCAGCGCCTCTCCCCGTCCCAGGCGAACCAGGGCAGTCGGCTCCCACCGCGCACGGGAAAGAATCCCCCCCCACGACGCAGAGGTTCACGACGAGCGCCAGCGCGGCGGCAACCAACGCCGCCAAGACCGACGACCGAGACTTCGCCTGGGATCTCATTGCCGGCATGTTACCTTCGCATGCGGTGGAAAGAGGGCTGCGCGGCCCCCCGGGGCCGGACTCGTCAGAAGGAGCTTCTGAAGCCTCCGACCTGGTTCCAGTGGTCCCCGGCGATGCGGTACTCCGCGACATAGTTCGCACCCACCCGAACGCCAGGGCCGAAGCGCAGCGGACACCACGTCTGCGGCGCGATGTTCAAGGACTGAAAAGCTGACCGGAAGGTCTTGTAGCCGAGGTCCGAGCCGGCTGCCAGGAGCGCGGCGTGCATGACCTCGCCCACCCCCCAGCCGACCAGGCCGATGTCGTCGGGTTGATCGTTGGGGTCGGTGTAGGTCTCCCGGTAGGCGGCCTTGTAGGTGTTGGCTGCGGGGTTGGACAGCGCAACCCAGGCGGAGAACGCCCTTGCGCCCTTCAGGGCTCCGTTCGCGTTGCCTACTTGGGCGACCGTGTTGAAGCCCCAAGAGATGGAGTTGCCGAACCACACCGGGTCGTAGGAGACCGCGTGGCTTTGCTGGGCGAGCTTGATGAGCGGGGTGGGCGCACCGTAGTACCAGACCACCTGGGCGTCGGCCTTCTCTAGATTGAGCACCGTCTGGGAGAAATCGTTGTCGTCCCCCTTTACCCTCTCCTCAGCCACGAGATGGATGCCCTTCTCGGCCAGCCGCGCCTTGAGGGCCTCGACCGCCGGGATCAGATCGGGCACGTCTTCGCGGACGTAGGCGTACTTCTTGCCCGCCAGGTCGCCGTTGGTCCAGTAGTCGGCGATGAGCTTCCCCTGCATCCGGTGGTCGACGCTGATAGTGAAGCTGTTGGTCTGGTCGGGCGCGGCGGCGGAGACCGAGGCCTCCACCAGGACATGCGGCATCCCCTTGTCGTTGAGGAACTTGGCGATGGGTCCCTCCACGCCCGCACGGTCGAAGACTACGAAGGTGAAGGCACCTTGGTTGATGCATTCGCGGGCCGCGGACAAACCCGTGTCCACCTTGGAGTCGGTGTTCCCGACCATGAGGGCGACATTGCGCCCATGGATCGTCCGGCCCTTGTCCTTGAGGTACTTCCAGTACAGGTTGGCGCCCTTGTCCCAACTGGTCGGGATCGGGGCAGCACCGGTCAAGGCCACCAGGTAGCAGAGCTTGATCTCAGTGTCGCTCACCCCCGGGTGGGGGCCCGGATCGATCTTGGCGCTGCCGGTCCCGGAGCCTCCGAAGCCGCTGGGGCGAGGGGTCGAGACCCGGCCGGAAGCCTCCGAGGACCCCCCACCGGTGCCGGGTGAGAGAGTCCCCTCGGCGCCAAAGGAAACCCCTTCCCCGACCCAGGTGGTTTCCCCCGGGGTCCCCTCGGCAGCGGCAACTCGTTGCTCACCTTGGTCGGCTCGCAGTTCCTGTTCGGCCGGCCACCGCGCGCCGCAAGCCGGTCCCAGCAACGTCAGTGCCGCCGCCGCGCTTGCCCACCGAAGGGGAAAACCGATCCCGCGACTCCGCGCCCCACCGCGCACCTCTTACCCCCCTCGCCCCGAGACAGCCCCAACGAACCCGGCCCGCTCGCCACCCGCCCCAGGTCGCTATCCGCGAACGCCGGCAATCAGCAGGTGTCGCTGCGCGACGCACGTAAGCTAGCACGTGGCTTTGCCCCCGTACATGAAGCGCCGCCCGGGGTCACCATGGCCTATCCGATGACACCGAAACCATCGCCGCTTGACAACAACCACACCCGGGATGTCTAGTCCCGAACACCATGTGCGACACGATGATTGTTGTCTCTCCCGAGCGGGTGCTCTTCGCCAAGAACTCGGATCGAGATGCCAACGAGGCGCAGTTGCTCGACTGGCAGCCTCGGGGCACACACGCGCCGGGAGCGACGCTGCGGTGTACCTGGATCGAGATCCCGCAGGTCCCGGAGACCAACGCGGTACTACTCAGCCGACCCTTCTGGATGTGGGGGGCCGAGATGGGCGCGAACGAGCACGGCGTGGTCATCGGCAACGAGGCCGTCTTCACCAACCAGCCGTATACCAAGACGGGTCTCACCGGGATGGATTTGCTTCGTCTCGCGCTCGAGCGCGCGGCTACGGCCAGCGCCGCCGTCGAGACGATCACCGACCTGCTCGCCCGGTTCGGGCAGGGTGGCGGGTGCGGGTTCGAACACCCTCGCTTCACCTACCACAACAGCTTCCTCATCGCGGACCCCCGAGAGGCGTACGTGCTGGAGACCGCGGGAAGGCTGTGGGCGGTCGAGCGAGTCACGCAGGGGGCCAGAAGCATCTCCAACGGCCTGACGATCCCCGGCTTTGCCGAACAGCACTCCGATTTCCTCAAGACAAAAGTCTCGGCCTGCAGGGCCAGACAGGCGCTCACCCAGCGCCGTGCCGAGGTGGCCAAGAG
Source organism: Actinomycetota bacterium (assembly GCA_041658225.1). Lineage (GTDB taxonomy): Bacteria > Actinomycetota > CALGFH01 > JBBAAN01 > JBBAAN01 > JBBAAN01. Next base: position 63,944 of record JBBAAN010000003.1, read on the forward strand.
CGCCGGCGATCTGATGGCGATACTGCGTGACCACGGTGATGGAGGACCGCGCTACTCGTGGGTCAACGGAGCCCTGTCGGCTCCGTGCGTACACGCCGGAGGAATCGCCACCGGGTCGCAGTCGGTGGCTTCCTGGGTGGCCGATCTCACCCCAGCCGGCGTCCGTCACTGGGTGACCGGCACCTCAGCCCCGTGCACCGGCCTGTTCAAACCCGTGGAGGTTGGCCGCCCCCTGGACCTTGGCCCCGAGCCCACCGGCGTGGCCGATCCGGCGTCACTGTGGTGGCGGCACGAGCGACTGCACCGCCGGGCCCTGCGTGACCCGGAACGTCTGCTCCCGCTGTTCACCCCCGACCGCGACGCGATAGAACGGCGCTGGCTCGCCGATCCGCCGGAACCCCCGGAAGCCTTTCGCGTAGCCGACGGGTTGCTCGCCGAGTGGACGGACCGTTTGACACTCGTCCCCGATCGCCGCCCCTCCTACGTCCGCCGCTACTGGAAGGCCAGGAACCGCTCGGCGGGGATGATTCTCCTCTGAACCCGGGGCCCGGGTGACGCTCCGCCGAACTGGTGTTCCGGGTGTTCCGGTGCGAGAGCGCCGAGGTCAACGGCGTGCCAGTCCCGCAGGCCGAGTGCTACGCCGACAAGTACATTGGCCTGCACGTCACGCCGATCAATGGCGGAAAGAGCCACACCCAGACCGGCAATGAGTCCCGGGCCCACTCGGCCGCGCCCGGCCGCGGCGTTGAAGGCCGACCGCACCAACCCCGCCGCTCAGAACTTCGACAAGAGGGTGAAGGGGCGAGCAGCCGCGACCCGAGCGCAAGAACTCGGCGATCCGCCCGTTGTACACGGAAAGGTGGTTGCGGGATCCGGGATCCGACGACCAGCGAGAGCCAGGAAGAAGACGGTAAAATGAATGCCATCTTCCAGCCAGTTCCTCTTCACGAAAGGAAGACCAGCGTGCTCCATTCTCCGGGTATGAGACTCGTGCGCGGCATCACGGCCGTGGTGACCCTCCTCCTGGTACCGCTGCTTGTCATGACGACCTCTCCGGCCGCGGTTGCGGACCCTGCCTGGGCTCCGGCGGGGGCGGCCACCATCCATCCGGGCGTCCAGACGTTCAGCCTGCCGCCCGGCGGGAACCAGTGCACGGCCAACTTTATCTTCGCCGACGGCACCGAGGTCTATATCGGTCAAGCCGCTCACTGCTCGGGTACGGGCGGCAACACGGCCACCGACGGCTGCACCTCGCCGTCCCTGCCGCTCGGCAGCCAGGTGAAGGTCGAGGGTGCGTCCCGGCCGGGCGTGATGGTCTACAACTCCTGGCTCACCATGCAGGCGCTCAACGAAACGGACTCCGACACTTGCAGGTTCAACGATCTTGCCCTGGTCCGGGTCGATCCCGCCGACGTGGCCCGAGTGAATCCCTCGATCCCGTTCTGGGGCGGGCCCATGGGGCTGAACTCCGCCGGGACCACGCTCGGCCAGTTCGTCTACAGCTACGGCAACTCCGAGCTGAGGCTGGGAATCAGCCAGCTCAGCCCTAAGAAGGGAATCAGCCTCGGCGACGCCGGATCCGGATGGAGCCATAACGTCTCGACTGTGACGCCGGGAGTTCCGGGCGACTCGGGCAGCTGCTTCCTCGACACCGCCGGCAACGCCCTCGGCGTCGTGAGCACGCTCAACGTCGGCCTTCCCGGAGGGGTCTTCAACGGAATCGGCGACCTGTCCAGGGAGCTCGCCTACATGCACGCCCACACGTCGCTAACCGGCGTGCACCTCGTGCTGGGGGACGTGCCGTTCAACGGCAACCGACTGCCCGTCGGGTAGAGTTCCCTCCTGCCGCGGCTCTTGCCTGGATATCAGCCGGACAGGCGGCGCGAAGGTGCTGCTGATTGTGCCGGCCCGTTGAGAAGCGAGGTCGCACTGTGTTCCGCACCGTCTTCCCCTGGGCGGCCTAGCTGACGCCCTATTCTGACCAGCCGGCGCGGCGGGAGACTACGGCAATGAGCCACACGCTGGCCAGGATCAGGATGGGGTCAACAGCCCCAACCCGGAATCGCACGTAGGGCAGGTGAGCAGCCAACACCACAAGAGGAACGACCGCCGCCGCGAACAGGAACTTGCCGCACCGCCTGCCGCGCAAGGCAAGACCGCCGAGCCCACACAGACCCAGCACGACCAACGGGCCCGAAGTGAACCAGAGGACGGTCTTGCTCACGCCCGGGGTCAACTCCTCCCGGCTCACGCGACTTGGAGCGGGAGAGAGAATGGCAACGGTCTTGAGTACTGCCCGGCGCAGGAATCGTCCCGGAGCCGCTCGCACGTCCTTCACCATCAGCGACCGAAACCACTCGTCGCGCGCGGCTTCCGGCGCGGAGGCGAAATCGAACCCCTCGGAGGCGGCCCTGGCCTCGATACCCGGGAAGAACCGCCCATAGGTCGCGTACGTCTCGCTCCCCGGATAGAGGGGGTCGCTGTCGCTGTACACGTGCTTCAGATCCTTCGCGTCGGGCCGGTTCGCCGCCCATAGGGTGAACCCCTCGCTCGAAGTGACCGGCACGAAGCCCCCCAGCGCATGCGCGTTGCGCAGGGTCCAGGGCGCAAGCACGAGGAACGCCGCGAGAACCACGCTCCCGGCGATGACCAAGCGACGACCCAGCGGGCGTGCAAGGGCAATGACAACAACGCCCACCACGAAGGCGGCGAGCGCCGCCGGGCGGGCGAGAATGGCCAGGCCCCAGGCCGCTCCGCACAGCAACCCGGCCGACCACCTGGGGCGGTCCAGCGCAACAAGAGTCGCCCAAACACCGAGGACAAGGAGGGGGATCGCCAAGTTCTCTGAGAGTGCCTGGCTCGAGAAGTGCACAAAGGGCGGGTAGAGCGCCCCTGCCCACGCCGCCCCCAGCGCGGTCCAGATCGGTATCCGGAGCCGGCGGGCGGCGCCGAAGAAGAGCAGCGGCAGGGCGCCGCCGAGGAGCGCCTGGACCCCCTGGACACCCCGAATCCCGAGTCCCAGCTCTCGCAGCCCGGCCAGTAGCAAGACGTAGCCCGGTGGTCGCCAGGCCGTTGGTGTTCCCAGGTAGCTGAAGCCTCGACCGTGAGCGAGGTTGGTGGCGATCGCCCAGAAGCTGGTCTCATCGTCGGTGAGCCTTGGCCCGATCCCCCAGAAGGCGTAGGCAAGCCGCGCAGCGACGGCCGCGACCACCGCCCCGGCCAGGACCACCCGCCAGCTTCTTTCAGTCGAATCGACCAGACGTTTAACGGATGTCCCCAGTCTCCCTGGGTGAGCGCGCCGACCGCCCTGGTCGTGCTCGCCGCGGCCAAGACCCCAAGCCGGCCTCAAGGCTCTTGGCCGGTTGTACTCGACCCCAGACGTGGCAGGCGCCGACCGTGCCTCACCGGACGGCCCGTTCCCAGCAACTAACTAGCTCCCCAGTGCACGCCGCGAGGGAGAAGCGCTCCTCGACACGGCGGCGCGCCGCGGCTCCCATGCGGTCCAGCCTCTCCTCGACCGTAACAGCCACCTCTTCAAGCGCGCACGAGAGCGCGGCCGCGTCGGCGGGCGGAACCAGCCAGCCGGTTTGCTCGTCCACCATCTCGGGAATCCCCACCTCCGCTGTCGCCACCACCGGCAGCCCCATGGCCATGGCTTCTTTCACGACCACCGGCTGGGAGTCTCGGTTGCCATCGGACGCCACCACGCACGGAAGACAAAAGACAGAAGCTCCCTCCAGCGCCGCCCGAACCGCCGAAGGCGGCACGGACCCCTCAAGATAGACCGCCTGGCGCAGACCCAATTCCTCGATGAGCCGCTCCAGGGCCCCCCTTTCGGAGCCCTCACCGAGTATCCGGCACCGGAAGGATACGCCTCTGTCGCGCAGAAGCGCACACGCCCTGATGAGGTAATCGAAGCCCTTCTTCTCGACGAGCCGCCCCACCGCGACGATCGTGAAAGGATCTCGCCGGTAGGGTTGCATGCGGTAGAAGCGATCGACGTCCACGCCGCACGGGACTACCTCGATGTGGCCCAGCCCGGGCCAAGTAGTCTCGATGAACCGTCGGTTGTATTCGCAGACGGTCAGAGTCACGTCGGCCGCGCCGAGCTTTCGCTCCATGTCGAACGGACGCACGAACAGGTCGTAGGCGTGACCCGTGAAGGAGAAGCGTGACCCGAGCGCCGCCGCCGTGAGCATCGCGGTCGAGGCCGACACCAGCGCGAAGTGGGCGTGGATCCTCTCGGGCCGATCGGGGCCAAGCTCATCCAACAACAGGATGCTCTTTGTGAGGGCACGCATCTGTTGCCGGGAAGGGCGGCGCAGCGCGAGGGCGACGACGCGCGCCAGACGAGCGGGATGGCGAAAGGCGAGGCGCAGACTGGCCCCAAGGAACCGAACCGGGTGGTGAACGACCGAGACAAGGCACTGAAACGGAAGATCTGAAGCGTCCGTGTCCAAGTCCTGGTGCGCTCGGATGGCGAAGATGCGAGCAACCACGCCCAGCTTGCGAAGCTGGCGAAGCTCGCTCTGGATGAACGTCTCCGAACGCTCGGGGAAGCGTTCCAGTACGTACACGACTCCGCCGGCCGCACGGGAGGACGCTCCTTCGCTTGCGCCTACCGGGACATCGTCAGGGGAATTCTCCCCGCGGTGCAGAGAACCTGGGTCTGCATCCACCATGGGCTCGTCGTCGTCGGGCAAACCCAGCACCCCGTCCGGGGGATCCTCCCGGCGCTCCAACAAACCCAGGTCTGCATCCACCATGGGCTCGCCGCCGTCGGGCAAACCCAGCACCCCGTCCGGGAAACGCCCGGCGCGGACAGGGAAACCCCCGGCGCGGACAGGGAAACCCGAAGCCCCGTCCCGTAGGTCGGGAGCTCCATCAGGCAAGCCCACCCGGGGAGGCTGCCGCGCGGCGGATGCCACAAGCTCCTTGACAAGCCAGCGCAGCAGTTCGCGATCCACTATCAGAAACATCAGGGCCGACAGCGCCACGAAGAGGACGACGACCCCCGCAAACCAAACCACAGTCGTCGGTGGCCCAGTTGCCCAGCGAAGACCCAGGGCCAACAGCGCCGCGGTTCCCGACGCCAGGAACTCCCGCCGAGCATTCAAGAAGAGGTTGAGGCCGGGAAACAGCCTGCGCATCATCGCCTGGCGAGCGAACACCGCTATTGGGCCCATGGTTGCGATAGCCCAAGCCGCTCCCTTCAGGCCGCCAAGCACTACGACCGGAAGCAGGATGAGAAAGACCCAGGCAGTACCTATGGCGCTGATGACCAAAGTGGGCCGCGTCTCGGCGCGGGCCCTGAAGAACACGTCCCACGAATAGCCGACGCTCCCGACCGCGACCGCAAACCCCTGCGCGACAAAGAGCGCAACAGCGGGCTCCCACTTCGACCCGAGTATGAAGCGCACCAAGTCCGGAGCGAAGATCGCGAGTCCGAAACCTATCGGCCCGGCCCACATCACCGTGATGCGGTTGGTGACGGTGAACGCTCGCCGCTGGCCTTCGAGGTCCTCCGGCGCCCGGCACAAAGCCGGGAAGATCGTCTGTCCGATCAGCGAGTCCAGACGGAAGGCGCGCTGGGCCAGGGCCTGGGAAAGGGCGAAGTACCCCAGTGCGGAGATCCCCATGACCGCGGAGATCACGGCGGTTCCGCCCCACGCCGTCGCGATCCCCAGGACGCCCGCGATCCAAAGCGGCCAGCCGTAACGAATGAAACGCTGGGTGATGGCGCGGTTGAGCCGGATTCGCGGCCGAAGGGGAGCAGCCCAGGCGATGACTCCCCCGGAAGCCACGAGAGCGGCAACCGCACCCGCGATGGGGCTCCACACACCGGCCCCGGCAAGAGCCAGCGTCACCGTGACCGTGAAGTTAACCGCGGGCCCGATCGACGTGATGATGTTGCGGCGCCTGTACTCCAGCTCCCTGAGATACAGCGCGCTCGGCAAGTTCAGGAACGCAGTCGTGTAGATCGTGAGGCCGAGTACGCAAATCATGGGCACGAGAGCCGGGCGATGATAGAGGAAGGCAACCAAGGGGGAGAGTCCGGCTATCAGAAGGAAGACCGCCGTGGAGAAGAGCATCTCGAGCGTGAAGGCAACCGAATAGGCCAGCGGCAGATCGATTTCCCGCTCCTGAACAAGCTTCTCGTGGCTTCCGAACTCCCTGAGAGACTGACCGGCACCCACGGCAACGAACGCCAGTGTCAGCAGGCCCATGCGCCCGGGACCCAACAACCGCGACACCAGAAGGGTCTGGACGAGCACCAACGCCTGAAGGGCAAAGTCGAACCCGAGATTGACGATGAGGCCGCGCCCCGCGGCTCTACGCATGTCGCCAAGCTTCACAGCGGCGCTCACAGCAACAATGTCCGGTTGCGAATACTGGCCGCAACAAAAACGCCGACCTCGAACGCCTCGACCAGAGCTTCCTGCAGGAACCGAAGGAGCAGCCTCGGGACCGAGTCACCCCTGGCACGCTTCAAGATCAGATAGCCCAGGAAGGCGCCCGCTGCGACCAGAGGGGCCAGCCAGTATCGCAGCAGCCCCGCCGCGACCAAGAGCGCCAGGAGACCAAGCAACCGAGCGTGCGAGGGCCGGAAGAAGTAGCGGTGGTACACCAGTGCCCGGCTCCCCGGATGATGGCGCACCACCCGTACGACCTGTCCCCACCGGCGCCGATCCCTCAGGTACGCCCAGTACGAGGATTCCGAGACCGCGTGGTAGACAAGCGCCTCCGGCTCGTAGCAACTCCTGTAGCCGGCCTCCAAGGTCCGAAGAGCCAGTTCGGTGTCCTCCCCCGCCGCGTACGCGAACTCCGTGCGAAACCCCCCCACCCGCTCCAACGCCTCTCGCCGGTAGGCGATGTTGCACGTCCGATACAGCCCATCTTCGCGTTCGACCCGCAGCGTGCGCGACCACGGCCCCAAGCGGTTGATCTGGTCGAGGCGAGGAAGGGTACGCCCCTGCACGATGTCCGCCCGGCCCTGTTCTATAGGAGACGCTATCGCCTCGAGCCAGCCCGGGGCCGGCAGACAATCGTCGTCGGTGAAGGCAACCACCGGCGCCCGCGCCGCTTCCCACCCGACCTGACGCGCGTACGCCGGGCCCCGCCGGGATACCCGAATGGTCCGCACACCTCGATCCCGCAGCAGTTCAGGAGTCCCGTCCGGCGACTCATCGTCCACGACGATGAGCTCGAAGTCACGCCGCGTCTGGGACTCCAGCCCGTCCAGCATATCCGCCAGGAGGCCAACCCGGCCGCACGTGGCCACAACGACGCTGACGGCCGGGTCAGTTGGCGAGGTCTGCATAAGTGGCCTCCAGGTCGGGGCCCACGCGCGACCAATCCCAACACCCCGCCGCAGCCCGGCAGCGGACGGCGGTCTCCGGGTCCTCCGCCATCTCGATCACCTCGACCAACTTCCGGGCCAGCGCCTCGCCGTCATCGGGAGGAAAGAGGCGGCCGATGGAAGGATCGTCGATGACCTCAGGGATGGCCCCATGGTCCGCTCCCACCACCGGAGTGCCGGCAGCCAGAGACTCGACCATCACCAACCCAAAGGCCTCATCGACTGATGGGAGCACGCTCACGTGCGCGGTGCGGTACAGCTCCGCAAGTGACCGCGCATCGAGTCCGGTCCGCACTTCGGCTCGGGCGCGGCTGGGGGCGTCAAGGCAATCGAGCATGCGCTCCGCCTCCTCGGCTCGAGGCGCGGCCAGCGCGAGGCGCGCGTTCGGGACCTCACGCAGCAGCAAGGGGAAGGCCCGCACCAGCACCTCCACGCGCTTGCGGGGATCCTCGGGTGCGGCGGCGCACAGCACGAGCGGTTCCCCCGTTCTCGGCTTCGGGCCCTGGTAGAGTTCCGTGCGCACACCGGGAGGGACGACCTGGGACGCGACCCCGAACTCCTCCTTCAGGGCGCGGGCGGCGAAGCGGCTCAACGAGTGGATGCGCGCGGCGCCCGCCACACCGATCCGGAAAGCGGCCCAGTGAAGTGGACGGCCGGTGAACCTGGCACGCCTCGGGGCCCCCGGCACCCACATGACGTATGGGACCCGCCTCCCCAGCGTTCCGAGGCGCGCGGCAAACGCGTCCGCGTGGCCGTGGCACTGGATCACGTCCGTGTCGAAGTCCCTCACGCCCCGGGCAATACAGGGCACGGTCCGCAGGAGCTCATCGACCCGGAGGGGTCCCCACCCGAAAGGCTTGCCCGGCAGGCGATAGCGAATGGTGACGCCCGGGACCGCAGCCTCGTCGCGGGCGGAGTCCGGAGCGGTGGTCGCGATCGTGACGACATGGCCCCGCCCCGCCAGCCACTCGGCCAGCTCGTGCAGGTACCTCTCCGCCCCACGCCATACGTACGGATGCGCATAGGGACTCGTAAGTCCGATCTTCACGGCGACATCATCGTTGGCGGACGACCTGGGCGGGGATGCCCGCTACGACGGACCCGGCGGGCACATCGTCCTTGACCACCGCATGAGCGGCGACCACGGCCTCATCCCCAATCGTGACCCCCATGAGGACCGACGCTTTGGCGCAGACCCACACGTTTCGCCCGATGCGTATTGGGGCGGTCTGGACATTGTGATGGATGGGGCTGTGGGCCGCGTCGTGGAAATGCCGGGAGTCAACGATCGTCACGAACTCGGTGAGAAACGAGTGGCGGCCGAGCACAATGCGCTCCGCGCAATGGACGACGTTGTAGTAGCCGATGACGTTCTCGCCCTCGAGCTCCAACTCGCCGGAGACCTTGAGAACGCTGCCGCGCCGGATGCTCGCGCCGGGTCCGAGCAGCAGCGTTCCTCCTCGCATGAGTATGCGGACTCCGTCTTCGATCCGGCACCCGGGACCCGCAACGATGCGGTTTCTCGAACGGGATTCGACCAGGATCCGGACATCTCGCCCAAGCACGAGGTCCGGCGCGGCCGAGAACTCGACCTTTGCGCCCTTCGCCGCCGCCTGTAGACGCAACCCGGCAACCAGGAGCCATCGGCGAAAGGACCTTCCCAGCCGCAGCAACGAACGCATGGCTGCCAGCCTGTTCATCCCGCCGGCTTGTCCGTCACCGGCCAGGCGGTCGCGGTCCGAAAGCAACGAACGCATAGTCATCAACCTCGTGACCCGGTACGAGATGAAACCCGATCCCCGATCTGAGCTCGCTTTGCCTTCCCGGTGCTCTCAATCAACGTGGACAACTCCTCAGCCCTGCGCGTCCACGACTCGGACCGGACCCGCTCCACCCGCTCGAGCCGCACGGCAGGATCCTCGATGAGCCGACCACGTTCGCCCCAGATGCGATCCACCAGGCGAGCAAACTCCGCCGGACCGTTTGCCGTCATGACGTGGGGGGCCAGCTCCCGCGCGGCCGGAATATCAACCGATACGACCGGCAGGCCCGCGGCCATGTACTCCAGCAGTTTCAGTGGGCGCGACGGTTCGACGATGCCGCTGCGAAGATACGGAACCACCGCAATGTCAAAGCCCGCAAGCCACGAAGGCACCTGTTCGTAGGGCACCTCGTCCTCGAAGACGCACCCGGCGCGGCTGAGCCTACACATGTCGCGCCAGGGCAACCGGCGAGGCCCCAGGATTGTCACCGAGCCCCGGCCGGCCGCCATCGCGCAGACGGCATCCACGTCGAAGCGGCGTTCGGCCTTGCCGACGAATCCAATTCGAGGACGTGCCCGATGCTCCATTGCCGGAGCGGGCGTCACCTTGCCACGGGCAACCGGCTCGAAGATCCCCACGTCCACCCCGTGGGCAACATGGTGTGCCTCCACGCCGTAGCCACGAAGCCTCTCGGCAATCTCGGGCGTGCAGCCCACGGCGAAATCGGCCGACCGGAGGATCTTCCGCAGGAACGTCTCGTACTCAGGACGAAACCACGGGTAGTCCCAGAGCGAATCCGTCAGGTGAAGGAAGTGCACCGACGGATCGATACGAGGAGCCACGAGCGGGGAGTAGTAGACGGGGCAGGTGTTCCACAACACGGGCCGCTTCCATCCCAGTTGCCTGACGGCACACTCGACCGATTCCGCGTACGAACGCTGGTTCCACCAAGTGGTCAGGTGAAACCTCAAGGAGCCGGCGAAGGGTAGGTGCGGTGGCGGCTCCAAGCGCAGGATTCCGCCCCCCTCGTCGTGGAGACGCTCGCCCGGCGTGCCGGCCTGCCAGAGGTGTCGTGGAGGGTCCACGAAGAGGACTTCGTTCGTGCCGGCGAGGATGCGGGCAAGGTGATACCGACTGGTTCGCAGGAAGTCCCAGCGCAGCCAGGAGAGGCACACGATCTGCCGGCCCTCTATCATGAGGCGACTCCCGCGAGACTCATGGCGGATCGCCGGCACAACAGCCGGACTGAGGGCCCGATCCCACGGACGCGACCGCACCCTCCGCCGGTCCGCCTTCCGCAGGGGCACGCCGGCACTCACGCAGAGCGATGGTGAAGTACCACCACCACGCGATGGCTCCCATCCACATCGTAAGCGCCACGCCCCACGCCGCACCCCGCGCACCACCCGTCACGGCTCCGCTGATGCCGCCGACAGCCATCAAGGAGGCAGTGATGAGTCGGGCCTTCAGGCTTTGCCTCGCGGCGGCAAGGGCACGCAACCCGAACAGGGCCCCCGCCACAGCGCTTGACGCCACCAGGGCCACACCCATGGGAAGGACTACGGCTCTGGCCGTCACCCATGACTCCCCGAGAGCGAGCCTTCCGATTCGGTCGGGCAGCAGCAGCACTACGCTCGTCCACATCACGACACCGGCAGCGAGTGTCACGGACAGCAGGACCGTCACGGGCCTCAGCCTGGAGGGGTGGGCTCGGAAAAGCCCTACCGCCTCTGGAATCGCAGCCAGGGCCACTCCCACGAAGAGCACGTTGAGCGGTCCCATCAAGAGCCCGGCTCCCTTATAGGCGCCCGCCGCCGAGAGCCCAGCCGCCGCCGCGACCCCGTAGAGGACGAACTCCAAGGCGAAGTTCATTGCCAGGAACTCCCCCAGATAACGAGGGGCAAGGTCTCGATGAGCGCTCAGCCATCGACCGGCCAGACACGGTCTCGGAATCGTGCCCGCCTGGAGGGCGCCGAGCGCGGCGGCCACAGCGGCGGACCCGGCCCACGCGAACACGAACCACGACACGGACGCCGCGCGCACCCGCGGGAGCAGCAACAGCGGAGCCAGCATCATCGCCCCTCGCGAGAGGTCGTTGAGGAACGCCAGGTGCCCTTTGCGAATGGAGAAGAACGCGTCCCGCCACAGGTCCTGCAGTAGCAGGGCCGGCAGTAGAAGCCCCAGGGGCAAGAGCGCCTGGCGGAGCGGGCCGTGCATCGCCCACGCGGCCACCAGCACCCCCAGGCCCAGGATCGACCCGACCACCACGCTCGTGCCCGAGGCGGCACGCGCGGCGGCGCGCCAGGACTCCATGTCCGACCCGCTGTGTCGCACCAAGAGCGGTTCCGCCGCCAGCGCTCGCGAGGAGCCGAGAGCGAGAGTGCACCCGGAGAACGCCAGGCTGAAGGCGCCAAATTGCGACGGGGACAGTGTGCGAGCCACGAGGACGGCAAGCGCAAAGCTGGTGAGGCTGGAAAGCGACTGGTCGGCGAGTCCCCAACCGAAGCGTCCCGCGGTGGCCCACCCCCGCTCCGCGGACGGCCGCTCCGCCTGGCTTTCCGCCGCGGAGGGCACGCGCATCCGCAAACGACCCGGTCGTTCAGTGACTACGCTCAACGCCGTTCTCCCTTTGCGGCTGTTCATATGTTCAACGGAGCCGGTGCCGATTCCTCCCGGCTCGGCACTGATCTCAAGTCCCCCGCCGGGCAAGACTCGCCGTCTCGCGGCAGGAGACCCTGCCACCGGGCGAGCAAGCAGGTAGAGACCGGCGGACCCATTCCTCCCTCACCGCGCCTCACCGCGCCACCATGTCAGTCCCCACCCCGAGGCTCGGCTTCGATGACGATTACGCGCCCGAGCCGGCGCAGCGGTCCGCGACGGACCAGTCTGGAGGCGAGCCGGCCCTTCCAGCCCCGCGACCAGGCAACCGTGGCCCTGCGGCGTATCACGAGCGAAGGCTCGACCAGGCCTTCGAACTCCCGCCACCCGTATTCCCTCAAGTGGCTCGACGCGGCGAAGTATGCCGACGTGGGCCGCCGCCGGCCGCGCACCCAATCCCGGGCTCGCCAGCACAGAACCTGCAGGTTGTGCCGGTTGGGAGTGGCGACCACGACATGACCCCCGGCGGCTACCACTCTTGCGAGTTCCCGCACGCCCACTCGATCGTCGGGCAGGTGCTCGACGGTGTCGTCACACACGGCCGCGTCGAAAGCACCGGAACGAAACGGAAGTGCCTCCAGATCGCCGACGACGCCGCGAAGGGAAACCCCAGCGCGACCTGCGAACGCCCGGGCCAGCCGGACGCTGCCGAGTGAGATGTCGAGTGCCACCATGGTGCACCCGGCCACCCGACCGAGTGCCAGGGACACGGCCGGGTTCGGGCCACAGCCTGCGTCCAGGATCAGCCCCCTCGCCTCGCTCAGCAGGTCGACCACGACCGGAAGGGTCTCCGGGAAAGAGAGCAGAGGCGGCGCCTCCGAGTCGCCCAGCGAGGACTCCAGCGATCCGCCCAGTTCCACATACAGGGCCTTTATCGCGGCAGAGTCCCCAGTCGGCAGCACGCGGTCGACGTGAGCGCGGTGCTGGGTCAGGATGTCCTCCACGCCCAACCGAGCGTCATCCCGGTCGGCTCCTGACGGGTGCTCGCTCCCCATCCTGCCCCTTCCACGGGTACTCACGCGGATCCAGTGGGCCGCCAGCGGCGCCCTTGGTCCGCCCATGTTCCAGGTTCCAGGCGGATCCTCGAGAGACAAGATCCGGGTCGGCAGCCATTGTAGGGCGCGTAGACTACTCCCCTGTAGTGCCGGCGAACCGGACGACCGGTGTGAGGCAGGAGGGCTGCCACGCCTCCCAGTGAGGATCCCATGCGCGCGTATTGGGACGAGCGCGCGCGGGTCAACGCCGTCTGGTACGTGGACACGAGCCTCGATTTCGACCACCCGGACCTGGAACGGTTCTTCGAGACCGGCCGGCGCATCGTCTCCGAGGCGCTGGACCACGCCCCAATTGCTCCGCCGGGGTCCTCGCTTGCCGTCGAGATCGGATCGGGCCTGGGTCGGGTGTGCCTCGCGCTGACCGAGCGGTTCAGCCGGGTCATTGGGGTGGACGTGTGACCCGAGATGGTGCGCCGCGCGCGCGCGAGTTCGCGCCGAATCCACGGATATCCTTCGAGGTGGGCGACGGAGCCAGCCTCGCGATGATCCCCGACGCCTCCGCCGACCTCGTGCTCTCGTTCACCGTGTTCCAGCACATCCCACACGTGTGGGTGACAGAGCGCTACATCGCCGAGGCTGGGCGGGTCCTGCGACCCGGCGGCATCCTCGTGTTCCAGTGGAACAACTCGCCGGGCGCGGTTCGCTGGGCCTTGCGGCGCGAAGTACTCTCGCTTCTAAGGCGAGCGGGGTTGGGGTTGGAGCGTTTCGACCGTCACGCCCCTGCGTTCCTCGGCAGCCGCGTGCCGCTGAGCCGGATACGGCGCTCCCTTGAAGGCGCCGGCCTCGCGCTTCGGGGCACGAGAGGGCTCGACACCCTGTTTGCCTGGGCATGGGCGGAGAGGGTCTCGTGATCACCGCCCCACGCGTATCGGTCATCGTGCCCGTCCGCAACCGGCGAGATCTCCTCGGGGCGCTCCTCGAGGCGCTTGCGCGCCAGACGCTGTCGGGCTTCGAGGTCGTCGTCGTGGACGATGGCTCCAACGACGGCTCGGCCGAAGAGGCGAACGCCTGGGCGGCGCGCGGCCTGACGCTGCGTGTCCTTAGAACCCAGGGCGTCGGCGCGGTAGGCGCGCGCCGACTCGGTGTGGAGGCCTCACGCGGCGACGTGCTGGCTTTCACCGACAGCGACTGCGTGCCGGAGCCGCGGTGGCTGGCCGAGGGGCTCGCCGCTATCGAGGCCGGGGTGGACGTGGTCGAGGGCGCGACCCATCCCGTGCGCGAGATGCGTGCGTTCGAACACGCGGTCCGGGCGGGAGACGACGGCCTCTACAACACCTGCAACGTCTTCTATCGCCGGGAAGCCTACGAGGCCGCGGGCGGCTTCGACGGGAACACCGGACGGCGCATGGGTTTCCGGCCGGGATCATTCGGGCGCGGTCTCGGCTTCGGGGAAGACACCCTGCTCGGCTGGCGCGTGCGCCGCGCCGGCCGAGCCGCATTCGCGCCGCTCGCCATTGTGCGCCACCAGGTCCTGCGATCCTCCCCGCGCGAGACGATCAACCGAACCTGGATGTGCGGCGGCTTCCCCGCGCTGGTCCGAGAGGTACCCGAACTTCGGGGAGCCCTTCTCAAACACCGGCTTTTCCTCGGGCGCAGGCGCGTGCCGCTGTACGTGCTGGTGGCCGCGCTGCTGCTGCGCCGGCGCAACGCCGCGCTGATCGCGGCGGCATGGTGGTTTGCTGCTCGCGCCCGCGATGTATCGCGTACGAACGGTGCCGGGCACGGGATCAAGCGAGGGCGGCTGCTCGATATTCCGGTCGAGCTCGCCCGCGATGTCGTGTCCGCGGCAGCCCTGCTGGCCGGCAGCGCCAAGACCCGGACACCCGTGCTGTGATGTGCCGCCGCCGGTTCGCCCGCAGGTTCCTTCGCGGGGGCCATCGCGGCCCGGGTAGCGCGTCTCGCCCCGAGGCCCGACCTTGAGGAGCTCCCCGCCGAAAGTCGCCATCCGTGGCGCCGCCCGCTCGGCAGTCCCGGCGGGGCTGATCGCCGTGATCGCCTGGCCTGGAGTCCCGCTGCCAATGCGACTGGGCGCCGCCGGCGCCCTCTTCGCCTTCTGGGCCGCCGTCTACGCCCGCTACCGCGCCGCCGGTCGGCGCCAGACCCGGCACGAGTGGGAGCTGCTGCGCAGAACCGACCGGCAGGCCCTCCGGCGCCACTACGACGAACGCGTCCCCACGATGGAGCAGGAGTTCGAGCAGTGGGGACCCTACTACGCCTACAAACACCAAATGCGCTACAACCTCGTCGCGCGCGCCGTGCGCGACAACCTACCGCCCGGGGGACGCGTCCTCGACACCGGCTGCGGGGCCGCGCTCGTAGCCGCGCGCATGCTCGACCTTGACGCTGAATACCTCGGCTTGGATTTCGGCGGCCCACACATCCAGTACGCCGCAAGGAAGTTGCGCGAAGCAGACGGGCGGCTGCGAGTTCGATTCGTGCGCGCCGACGCCGAGCAGATACCCCTCATCGACGCCTGCGTGGACGTTGTCGTCATGAGCGAGGTCATCGAGCACCTCTTGCGACCCGACCGCGCCGTCTGGGAAGTAGCCAGGGTGCTACGCCCCGGTGGGACCTTCATAATGACCACCAACAATGCCTGCGAGGTGCCACTGCGCTCGCCGCTTGCCAACCCTCTCGCGTGGTTCGAGAAGGCTCTCGGCACCGGGCATCCCTCGCTCATCTCGCACCGCCACTGGGTGTGGCCCGAGCCGGTCGACCGCGAACTGCTCCCGGCGCAGGCGGAGGATGTCTATGTTCCCCACACGCACCACATTCCAGCCGAGACCTGCGGGATGCTCGCCTCTGCCGGGCTCAAGACTCCGCGCTGGTCGACGTTCGAGTTCCCCCCGCCGCAAAGCGTCACGGCCGCGTTGCTTGCCAAGGCGGGCAGCGCCGGCCGGCGGCTGGCCGACGCCACCGAGTGGGTGGCCCAGCACGCACCGCTGGTCAACCGCCTGGGTACCCACCTCTTCATGCTCGCGCGCAAGACAGGCGCGCCGGTCGCGGCGGACCCCCCGCCCGGCGTGTGGCCGGGTCCGGTTCCCCAGGTGCTCGGGCCCTTCCCCGACGATCTCAACTGGTAGTCTGGCCGAACCTGATCCACGTGCGGCCGGGAGGTGCGCGAAATGAGGTCTGCGGATGTCATCCGGGTTGGCGTCTCACACGTCGTCGGCGCGTTCGCTACCGGTGGCGATGATGGCCAGGCGGGCGTTGCCGATGCCGCGACGCAAAGGCTGCTGAGGTGGACGCAGGACACCGGCCGAATCCAAGCGAAGGCGCATCTCGCGTCCGGATGGTCCGAGAAAGCTAGGGCTGGGATAGCTGTGGCCGGCCCCATGGAAGCCGATGGCCAGCTTGCGGCCCCGAGCATCGTGGTATGGGGGCTGCCTCTTGGATCCTCCGGCGAGGCCTCGGACGACGAGATCCGAGAGGCCGTGCGAGCCCGAAGAGCCGACGAGCTCGATGGGGTCTTCGCTTTGTTCGCACTGGATGCGGAAAGCATGTGCGTGCTTACCAGCACCTGGCCGGTCGGGATTGTCCGCGAAGTGTCGAACGGCCCACTGCGTGCTTGGGCGACGCGAGGCGGGGCGGCCCACGCGCTGGCCAACTCAAAGACACAGATCGCGGGCGAACGGGTGGCGGAACTCGTGACGCTTGACCATGTGATCGGAGCCGACGAATTGCTGGCCGGCACTGCGCTGCTCGAGGAGGGCTGCGCCGTCGAAGTCACGAGAAACGGCGTGAGGCGTTCGTCGCCCTCTCGGTCCGCTCTCTACGAGCCGGCTCCCAGGGCCGATGCTCGGTTATTGCGTGAGGTTGTTGGAGACAGCGCGGAACGACTTGTCGGCATTCGAGGAGCGCGGCTCGGACTCACAGGAGGCCGCGACACTCGGCTGATTGTCAGTTGCCTGGCCGAGCGCGGGGTGATGCCCAAGACGTTCACCGTGGGCCACCCGGAGTTTCCGGACATGCGCGGTGCTCGCGCCCTCGCCGCCAAGTTTGGCTGGCAGCACGACGCGGTCGAACCGGCCGCCTACGATGGGACGCCGCTGGGAACACTGGCCGCGCAGAACCAGTGGATCCACCAGGCTAGTCAGGCCAAGCAGGCTGGGGCTGCGCTATTTGGCGTTCTGACCCGAGCGGCGCTGTGGACCGACGGACTCGGGCACCCACGCGCCGCTCTCGTGGGGCACCCCCAATTCCCTTGGGACGACACGGTGTGGGTCACCGGGCACGGAGCCGAGATCGGCCGCGCGTACTACTGGCACGGCCACCGGCCGCCGCTGGATCCCGTTCCGGTACTGACCGACCGGTGGCGTTCGATCCTGTCGCCGAGCGCATGGGCGACTCTCCGCGAACGCGTCGCGGCCGAGATTGCCGAGACCCCGGGAAACGAGCCGGCAACCCGTCTCGATGTGTTCTACGCCCGCAACTGGATACGCAAGTACATCGGTCCCGCCCTCCCGGCCGACCGCAGACTCGCCGCCTACTCCGCCATATACCTTTGCCGGCCCGCCATCAGCACGCTGCTCGCGTTACCCCAGGAAGACCGCGCCACCAGCCGGGCCTTTGGCGCCGCCATCTCCATTTGGAGTCCCGACCTTCACCGGAGCAGAGCTGCGGTAGTCGCGCGCTCGATGCTCGCGCGCGCAAGGCAACGCCTCCGGATTCCCGCACCATCGCCACTCGCGTCCGCCTGGCCATTGCTCGAAGCACTCCTGCGACACCTCGACCAAACCGGCTACCGTTATCGAGGCGTCTTTGACGACGCCTGGTGGTCGCGCGCTCGCCGAGATGGTGAGCGAAACCCTCGGCTCCGCCCTCCACTGTGGTGGTTGGTCGCGGCGGAAGCCGCGGCGGCGGCGGTTGAGCTGTCGGACTGACGGCTCACTTCACTGCTCGGGCAACCGGTCACAGCCCGAAGGGAGCGCATCACTGACCCAGACGACCTTCCTGTGCAACCGTCTTCTTGGGTTCATGCGGAGAACCCCAGGATACCGGGTAAGATACCGTGGCCATGCTGGTTCCCCATCTTGGCGCAGCGGGTCGAGCCGTCGGCGTGCTCTGTCTATGACCGCTCCGCTGATCGCTGAGAGGGGCGAGGCAGCTCCGAGGTCCACTGAAGACCGCCGCGGGATACGCCTATGTCTGATTGCCTGATCACGCCTCATGGCGGGGCCTTGGTCGATCTCCTGGCCGACCCCGAGCGTGCGGCCGAGTTCCGTGCGGCCTCCCGGGACATGCCCTCCTGGGACATGACCCCTCGCCATCTCTGCGACCTCGAGCTCCTGTTGAACGGCGGATTCTCCCCGCTCCGGGGCTTCATGACTCGAGGGGACTACGAGAGCGTCTGCTCTTCGATGCGCCTATTGGACGGGACCTTGTGGCCGATCCCCATCACTCTCGACGTTCCGGAGGACCTGGCCCGGAACCTCGACGCCGGACGGGGCCTGGCGCTTCGCGACCCCGAGGGGGTCCTGCTCGCCGTGTTGTGGGTTGAGGAGGTCTGGAAGCCCGACCTCACGCTGGAGGCCCAGACGGTGTTCGGCACCGTCGATGAGGACCACCCCGGTGTGAGCCATCTCCTCCAGAGCACCCACAGTTGGTACGTGGGAGGCCGCATCGAGGGGATCCACCTGCCGATCCACTACGACTTCCGCTCCTTGCGGCTGACGCCCCGGCAGGTTCGCGCCGATCTCTCCCAGCGCTCGTGGGAGCGGGTCGTGGCCTTCCAGACGCGCAACCCGATGCACCGCGCTCACTACGAGTTGACGCTCCGGGCGGCTCGGGACACCGGGGCGAGACTGCTCGTCAACCCCGTGGTCGGCCTCACGAAACCGGGCGACGTGGACCACTACAGCCGCGTGCGCTGCTACCAGGCGGTGCTGCGCCGCTACCCGCCCGAGACCGCCATGCTCACCCTGCTGCCCCTGGCCATGCGGCTGGCGGGCCCGAGGGAAGCGCTCTGGCACGGCATCATCCGCAAGAACTACGGCTGTACGCACTTCATCGTGGGGCGCGACCACGCCGGCCCCGGCGCCGACAGTCGAGGGACGCCCTTCTACGACCCTTACGAGGCGCAGGCCATGTTCCTGTCGCATCAAGACGAGTTGGGAATCGGCATGGTTCCGTTCAGGGAGATGGCCTACGTCCCCGAGTTGGACTCCTACCTGCCCGAGGACGAGGTCGGTGACGGGAAGCGTACGCTCAGCATCTCCGGGACGGAGTTCCGGCGACGGCTCGTCGGCGGTGAGCAGATCCCTGAGTGGTTCAGCTTCCCTGAGGTCGTCCAGGAGCTCCGCCGAACCTACCCACCGCGGGACCGCCAGGGGCTAACGATCTTCTTCACCGGGCTCTCCGGCTCCGGGAAGTCCACCATCGCCAACGTCCTTCTGGCGCGCTTCCTGGAGATGGGAGATCGCCCGATCACGCTGCTGGACGGAGACGTGGTTCGAAAGCACCTGTCCTCGGAACTTGGCTTCTCCAGGGAGCACCGCGACATCAACATCCGGCGCATCGGGTTCGTCGCTTCCGAGATCACCAAGAACGGCGGGATCGCCATCTGCGCCCCCATCGCCCCCTATGACGCGACGCGCAAGCGCGTGCGCGCCATGATCGACCACTCTGGGGGGTTTCTGCTCGTCCACGTCTCCACACCACTTGACGTTTGCGAGCAGCGAGATCGCAAGGGGCTGTACGCGAAAGCCCGGGCCGGCTTGATCGAGGCTTTCACCGGGATCTCGGACCCGTATGAGGTTCCCGAAGACGCCGAGATCGTCATCGACACCACCATCACCTATCCGGAGGAAGCAGCAGACGAGATCGTCCGCTGTCTCCAGCGGGAGGGTTACGTCCCGGCGGAGGATCCAACGGGACCGACCGATTCCTCAGGCGACACCATGTCTCGAAGTCGCCGGGAGGCACGCCGGCCGGCGACCCGACGCCATTAGGTGCAGCTCGTGCGCCGCGGCGCCCGCGTCGCGATGAGCAGGATCGAGGAGACCTCCGGAATGACCCGTAGCGACAGCCCCCTGCGCGATCGGATGATCTTCGTTGTCGGCGCCCGGCGCAGTGGGACAAACTGGCTGCAGCGAACCCTCGCCGCCCATCCCGACATCGTCGCGGTACCATCGGAGACCTTCCTCTTCTCCCGCGGAATTGCCCCGTTGGCGGAGCGATTCCAGCATGCCGCGCCGGGACTTCCTCAAACGGGCACCACGTATATGGATCGGCAGGCGTTCCTGGACGCGGTCCGCAGCTTCTGCGACTCGACCTTCCTTGGGCTGCTGGAAACCCTCGGGGGCGAGGGCCACCGGCTCGTGGAACGCACTCCGGAGCACGCATGCCACCTCGACCTCATCGGGGACGTCTACCCCGACGCGCGGATACTGCACATCATCCGCGACGGCCGCGACGTGGTCCGATCCCTGTTGAGCATGGAGTGGGGACCCGAGTCCGTTGCGGAAGCAGCCGAGGAATGGCGGACATCGGTTGAGTCGGCCGTCGCCTCGGGCAAGCGGCTACCCCACTACCGTGAAGTCCGCTACGAAGAGATGCTCGCCGACCCGCGGCCCCATATTTCCGCTCTGTTCGACTGGCTCGGCCTGGATTCCACCCCGGCCATCATCGACAGGGCCGTGGTGGAGGCGGCCGTCCCGTACAACGTCGACCCCGCCTCGCCAAAGCCGGGCTCGGGGAAATGGCGGGGCGCCCTGTCCGAATCCGACCTCACCACGGTGGAACAGGTGGCCGGCCGCACTCTCGCCGACCTCGGATACGATCTGCGGGAAGCGCCCACGATTCGCCGAGCCAGCCAGGGGACGCTTGCCGAGCTGCGAGCCCGCGCCGAACGCGTGCCCGTCAAGCTTCGCTCGCGAGGCCGCGAGATCCTCACCCGCAGGGCCATCGCGCAGATCACATCCACTCAAGAGGTACTGAAGCATTTCCTCACGTACGTCGCGGAGGGCCGCTTCGACGCGATCTCCTCGGTGCTGGCTCCGACGGTGTCCGTCCGGATCGTCGGCCTGGGCTCGGATTGGCAAGGCCGTGGTCCGTCCGCCGAAGAGAAGCTGGTCGGCGTGCTCTCGAGCGATCGCGCTTTCCGAGGGCGCCAGACACGAGGAGACGTGCATTCGGCTCTTCCTCTGTCCACCGTGGTTGCGGCCTATGCGGGGGACGGCGGCGAGATCCACCACAGGGTCTTCGTCGTGGGAGTGAAGGGCGCACGAATCGCGTCTTTGACCTACTACCTGCTTGGACCCTCACGCTGACAGCGCCAACACCCCAGGCGGACAGACCGCCGCTTGCTCGGCGCTGCCCGGTGGTGATGGGACTCGCCCCGATCAACGCCGGTGAGTTGTGCCCGAATGAAGAACTCGCCGCGCGCAACCGGGTGGTGATGGGACTCGCCGCGATCGCCGCTGGTCAGCCAGGCCCGGCCAATCCGGCGAGCGGCGAGGGCGTGTCGGGTGGGTACCCCCGCGCGAACCCCTCAGCAGCCGCGATGTGCCACGCTTCAAGCCTTTCAGCCAAGCGCTCCACGTCAAATCCCTCAACCGTCCGAAGCCCGGCCTCGATCAGGCGCGCGCGCAGGCCGGGGTCGTCGGCGAGCCGCCTCACCGCGGCAGCCAGCGCCCCGGGGTCGCCGGGCGGGACAACTAGGCAGTTGAATCCGTCGCGCAGGAACTCGGCCGATCCGCCGGTGCCGGTCGCGACGACCGGCGTTCCACACGCCATCGCCTCCAGCGGAACGAGTCCGAACGGCTCTTGCCAGATCACCGGAAAGACAAAGACATCCGCCTCGGCGTAGTGCTCGCGAAGCGCCTCACGGGCAACTTCACCGAAGTGGACGCGCGCCGCGAGGGCGTGTCTTGCCACGAGCTTCCGGAGCCGCCGCCGGTAACGGTCGTCACCACGACCAAGGACCTCGAGGGATGCTTCTTCCGGCAGACGCGCCAGCGCTTCCACGGCGACGTGCACACCCTTGCGTTCGTCGAGCCGCCCCACGCACAGCAGGCGCCATCGCCACGGTCGCTGCCGCGGCTTTGCCTCCGGCGGGAAGTCGTGTCGATCCACCCCAAGGTAGACGACGCTCGAAGTGGCGGGCTTCCATATCGAACGGCGCTCGCTGCTCCGGCGCATCGCCTCGCTCGCGAAACAGAACGCGCCACTTTGTCCAAGATCAGGTAGGCGCGTCGGCAGGCCGGTCAGCGCGCGCACGGCGCCGGCCAGCCGGGGACGACCCAAGAAGAGCCGCGACCACGCGTCCGCCTTCGGTCCGTAGATCATCCACTCGTCGCAGACGACATACACGATGGGTAGCCCTCGCTCGACGAGCGTCGCGAGCAGCCCGAACGACATGGCTCCCATGTGCCAGACGGACACGACGTCCGGGCGCGCCTCTTCCAGGGCCGAGATCAAAGCCCTTTGGTTGGACCGCTCTATCGCGACACGTCTCCAGAGCGGAGGGCTCACGATCCGGTGGTCCTCCCAGTAGGAACGCAGGTCCCGCCACACACCGGCTTCGCGCTCCCCCGCGGGATCGGCCACGTCGGGCACGCGCATCGAGGTTGTCAGCACGCCCACCTTGTGTCCCTGTGCGCGCCAGCGCTCGACCACATCGCGGCACGACAGCTCGTAGCCGCCGAAGTGGTGCGGCGGATACATGTTGGTGACGACGAGAATCCGCATCGAATCAGGCCCGGGTGGCGCGGAGCGGGTCGCGTCGCCCTCCGCCGGCGAAACGCGCCGCGTCCATGCTCTGGAGGTGACCCGGGCGGCGCGGCGCCGGCGGGGCAGCATGGCCGAGGCGCCTCATGTTCTCGGCGGTCGATGCTCGACCCTGTGCGGCCCCTGGGATCGCGGCGCCGTCCATCCCTTAGGCCTTGCGAGAATGACGGCGTGCGGGTTACCTAGCATCGAGGAAAAGAAGGCTTCTCGCCCCGCGCGGCTCCTGAGCCTTCTCCATGTCGGTCTTCGCCTCGGCTGGCCCCGCCCCGCTGGGATGAAGCAGCGGCCCGGAGGACGCACCAGTAGGAAGCCTGCGGCCTCGACCATGCGGACGAGCGCCGCGAGGTTGGGTTTCCACCACCAGGGCCGTCCCAGACCATCCAGGCCGGCAACCGGCCGGTGGCGAAACGCCGTGGACAAGCCTACGTCCACCGCGTCGACAAGGAGCATCTCGCCGGCGCACACGTCACGCACACTCATGAGCCCACCCACCGGATCCCGTAGGTGCAGGAGCAGACTGCCGACGTAGACGAAGTCGAATGTTCCGTCGACGGACCGTTTGAGATCGTGGACGCTGCGCTCGATCCGCCGGACGTTCGAACGGAGCGCCTCGCGTGCCACCTCGAAGCCGGCCCCCATCGCCTTGCGCCGCCCGATCTCTTCCTTCACTTTCGCCTGGCTGGCGACCGGCCAATCCCATTCCTCTGGATCGAGCACGTCGATGGCGACGACCTCGGCGGCACCCCGGCGCTCCATCTCGAAAGCCCAGAACCCGTCGAACGTTCCCACGTCCAGACAGCGCTTGCCCTTGAGCGAAGATGGGAAAGGCAAGCGCCGCACGAGCGGGCGCGTGTCGAACCAGCCGGGCGTGACCAGCCCGGGGGCAAGCTCCAGGGTGTGGTACCACTGGAGCGCGCCTACTCGCGCTCTCAGATTCCCGATATCCATAGGTCGCCTCATCGGATCCAGGCCACACGCGGGACGGTCGAATGGGCGGAAGGTCGGCAAATCGCGGCGCATTGTCCCACCCGCCGGCCAGCCTGTATAGTCGCTCGACGACTCCGAGGGGGTGGGCTTCAAGCTTGGTCAATCCCGCCGTATCACGGGAACTCCGAAGGCTTCCCTGGTACTTGCGCTACCGCCTGATGCCCACTCTTGCCTCAGAGGTGCGCCGGGTGGGCATCCTGGCGACGCACCGGCACTGCCGGGTCGAGTTCCAGCGCCCTGTTCGGCTGGGCCCACGCTTCCAGCTACACATCCCGGATGCGGGTGAATTCGTCGTGGGGCCGGACGTGGACTTCCGGCGCGACTTCGTCTGCGAGATCTATGGCACCGGCAGGGTTAGCATCGGAGCCGGCAGCATCTTCACCTCCAATAGCGTCGTCCTGTGCTCCACCACCGTGGAGATCGGCGCCCGATGCGTGTTCGTTCAGGGCACTTTGATCGCCGATGGCAACCACCGCTTCCGTGACTGGCGACGCCACCTGCTCGACCAGGGATACGACTTCCGCCCCATCAAGATCAGCGATGGCGCCGTCGTGATGAGCAAGTGCACGATCCTCGCGGACATCGGCAAAGGCGCCGTGATTGGCGCCAACTCGCTCGTGAACAAGCCGGTCCCCGCGTACTGTCTGGCGGGGGGCGTGCCGGCGCAAGTGATCGAGTACTTCGGGCCTCCGGAACTCCGTCCGGAGGGGCTCGAACTCCCAGAACGCCGTCCGCGGGGGCTCGACCTTCCCCAGCACGGTCGGGACGGACTCGATCCTCACGAGCTGCGCCCGGAGGGACTCGACCTTCCCCAGCACGGTCGGGACGGACTCGATCCTCACGAGCTGCGTCCGGAGGGACTCGAGTTCCCAGAACTCCGTCCGCAAGAGTTCGATCATCCAGAGCTTCGGCCGGAAGGACTCGACCTTCCCGAGCAACATGCCTGAGCTCGACGCCACCGACCTCACGATCGCCATCCCGACTCGCGACCGGTTCCCGATCCTTGAGCGGACGCTTGGCGCCCTGAAGCGCCAGACGGTTTCCGGCTTCGAGGTGATCGTCGTGGTCGACGGCACGGACCAGAATCCCCCTCACATCCCGGCCCGCGTCATCGTCAGTGAGCATCGAGGACCCGGCGCCGCCCGCAACATCGCGGCCCATGCCTCGGCTCGAAAGCTCATCCTGTTCCTCGGCGACGACATGGTCCCGGAACCGCAACTTGTCGCCCGGCACCTCGAACAGCACAAGCGCCAGCCCGAACCCGAGGTCGCCGTTCTGGGTCACGTTGACTGGCATCCCGACACGGGCCCCAACCGCATCCAGCGTTGGATGGACTGGTCGGGGACGCAGTTCGACTACGCCCACATCGCCGGCGAGGATGCGGGCTGGGGCCGCTTCTACTCGTCCAACGTCTCCCTCAAGCGCGACTTCTTCCTCTCCGTCGGAGGCTTCGACGAGGAGTTCTTCTTCCTGTATGAGGACACCGACCTCGGCTGGCGGCTGCACGATCAGGGGCTCCGCCTTTTCTACGAGCCCGAGGCGAAGGCGCTGCATCTGCACGGCTACGCCTGGCGCGACGTCGTCCGACGCTTCCAGCAGATCGCGCTGAGCGAGCACACCATGGCCTCCAAGCACCCCTGGTTTCAGCCGTTCTTCCTCGAGCGTGTGAGGAAGGCTGCCACCCGCCGGCGCGCACCCCGACTCTGGCCACATCTGGTCGACCTCGTGCCGGCGCGCACCCCGCGGCTACGCGGCCTCGCCGAGAATCGCGCGAACACCCGCTACTACCAGCAACTCGCCGAGCCCTACCTCAGCGCGTGGGCGGGAGCGCGCGACCTTGCCGAGCTCAAGGAGTACCTCGGCGCCGACTACGACCAGGCGCGCCTCATCGACCATCTACATGAGATCGAGCGGGAGCGGCAGGCCGCCCGCGACGAGCCAACCTTCTACCGCACCAGCCACGCTTATCTGTACGACCTCACCGTATTCGCGATGTCACCCACCAAAGTCCCGTACCTGGCGGACCTGCGCCGGCTTGTGCCCCCAGGCGCGCGCCTGCTCGACTGGGGCTGCGGAATCGGGACTGATGGCATGCGCCTGATGGAGGCCGGCTACCGAGTGGGCTTCGTCGACTTCGATAACCCCAGCACGCGATTCCTGCGCTGGAAGCTCGCTCGGCGTGGGCTGGCCGCCGACGTGTACGACCTCGACCGCGACGAGATTCCCGGGGGGTTCGACGCGGCCTACGCTTTCGACGTGCTCGAGCACGTCGACGATCCATTCGCCACGCTGGCCGAGCTCGAGTCCCGGGCCGCGCTCGTGGTAGTCAACCTCTTGGAGCCGGGCCCCCAAGACACGCACCTCCACCGGCCCCTGCCCATCCCGGCCCTGCTGGACCGGGCCGCCGCAAGGGGGATCATCCGCTACCGCCTCTACCATGGGCGCTCGCACCTCGTCGCCTACAGGGGAAGCGGTCCACCCCTGGGCCGAATCGCCCGCCTGCGCTCTTCGGCCGAGCGCGCGCTTGGCGCTGTTGTGAGGTCTCGGCGTCGCTAGTGTGGCGCGCCCGAATTCCCTGTACACACTGAGGGCGTGGGTGCGCCCGAAGCGCAAGGCGCGAGGAGGGCGCATACCCGCAGGTATGCAACCGACGAGCAACGCCGCGATTCGGGATGCGGACGCGACCGAATGTAAGGGAACTTCGGGCGCGCCACACTAGCCGGAGCGCTCACCGGGAGGGGCTTGAAGCACGCCGTCGCAGTACGCGAATCGCCCTCCGCAGACGCGATGAGAGCGAGGCTTCCTCGATGATGACTACCTTGCGATCGCCTGACACCTTCTGGGCCCAACCCCATGCGCCATCTTGCTCGACGAAGTTGCCGAATGAGGGGTGCCGCTTGACCACCATGTCGAAGACGGCGCGAAGGTGGGGCATGGCGATCTCCGCGCTCGAGAAACGGTAGCTCACGTCATCCGGGTACTGGACGGTCGGGATCAGCGCCGGATGGTCCTCATGCCGCCAGTCGAGGTCGTCGACAAGGAGCCAGCCACCGGGCCTCAGAAGCTGTTCGACGAAGATCACCGCCGCGGTGTCCACGGTGAGCGACTTCGCGCCGTCCAGGTAGACGAAGTCGTACACCGGCTCGCAGTTACCCCGCTTGTCGCTACGTCCGGCCACCTGCTCCATCAGCCACCAGACGTAGCTGCTGTGGGGGATCCGGATCGTCTCGATGAGGTCTCGGACTCCGCAGCGTTCCCAAAGGACCTCGCACCACTGCTTGGCCTCGCTCCGATCGTCGAACTGAGCGGAGTCCACGGTCACGACGCGCCCTTCCCCGATCGCCCGCATCGCGCCCGCCATGTACGCGGCGGACGTGCCGTAGCAGGTCCCGATGTCGAGCGCCATGAGCGGTCTGGCCCCGAGGAAGTGATCCCAGATCCGCCGCCCTTGGGTCGGGGTCATCCAGGGGACATCGCCGATTCGCTCGACGAGGTCCCGGAACTGCCGGTCGTACGTGCTCAAGGCCACATCAGACCTCCGGAGAGCGCGCCATGTCATCAGACCTCGGGAGCACGCAGCATACCGTCAGACCTCCGGAGTGCGCGGCATCTCATTGCCAGCGGCGCGGGTGAGGTTGGCCGCGATCTGCGTGCGCCAGTACCGGGCCAGCGACGCGTCGCGGCCGACGCGCGCCGCCGCATAGCGGACCCCGCCGGCGAGCAAATTGAGCGAGCGGTATGCAAGGGTCTCAAGCGCCCCGTGCTCACGGCGGTAGAAGCGGTAGGTGTTGCGCATGTACGCCTCCGTCCGACGATCCCCGAAGGCCAATGATCCCGAAACATTGCCGACGTGCGCGACCACCGCGGCCGGATCGAAGCGGATCTCCCACCCGCGACGCCTCGCGCGCCAGCACCACTCCAGGTCCTCGACGTACATGAAGAAGCGCTCATCGAAGCCGCCCACCTCGTCGACCGCGTCGCGTCGGAGCAGCAGCGCCGCGCCGATCGCCCAGTCCACCGGGCGTGGCCGGTCGTGCGCCCATGCTCCGACCAGCGTCTTCTGCTCGATACGCCACCGTCCGGGCCATCGGGGCCCGAGCGTCGCGGCGGCGACACGAAGCGAGGGGAACGGGTAGGTAGAGCGCTCGAGGTTGCCTTCGGGATCCTCGATCCGGGGGGCGACGGCCGCGGCGCGGGGATGGTCCAGAGCCGTATCCACAAGCGTCCGAATCGCGCCCGGCCGAGGCCACGCATCGGAGTTCAGAAGGAAGAGCCAGGGCGCGCGCGAGCGCGCCAGCAACCTGTTGACACCGGCGGCAAACCCGAGATTCTCCCGGCCCACCTCGATTTCCGCTTCCGGCACCTCGCGCGCCAACCATTCGGGCGTGCCGTCCGAGGAGGCGTTGTCTCGCACGAGCACACGCAGTTCGCATCCCTGGTCGGTGTCGAGCAGCCGCCGGAGGGCACGGCCGGTCAGCTCCGCGGTGTTCCAGGTCACCACCCCGACGTCGACGCGGGGACGCTCGGCCATGAAGCCCCTCACAATAGGAGCGTGCGGCATCGCCGCAAGCGCCCGGTTATCACAAGCACCTCAAGGACATCAACGAACCCAGCATGTACGCGGACTCGGGATACCAAGTTGTTCTCATCCTATCTGCTGGGTGTTCGTTAGAGTCCAGGCACGTGGTGTACGACGGCCCTGGTGACGGGCTTTGAGATCAAGGACCACCGCTTCATCCTGAACGAGATCTGTTCCAAGGAGCTCGAGACAGGAGGAAGACGGTGGCCTCAAACAAGATGAACCTCACCGACTGGCTAGGCAAGCAGATGCAAGAGGCGGACGTCGATCTGCTCAAGGAGATGCTCTCCACGTTCATCCATGCCCTGATGGGGGCGGAGGCCGACGCGATCTGCGGGGCCGACTACCGGCAGAGAAGCCCCGAGCGCACCAACACCCGAAACGGCTACCGTCCCCGCGACTTCGACACCCGCGCGGGCAGCCTCGATCTGGCGATCCCCAAGCTTCGCTCCGGCAGCTACTTCCCCGCCTGGCTGCTGGAGCCCCGTCGGCGGGCTGAGAGGGCTCTGGTGGCGGTGGTGGCCGAGTGCTACGTAAAGGGCGTATCCACCCGCAGGGTCGACGCCATCGTGAAGACCCTCGGCATCGAAGGCATATCCCGCTCCCAGGTCTCCGAGATGGCCAAGAGCCTCGATGAGACAGTCGAGGCCTTCCGATCCCGGCCTTTGGACTCCGGTCCCTACCCCTACGTCTGGATCGACGCCCAAGCCCAGAAGTCGAGGGAGGCCGGCAGAGTCGTAAACGTCTGCTGTGTGGCGGCCACGGCCGTAAACGCCGACGGACACCGGGAGATCCTGGGCACGGATGTGTTCACAGCCGAGGACGGGGCGGCTTGGACGAGCTTTCTTCGCTCCCTTACCGCAAGAGGTCTTCACGGGGTGCGCCTGGTCATCTCCGACGACCACAAGGGTCTGGTGGGAGCCATCAGGGGCGTCCTCGGAGGGGCCAGCTGGCAGAGGTGTCGGACCCACTTCATGCGCATTGACCGGCCCTGGGGGTCGGAGTCAAGTGGTCAGCCATCAGCGGGTCTCCGATCGATGCGGCGTAGGTGCCGTTCCAGGGCGGTGGCGACTCGTTCATGGCGTGCGCTCTCGTCGGTCCAGCCACGGGCGTGGGCGTCGTCGCGAAGGGCAGTGACATCGGCGAGTTGCCCGGCAAGGACGTCGTGCCGGTCGGGGTCGGGAACGAAGTTGTCGCATTGCTCGCAGATGTTGGCGTAGCCGCACGAGCCAGCGATCGGGTCTCGTGAGCAGAACCCGTGAGCGACGCGTGTCTTGAGCATCTCGCTGTGGAGCCAGTCGACCTTGGCGGGGATCGCGATGCTGGCGCCAGCGGGGATGACGAAGAGCGGTCGCCGTCCTTTGACCTTGGTCATGGCGGTCTCGTAGGCGTCGCGGATGGTCGGCGACGCGAGCTTGGCGTAGCGCAGCGTCATCTCGGGAGTGACATGGCCGAGGAGGGCCATGAGAGCGGGCAGGTTCATGCCGGCGTTCACGAGACTGGTCCCGAAGGTGTGCCTGAGCTGGTGAAGGGTCACGTGCAAGGGCCGGCCGGCATGGTCGGTGAGGCTGGCGTTGGCGACTGCCGCGTGGAGTCCTTGGCTGAGGCGGTGCTTGCCGAGCCGGCGACCGCGTTCGCAGAACACGAAGTCGACGGGGTGCCCGTCGCGGGGATGGGGCAGCGAGCGGTGAGGGCCTCGATGTCGGGTCCACTCATCGAAGAGCTCGATGGTCTCGGCGTCGAGGGGGACCATGCGCTCGGTGCCGAGCTTGCCGATCGGGACGCGTAGCCAGGTCCCGCGGTTGTCGAAGTCGACGATGCAGTCGAGCTCGAGATCCAGCAGCTCGCCGACGCGCATTCCGGTCGCTCGGAGCAGGCCGATGCCGACACGAGCGAAGCGGTCATCGAGCCTGGCGGCGGCGGCCATCACGTCCCGGTCGACGCCGGGGGCAAGGGCCCGGGGCATGGCTTCGGGCAGGCGGGGGATGTCACCGAGGAACAGGAGCCGGCGTTGGGGCGCGGTGGGCCATCCCCATTCGGCGATGTCCTCGAAGAACACCCGCAGATCGACGACGTCTTGGTGGAACACGGTGAGCCCGACGGTCTTGCCGACGCCATTCGCTCCTCGCCACGGTCGTGTCCTGGCCCACGCGAGGAACGGTTCGATGTGGCGGGTGCGGTCGAGCTGATCGAGCCGGGCCACGTCAGGATGCTGGTTGGCAAGCCAGTCGCAGAGCACCCGGATGGCCTTGATCCGGCCCTTGCCCGTCGTGGGCCGCAAGGTGGTGGTGATGTGCTGGGCGTAGCGGACGACATCCCGACGGATCGCCGGTTGCGGGATGTCGGCGGCATGGTCGACCGAGGTCCGCGCTGGTGGTCGAGGATCACGCGGGGGCCGGTCGACGAGGCCCTGTTGGAAGCAGACCTGACGCAACGCTGCGGTCCGCTTCCCGAACCGGTCGGCCGTCGTTGCCGCGACGTTGACCGTGCTCGCCTCGGCGATAGCGGTGTCGAAGTCGCTGTCGGTCAGCTCGGTGAGGGTCTTGTTGAGCCACAAGCACAACACCGGAGCGGTGTGCCGCAACACCTGCCTGGTCCAGTTCGGGCTCCACCCGAGGTTCGCGGCGACCTCGGACGCGGGGGCGACGTCGGCATCGTTGGCGCGGGTCCACCACAGTCCAATGTCAACACCAGGAGGCTTGGCCAACAGGAGCTCCAGGTCGGCCCGGAGCCGTCGATCGACGAACAGCCAGGTCAACCACGGCCATGCCTTCAACCGGTGCAGATCGACCAGACGCGTGGCCGTCGGCCGCGTCATCCAGATGGCGGGGTCACCGTGTCGCTCCATGAACCGGTTCGCGGCCAGTTTGCGTTGAGAGCGCTGCGCGCTGTTCACGGCGATCGAGTCAACGAAGCGCTCGTAGTCGAGCACGGCGCCACGCTCGTCACTGATGAGGGCCAGGGCCGTCACCGGCCGGCCTGCTTGGCTCGGGCCCACTCCGCCGCGATCGTCTCCGGGGCGAGGTGAATGTAGGCGGCGGTCGTCTCGACGTGGGCGTGTCCCATCAGCTCCCGCAGCACCAACAAGTCGATGCCAGCGGAGGCGAGATCGGTCCCGAACGTGTGCCGCAAACGATGAGGCCGAACCCGGATCGCTCCGGTCCGGGTCCGATGGGTCCGGAAGATCTTCCGGAGGCCCGCCTCGGTCATCGCCCGGCCTGCAGTCGGGCCTCGCAGCACCACGAAACACTCTGGTGTCGACAGGCCCTTGGGTCGCTCCCGGTCGAGATAGGCGCGGACCTCACCGAAGAACGCCCGGTCGATCGGCACGATCCGCTGCTTGGCCCCCTTGCCGGTCACCTTCACCTGGCGCATCCCCATATCGACATCGGCGAGGCGGAGCGTTCGAACCTCGCTCGCCCGCAGCCCGCCGAGCAGCATCGCCAACGTGATTGCCCGGTCTCGATGGGTGTTCAGATCCGACAGGAACACCTCGATGTCCTCGGCGTCGAGGCTCTCGGGCAACGGGCGGTCCTGGCGCACCAACCGAGCTGGTGCCGCTGGCCGTCGGGCCCCGACATGGCCGAGCAGACCACGCCGCCGAGCCCGCAGTCCGCTCGATCGCCGAGGCGCCGGCACCGGGTTCACCTCGACTTCGCCGCTCATCACCGCGAACTCGAACAGGCCCCTCGCCGCCGCGACGCGACGATTCATCGTCGCTGGCGCAACTCCACGACCCTCACCGAGTCGGACAACCCGCGCCCGGGCCGCCGAGCCCGGTCGGGCCTGCCACTCCAGCCAGTCGAACACGTCCGAGGGGACAAGTTCACGCCACGGAACCCGAGCCTCGTCGAGGAACCGGGCCAGGGCCACCACGTCGTAGGCGTAGCCGCGCACGGTCGCCGCAGAGAACTGTCGCGCCTCGAGATGGGCTAGCCACCGGTTGCCGATCTCGACCAGCCCGGCGTCTCCAGCCAGTCGGTGAACGCCGTCCACACGGGTCACGCAGATGGCCATCGACGCCTCCCTCCGAGCCGAGTATGCGGCCACGCCGCACAGAGCGGGTGGACCCTGCCGACGCCGAGCCGGGACGACTGCCGGAGGGCCGGTTAACGGAGAACCTTCTCTCGCGAGTCCCTAAGTCCGCCCAGCCGTTCGTGGCCACTCTGGTGCGCTCCATCTTCGCCCAGCCCTCTGCAGAGGAGGTGGCTGCTCAGCTTGCCCGGGTGATCGAACAGCTCACCCCTCGCTTTGGCCCCGCCGCGGAGCTTCTTGAGGCCGCCGGGCCCGACATCACCGCCTTCGCCACCTTCCCCAGCGAGCACTGGCGCCAGATCTGGTCCAACAATCCCCAGGAGAGGCTGAACCGCGAGATTCGCCGGCGTACCGACGTGGTGGGCATCTTCCCCAACCGGGGGGCCATCATCCGCCTGGTCGGAGCGGTGCTCTCAGAGCAGCACGACGAGTGGGCCGTGGCCCGTCGCTACATGAGTGCCGAGTCACTCGCCAAGGCCATGGTGGTCGTGATCGACGGGGAGACCGAGGAGCTACTCGAGGAGGTGAAGCGAGAGCTCGTGGCCGCGGGTTAGCTACCCGATGAACGGGATGGAGTCGGTGTTCTCAAACACCACTTGCGCGGACGTGGCCG
>JBBAAN010000004.1:0-67655 GCA_041658225.1 Actinomycetota bacterium
GCTTCGCGGTCGGGGCGGCGCGGGCTTTCCGACCGGGGGCAAGTGGGGCTTTATTCCGCGGGACACCGGCTTGCCGGTCTACCTGGTCGTCAACGGCGACGAGGGCGAGCCGGGAACGTTCAAGGATCGCGAGCTGATCGAGCGCGACCCGCACCAATTGATCGAAGGCATTCTGATCTCGGCCTACGCCATCGGCGCGGCCCGGGCGTTCGTCTACCTGCGTGGCGAGATGGCGCTGGCCGGTCGGCGACTCGAGGCTGCGCTGGCGGAGGCCGGGGGTGCGGGTTACCTCGGGGCTCGCGTGATGGGACGCGACTTCGGCCTGGAGATCCTGGTGCATCGCGGCTCCGGCGCCTACATCTGCGGCGAGGAGACGGCGCTTCTGGAATCCCTGGAGGGCTTCCGCGGCCAGCCGAGGCTTCGTCCGCCGTTCCCGGCGGTCAAGGGTCTCTACGCCAGCCCGACCGCGATCAACAATGTCGAGACGATCTGCGCGATCCCGCACGTCATCGAGCGCGGGGTGGCCTGGTTCCGCTCCCTGGGAACCGAGCGCTCGCCGGGCCCCAAGATCTTCTCGATCTCCGGCGAGATCAACCGTCCCGGCAACTACGAGGCGGCTCTGGGCATCCCGGCCCGTGTGCTGATCGAGGATTTCGCGGGTGGGGTCTGGAAGAGCAAGCAGCTAAAGGCGTTCGCGCCGGGCGGCTCCTCGACGCCCCTGCTTTCGGCCGAGCATCTCGATGTCCGGATGGATTTCGAGTCGGTGGCGGCGGCCGGCTCGCAACTGGGCACCGGGGCGATGATCGTGATCGCCGAGGGCACCTGCATCGTGCGCGCCGTCCGACGCTTCACCGACTTCTACGCCCACGAGTCCTGCGGCAAGTGCACCCCGTGCCGCGAGGGCACCTACTGGATGCGCCACACCCTGGCCCGTATCGAGGAAGGCCGGGGGCGAGCCGCGGACGTCGACACCCTGCTCGACGTTTGCTCGCAGATGTTCGGCCGCTGCTTCTGTCCGCTGGGCGACGGCGCCGTGAGCCCCGTCGAATCCAGCATCAGGCTGTTCCGTGAGGACTACGAGCGCCACATTCGGGAAGGCGCCTGCCCCTGGCCGGGACGGGCGAGCTTGCCGGGTGCCGGCTAGGAGGGCTG
Source organism: Actinomycetota bacterium (assembly GCA_041658225.1). GTDB lineage: Bacteria > Actinomycetota > CALGFH01 > JBBAAN01 > JBBAAN01 > JBBAAN01. The sequence continues at coordinate 1,153 of JBBAAN010000004.1, forward strand.
GGGTGACCGAAGAAGAACGGGTGAATCTCACCATCGACGCTCGCGCGATCGGTGTGCCCAAGGGCACGCTGGTGATCCGTGCCGCCGAGATGCTGGGCATCGACATCCCGCGCTTCTGCGACCACGCACACCTGATGCCGCTCGGTGCCTGCCGCATGTGCCTGGTGGAGATCGAGGGCCAGGCCAAGCCGGTGACCTCCTGCACCACCGTGTGCGCGGAGGGAATGGTTGTGCGCACCCAGGAGACCTCCGGGATGGCGCGCAAGGCGCAGATCGGGGTGCTGGAGTTCCTGCTCGCCAACCACCCGCTGGATTGCCCGATGTGCGACAAGGGCGGTGAGTGCCCCCTGCAGGATCAGGTTCTGGCATACGGCCCGGGCGAGAGCCGCTTCGTCGAACCCAAGCGCCGCTACGCCAAGCCGGTCGCCATCTCCGGTCGCATCCTGCTGGACCGCGAGCGCTGCGTGCTCTGCGCTCGCTGCACCCGCTTCGCGAACGAGATCGCGGGAGATCCTTTCATCGAACTGTTCGAACGCTCCGCGCTGGAGCAGGTCGGTTTCTTCGCCGAGGCGCCCTTCGAGAGCGTGTTCTCGGGCAACGTTGTGCAGATCTGCCCGGTGGGGGCCCTGACCTCGGTCTCTTACCGTTTCGTCTCCCGTCCCTTCGACCTGGTGTCCACTTCGAGTGCGTGCAACCACTGTCCTTCGGGCTGCGGGCTTCGTGCGGACGCCCGTGATGGCAGGATCGTTCGTCAGCTTGCTGTGCCCGACTCGAAAGTCAACGACGCCTGGATATGTGACAAGGGGCGCTACGGCTTTGCCTACGTGGGCGATCCGGAGAGGCTGCGCACGCCGCTGGTGCGCCGCGATGGAGAGTTGCGCCCCGCGCCCTGGACTGAAGCGCTGGCCGCGGCGGCCGCCGGCCTGAAGGCGGCCGGAGACAAGGGCACGGGAGTGCTGGTAGGCGGACATCTTGCCGACGAGGACGCCTACGCCTGGGCCAAGCTGGCGCGCACGGCGCTTTCCTCCAACGACGTGGACGCCCGCCTTCGGGTGGGTTCTCCTGAGGAGGACGAGGTGCTCTCCCGCATCGCCGGTCGGGCCGGTCCCACCTACGCCGACCTCGACGCGGCCCGGGTGGTGGTCCTGGTCGGGCTGGATGCCCACGAGGAAGCCCCGATCTTGTGGTTGCGCCTGCGAAAGGCGGCTCTGCGCTTCGGGGTCGGCGTGGTGGTCGTGGGATCCTGGGCGGGGCGGGCGATACCGGGCGGCAAGTACGCCCCGGCGCGTCCGGGCCGCGAGGCGGCCGTGCTGCGCGCACTGGCCCTGGGCGAAGGTGAGGCAGGCGAACTGCTTCGCGCCTCGCGTGGACGAGTCGTCGTGCTGGTCGGGGAGCGGTTGGCCGCAAGCCCCGCCGGCCTGGCCGGCGCTTGGAGCCTGGTGGAGGCGGTGGATGCCCAATTCGGCTGGGTGCCCTCTCGGCCGAACGGCCGCGGCTTGCTGGACGCGGGGGTCCACCCGGCGCTGCTGCCCGGCGGGCGGCGAGTGGATGATTCCTGGGCCCGCGCGACCGTGTCGGAGATCTGGCGCACGGAGCTGCCCAAGGCTCGCGGTCGCGACGGAGTCGAGATCCTGACCGCGGCCGCCCGGGGGGAACTCGGCGGGCTGATTCTTGCCGGTGTGAACCCGGCGCGGGAGTTCCCCGGATGGCCGGGACTCCACGACATGTTCAACCCGGCCGGCTTCACGGTTGCGATCGGGCTTTTCCTCTCGGAGGTCGCGCGCACCGCGGACGTGGTCTTTCCGGCTGCGGTCGCCCAAGAGAAGGAGTGTTCGTTCACGAACTGGGAGGGCCGCTCCCGCAAAGGCCGGGCGGCGGTTGCCGCTCCGGGCGCGGCATTGCCCGACTGGGAGATCGCCGGCAGGTTGGCATCGGAGTTGGGCGCTCCGTGGACGACCAGCGGGCGCGAAGAATTGGTTGCCGAGCTAGAGGGGTTGCGCTCGGCCCCGGTGTCGGCGGCTGCCGGCCCTATACAGGTCACGGAGGCACCCTCGTTGGATGGGATGGTGCTGGCCTGCGCGACGACTCTGCTTGGAGAAGGGGTGGCGTTGCGGGGGGCAAGGGATCTGGAGGGTGCGGCCGGTCCCGTCCGCGCGACACTGCATCCGGACGACGCTCGCCGGCTGGGAGTCACGCCGGGGAGCCGCGTGCGGCTTGGCACCTCCACGGGCACCGCTGTGCTGGAGGCGTCCTTGGACGCCTGCGTCGCTCCGGGCTGCGTGAGGGTTCCCTGGGAACGCGGGGGCTTTCGGGCATCCGAGCTTCTGGATCCCGGCAAGTTGGTGGTCGCGTGTCGTGTGGAGCTCGAGAGAGGTGACGGCCGATGATGCTCGCCCAGGCGGGCGCGACCGCCTCCGAGAGCCTGCTGTTCATACTGGCGAAGACCGCCGGAACCCTGGTGTCACTGCTGGTCGCCGTGATCCTCGCCATCTGGATGGAGCGTCGGGTCCTGGCTTTCATGCAGTCACGCATCGGGCCGAATCGCGTGGGTCCGTTGGGTCTGCTCCAGACGGTCGCCGATGGGCTGAAGCTGCTGTTCAAGGAGATGATCATGCCGGCCGCGGCCGACCGGATCATCTATCTGATCGCGCCGGTGGTGGCCATCCTGCCGGCGTTCCTCGCCTTCGCGGTCATCCCCTGGGGCAACTCTCTGGCCGGTCACCCGGCGTCGCTGACCGACCTGAACGTCGGCATCCTGTGGATCCTGGCCATGTCTTCGCTCGGGGTCTACGGCGTGGTGCTGGCCGGCTGGTCCTCCGGCTCGCGCTACCCGTTGCTGGGCGCCGTTCGTTCCACGGCGCAGATGGTGAGCTACGAGATCGGAATGGGCCTGGGCCTGATCGGGCCCTTGATCTACACACAGAGTCTGTCCATGCGCGAGATCGTTGTCTCGCAAGGCAGTCAGTGGTACGTGCTCTCCCAGTTCCCGGCTTTCCTCATCTTCTCGGTGGCGGCGCTCGCCGAGGTCTACCGGGCTCCGTTCGACCTGCCCGAGGCCGAGACCGAGCTGGTGGCCGGCTATCACACCGAGTACAGCGGGTTCCGCTTTGCGCTGTTCTACCTTGCCGAGTACTTGAACCTGATCACCGTCTCGGCGGTGGCGGTCACCTTGTTCTTCGGCGGCTGGCTGCCGCCGCCCGGCCTGGGATTCGCGATCAACGGGCCGTGGCCCGTGCTGTTCTTCCTGGGCAAGGTGCTGTGCGTGATATTCGCTTTCATCTGGATTCGGGCCACGCTGCCGAGACTCCGCTACGACCAGCTCATGCGAATCGGGTGGCGCTTCCTGGTCCCGGTGGGCCTGGTGTGGATCATGCTCACCGCCGTTCTGGCCACCTATCAGGACCGGCGGATCTTCCTTTACGCGGGAGCGGCGCTGCTGGTGATCCTGGCCGTGCTGTGGCTGATCTCGCCGCTGCTCACGCGCTCGCGTCAATCTCAGAGTGATGCCGAGATCGGGGAGGAGTCGCCGGCGGAAGGCGAGACAGGGGTTCCGGTCGGCGGCGGCGGTGCCCAGGCTTCCGCTCCCGCGGGCGGTGCGCCGGTGGAGGAGGGCTGATGTTCGAGATCTTCAGGGGACTCGCCGTCACCTTCCGCCATCTCTTCCGGCGCAAGGTCACCACCCAGTATCCGGAGGTCAAACGCCCGACGGCGCCGCGCTTCCACGGCCGTCACCGCCTCAACCGCCGTCCCGACGGGTTGGAGCGTTGCGTGGGCTGCGAGCTTTGCGCCTGGGCATGCCCGGCCGACGCGATCCTGGTGGTGGGCGACCAGAACACCCCCGAGGAGCGCTACTCACCGGGGGAGCGCTATGCGCGAATCTATGAGATCAACTACAACCGCTGCATCTTCTGCGGGTACTGTATCGAGGCTTGCCCGGTCCGGGCTCTGACGATGTCCGCCGAGTACGAGATGGCCACCGAGACGCGCGAGGCACTCGTCTACGCCAAAGACCGGCTGCTGGTTCCGCTTTCCGACGGCGCCGAGCCGCTGCCGCGTCGCACACTTGAAGGGGAGTCCGCGATGGAGTTGTTCGGGCCGGCGGCTTCGACGAGCCAGGCGGGAGGGCGCTGGTGATGGACCTCGCGATCGCCGCCGGGAAAGCGGCTTCCGGTGCCGCTCGAGCCGAGTTCGTCGTCTTCTGCGTCATCGCTCCGCTGGCCGTGATCTCGGCCCTGCTGATGGTATTCGCTCGTCACGCGGTCCGCGCGGCCCTCCTGCTCATCGTCAACCTCTTCTGTCTGGCGGTTTTCTACGTGGTACTGGAGGCTCACTTCCTGGCGGCCGTGCAGGTGGTGGTATACGCCGGCGCGATCATGGTGCTCTTCCTGTTCGTGATCATGCTGCTGGGCGTGGACCGAGAGGAGTCGTTGAAGGAGAAGATCCGCGCTCAGCGCCCGATTGCGATCCTGTTCGCCTTGGCGCTGACGGCGGGGTTGTACGTGGCCGTGCGCACGGGTGTGATGCATTCTCTCCAGGCGGTCGGTCTGACGCAGGCCAACGCGTCGGGCAACGTCGAGGGCCTGGCCGAGACACTCTTCACCAGCTATGTGTTGCCGTTCGAAGTGACCTCGCTGCTGCTGGTCGTGGCGGCGGTGGGGGCCCTGGTCTTGGGGAGGCGCAAGTGAGCGTTCCTCCGGGCGCCTACCTGGTGCTGTCGGCCGTGTTGTTCGCCATCGGCGTACTCGGCGTACTGCTTCGGCGCAACGCGATCGTGATCTTCATGTCCATTGAGTTGATGCTCAACGCGGTCAACCTCTCCCTCGTCGCTTTCTCCCGGATTCTGGGCAATCTCCAAGGCCAGGTGCTGGCATTCTTCGTGATGGTGGTCGCCGCGGCCGAGGTGGTGGTGGGATTGGCCATCATCGTGGCCATCTTCCGCCGTCGGGTGTCGGTGGACGTCGATGAAGTGAACTTACTGAAGTGGTGAGCGGTGTGGGCGATCCCGGCGTGCTGAACCTGGTCTGGCTGGTGCCGGCCCTGCCACTGGCGGGGGCCTTCGCCAACGTGCTCTTCGGCAAGCGGTTGGGGCGCTGGGCGGGTTTGCTGGCGACGGCGGCCGTCACCGGCTCCTTCTGTTTCGCCGCGGCGATCCTCGCCAAGCTCGTCTCGATGCCGGCGGATTCCCGGCTGTTCGTGCGCACGTTGTGGCAATGGGTCCCCCTGGGGAACCTGGATGTGCCGGTGAGTCTGCGTGTGGATCCGCTCTCGGCGCTGATGATAATTACGGTCACCGGTGTGGGCGCGGCCATTCACCTCTACTCGGTCGGATACATGCGCGGGGATTCGGGGCGCGGGCGCTATTTCGCCAACCTCAACCTTTTCGCGTTCTCCATGCTCACTCTGGTCCTGGCCGACAACTTCCTGCTGCTGTTCGTGGGCTGGGAGATGGTGGGGCTTTGCTCCTATCTGTTGATCGGGCACTGGTTCGAGCGCCCGGCCGCGGCCGTGGCCGCCAAGAAGGCCTTCGTGACCAACCGGATCGGCGACTTCGGCTTCCTGCTGGGCACGATCCTGATCTTCGCCACCTTCCGCTCGCTGAATTTCGACACGGTCTTCGCGGGTGCCGGGGCACTGGCGGCCGGCACGGCAACGGCCATCAGCCTGTTGCTCTTCTTGGGAGCAACGGGCAAGAGCGCCCAGATCCCGCTCTACGTCTGGCTTCCCGACGCGATGGAAGGTCCCACGCCCGTTTCCGCCTTGATCCATGCGGCCACGATGGTGACGGCCGGGGTCTACATGGTGGCTCGCACCCATGTGATCTTCGAGGCTTCCCCGGCGGCCCTGGACGTGGTGGCCGGAATCGGAATCGCCACCGCACTGATCGCGGCACTGATCGCGATCGGCCAGGACGACATCAAACGAGTGCTCGCCTACTCGACGATCTCCCAGCTCGGCTACATGTTCCTGGGTCTCGGGGTGGGCGCCTATGCCGGCGGCATCTTCCACCTGTTCACTCACGCGTTCTTCAAGGCGCTGCTCTTCCTCGGGGCGGGCGCCGTCATGCACGCCCTGGCCGGCGAGACCGACATGAAGAAGATGGGCGGACTGGTGCGGCGCTTGCCTGTCACGGCGGCCACGTTCATGGCCGGGTGGCTTGCCATCTCCGGGATTCCTCCTTTTGCCGGCTTCTTCTCCAAGGACCACATCCTCGCCGCGGTCTACTCGCACAGCCGCCTGCTCTGGGTGCTGGGCCTTGCCGGCGCCGGGCTCACCGCCTTCTACGCCTCGCGGGTGGTGTTCCTGGTCTTCTTCGGTCGCTCCCGCGTCGCGGCCGGGCTCGAGCCCCACGAGGCTCCACCGACGATGCGCCTACCCCTGGTGCTGCTCGGCATCGCCTCGCTCGGCGCCGGCCTGCTCGGCGTCTCCTCCGGTTCCGGCGTGATCCAGCGTTTCCTCTCGCCGGTGCTGGGAGCGAGCGAGGAGCAGGTCCTGGCCGGCGCCTCGAGCGGGGCCCTGTACGCGAGGGAGTCCGGCGTGGGCCGCCTCGCGGGCTGGCACCTTCCGGGCAGCGGGCTGAGCGAGGCCGTCCTGGCGGGCATCTCGGTCGCGGTGGCCCTGGTGGCCATCTGGCTGGCCTACACCATCTACTTGCGGTCGGACTGGCTGGCGCTGCGCAAACGCTTCGCGTTCCCCCAGCGGGTGCTGGCCAACAAGTTCTACGTGGATGAGGTCTACTCGTTCTTCACGGTAACCATCGCCGGCGCGCTGGGCGCGTTCTTCGCTTCGGTACTGGACATGAAGGTGATCGACGGCTCGTTCGGCGCTCTGGCCGGCGGAGTGACTTCCGGGGCCGCGCGCCTTCGCCGGTTGCAGACCGGGTACGTGCGTTCCTACGGCCTCGCCGTATTGGTCGGAGCCGTGGCACTGGTCGGGGTCCTCGTGGCCCGGGCCGCTTGAGGGGGCGGGGTTGCGTTCGTTTCCTTGGTTGAGTCTCACGACCTTCCTTCCGCTGGCGGGAGTGGCGGGTCTGGCCCTGGTGCCCAAGGCTCGCGCCAACGCCGCTCGCCTGCTCGCGCTCGTCGTCAGCCTGCTGGTCTTTGCCAGTTCGGTCGTGGTGCTGGCGTTGTTCCGTCCCGGCGAGGCCGGCTTCCAGCTCGTGGAGCGCGCGTGGTGGATTCGCTCGCTCGGGATTCGCTACGAGATGGGAGTGGACGGCATCAGCCTGTTCCTCGTGGTGTTGACGACCTTCCTGCTTCCCCTGTGCGTGCTGGCCTCCTGGAAGGAGACGCGCTCGGTCCGGACGTTCATGGCGCTTCTGCTGGTGCTGGAGTCGGCCATGGTCGGGGTCTTCCTTGCCACGGACCTCTTCCTCTTCTACGTGTTCTGGGAGTTCGTGCTGATCCCCATGTACTTCGTGATCGGCGGTTGGGGCAGCGAGCGGCGAGTCTATGCGGCGGTAAAGTTCTTCCTCTTCACGCTGGCCGGCGGGCTGCTCATGCTGGTGGGGATCCTGGTGCTCTACTTCCTGCACCGCAATGCGACCGGGATCGCGAGCTTCTCCTACGAGAGTCTGCGCGGGCTGCATCTTTCCCTGGGCAGCCAGCGCTGGCTGTTCCTGGCCTTCTTCGCCGCTTTCGCGGTGAAGGTGCCTCTGGTGCCGCTGCACACCTGGCTTCCCGACGCTCACACCGAAGCGCCGACGGCCGGTTCGGTCATCCTGGCCGGGGTCCTTCTGAAGATGGGCACCTACGGTTTCCTGCGTTTCTCGCTGCCGCTGTTCCCACGCGCCGCCAAGGAGTTGGTGCCGCTGCTTTCGATCCTGGCGATCGTGGGCATCCTGTACGGGGGCGTGATCGCGGTGATGCAGAGAGACTTGAAGCGGTTGGTGGCCTACTCTTCGGTGTCGCACCTCGGCTTCATCGTGTTGGGAACGTTCGCGCTGACCACCCAGGCCATGCAGGGCGGCGTGCTGTACATGGTCAACCACGGGCTTTCCACCGGGGCGCTCTTCCTTCTGGTCGGCATGCTCTACGAGCGGCGCCATTCGCGCATGATCTCCGACTTTGGAGGGGCCGCGGCCGTGGTGCCGGTGCTGGCCGGCTTCTTCCTGATCACCGCCTTGTCCAGCATGGCCTTGCCGGGACTGAACGGGTTCGTCGGGGAGTTCCTGGTGCTGCTCGGGACCTTCCTCGCCAATCGGGTCTACGCTGTGCTGGCCGCGGGTGGGGTGATCCTGGCCGCGGTCTACCTGCTGTGGGCCTACCAACGGGTCATGCACGGACCGGTATCGAACGAGCAGACCCGCCGCATGAAGGATCTGTCGGTCCGTGAGATCGCCATCCTCGTGCCGCTGGTCACGGCAATGATCTTCATAGGTGTCTACCCTCGCCCACTGCTCTCGCGCATGCAGCCGTCGGTCGACCGCGTGATCGAGATCGTCACCGAAGCCAACTCATCCTCCGCTTTGCCCTCGCGGTAAGGAGCCGCCCGTGCCTCTAGCTCAGTTGGCCCCGGACATCGTCGCCCCGGTGGTGAACTTCAAGGCCGTCTGCCCGGAGATCGCCATGGCGGTGGCCGGCCTGATCCTGCTCTTGGTGGCCGCGTTCGGACCGAGTGTCCGGGCGGGGGTATTCAAGGCGCTGTCGCTGGCCGGCATCGCGGTGGCGGGCGGGCTGACCGCCTGGATCTGGACGGGCCACACGGTGGCCTTCAGCCGGATGATCGCCTCCGACGGAGTGGCGATGTACGCGAGGGCGATCCTGCTCTCGGTGGCCGCTCTGGTCGTGCTGATGGCCGGCGGGGAAGACGACGGCAAGCAGTCGCGGGGGGAGTTCTACTCGCTTGTGGTGCTGTCGGTGACCGGCATGATGCTGCTTGCGGCGTCGGCCGACCTGGTGATGGTGTTCGTCGCTCTGGAACTTCTCTCTCTTTGCCTCTACGTCCTGGCCGGTTTCACCTTGGAGCGCTCGGCCTCCCAGGAGTCGGCCCTGAAGTACTTCCTGCTGGGGGCTTTCTCCTCGGCGTTCTTCATCTACGGAGTGGCGCTTACCTACGGTGCCACGGGGTCGACCAACATCGCCGTGATCTCCTCCGTCGCCGCGACGGTCTCCTCGCCCAGGCTGCTTCTTGCCGGCCTGGCACTGCTCGGCGTGGGCTTCTCGTTCAAGGTCGCCGCCGCCCCATTCCACATGTGGATTCCCGACGTCTACCAGGGCGCGCCGACCTCGGTGACCGCCCTGATGGCTTCGGGCACCAAGGTCGCCGCGTTCGCCGCGTTCCTGCGCGTCTTCGTCGGAGGATTCGGGGGGCTGGTGCTGGACTGGCGGCCGGTGCTGTGGGTCCTGGCTGTTCTGACCATGCTGGTGGGCGCGGTACTCGGCGTCGTGCAGACGGATTTGAAGCGGCTGCTCGCCTACTCCTCGATCGCACATGCCGGCTACATCCTGATCGGGGTGGTCGCCGCCAGCCGTGCGGGAATCGGCGCGTCTCTCTATTACCTTCTCGCCTATGCCCTGACGGTGATCGGAGCCTTCGCCGTGGTAGCCCGCCTGGAGCGCGCCGAGCACAAATCCGAGGCGCGGCTTTCGATCTCGGGCGGGTTCGTCTCGCTCAGCGACCTTGCCGGGCTGGGCGCGCGCCAACCGGTGCTGGCAGGTTTGCTGACGCTCTTCCTGCTCTCCCTTGCCGGCATCCCGCCGACGTCGGGGTTCGTGTCGAAGTTCACGGTCTTCTCCGCCGCCGTGGACTCCGGGCAGACGGGTTTGGTCGTGATCGGGGTGGCGACCAGCGTGGTGGCGGCCTTCTACTACCTCAAGGTCATCGTGATGATGTTCATGCAGCCGGGACCCGACCAGGCGTCTCCGAGGCCCACAGCTGCCGGTCTGGCGGCGGTGCTCGGGATCACCGCGGCGGCGACCGTGTTCCTTGGAGTGCTGCCGGGTTGGGTCCTCGAGGCCGCCAGGTCGGCGGCACGGTTCCTGGGGTAGTGTGGTGCGCTCGAATGTAGGGGAACTTCGGGCGCACCACACCGGCCGAGCGCCGCGTATCATAGGCCGACCCGCAGGGTGCGGGCGGACCCCGGAGGGGCAAGGGTGGCATCTCGACAGATGACGGCGGAGCCGGCGCAGTTGGAGGCGGCGCTACGCGACGGTCTTTCCCGGGTGGAAGTTCAATTGCGCGAAGCCGTGCAATCCCAGGACCCATTTATGGCCGAAGTCTCCAGGCATCTTCTGGAGGCGGGAGGCAAGCGGTTTCGCCCGACACTGGTGCTGGCCTGCGGGCACTTCGGTGACCCGGAGGATTCAAGGTTGGTCCCCGCCGCGACGGCAGTCGAGCTGACTCACCTTTCGAGTCTCTATCACGACGACGTCATCGACGAGGCCGAAGTGCGCCGCGGCACCGGCAGCGCAAACGCGCGCTGGACCAACACGGTGGCCGTGCTGGCCGGTGATTACCTGTTCGCTCGCGCGTCGGAGCTGACCGCGCACCTGGGCCTGGAGGCGACCCGGCTGATGGCGCGCACCATCGCGCTGCTGTGCGAGGGTCAGATCGCCGAGGTGCGAGGCCCCGGTCCCGGCGAGGATCCGATCGAGCACTACATGTCGGTTGTGCGCCGCAAGACGGCGGCCCTGATCTCGGCTTCTTGCCGTCTGGGCGGCATGCTCTCGGGCGCCGGCGAGGAGCAGTCGCAGGCCCTGGGCCGCTACGGGGAGAAGTTGGGCGTCGCCTTCCAGCTCGCGGACGACCTGATGGACGTCACTCACGACGAGGCGACCACCGGCAAGGCGCCCGGAACCGACCTTCGCGAAGGAGTGAAGACCCTTCCGGTTCTCTACGCGCTGGGCTCGATGCGCGATTCCGACGGGGAGATGGCGGCGCTGCTGCGGGCACCGAAGCTCGAAGGCGCCGAGGTGGACCGGGCGCTGGAGATGCTGCGAGCCCATCCGGCAGTGGCAAGGGCCGGGGAAGAGGTGGCCTCTTTCGTCGCGCGGGCCGAGGCGGAACTGGCCGTCCTGCCCGACGGAGCGGCTCGGTGTATGCTGCGCGACCTGGCCGGCATGATCATTGCTCGCACCGACCAGGGGCTGGGTCAGGGCTGACCCGCCGGACTCGGATTCGACGTTCGACGATTGGCAATCCCAACGTAGGCGATACAGAGGGTGAGCATGTCGGATTACTTCCGGTCCTACGGGACGCTGGGGGCCTTCGTCCTGGTGGGAATCGGGTTCTTCGCGCTGGCGATGGCCGCCAACTGGGTCCTGCGGCCGAGCCGGCCGCGGCGCGAGAAGCTACTCACCTACGAGTGCGGCATCGACCCGGTCGGCGTGGGCTGGAGCCAGACCCAGATTCGCTACTACATCTTCGCCTTCTTCTTCGTCGTCTTCGACGTGGAGAGCGTGTTTCTCTTCCCGTGGGCCCTGGTCTTAGAGCGGCTGGGTGTGGCGGCTCTGGTCGAGATGGCCGTGTTCATCGGCGTCCTGGCCCTGGCCCTGCTCTACGGCTGGAAGAAGGGGGTCCTGAAGTGGGTCTGATCGACCAGGTCTCCCTGCCCCAGCCGATCAAGTTCGTGCTCAACTGGGGACGCAAGTATTCGCTCTGGGTCATGAACTTCGGGCTTGCCTGCTGCGCCATCGAGTTCATCGCCGCCTCGACCTCGCGACACGATTTCATCCGGCTGGGCGTGATCCCCTTCGCGCACGGGCCTCGTCAGGCCGACTTCCTCTGCGTCGCCGGCACCGTGACCGACAAGATGGCCGCGCCTTTGAAGCGCATCTACGAGCAGATGCCGGACCCCAAGTATGTGATCGCTTTCGGCTCCTGCGCCAACACCGGAGGGCCTTACTGGGACTCCTATTCGGTGACCAAGGGCGTGGACCAGATCATCCCCGTGGACGTCTATGTGCCCGGTTGTCCCCCGCGCCCCGAGGCTCTTCTCGAGGGCATCATCAAGCTGCAGAAGCTCATCCAGGGCGAGGACTTGAAGGCGCGCTACGCCGGTCGGGACGCGGTGGCCGACTGATGGCACCGGCTGATCTCCTCACCGCCCTGAGGGGCGTTCTGGGAGACGAGGCCGTGGTGGGCCTGGTCGAGTACGGCCAACTCACGGCCACGGTGGATCGGGGGCTCTGGATCGAGGCGGTGCGCAGCTGCCGAGGCGAGCCCGCGCTCGGTTTCGACTTCTTCGACTTCCTGACGGCCGTGGACTTGCTGGAGGAAGGGTTCGCCGTCGTGCTGCATCTCTACTCCACGCCTAATGCCCACCACCTGAACCTGCGCTGCGTCGTCCCGCGCGAGGATGCGCGCCTGCCTTCGGTTTCCGAGGTCTACGCGGGGGCCGACTGGCACGAGCGGGAGACCTGGGAGATGTTCGGCGTCGTTTTCGAGGGCCATCCCAACCTCGTTCACATCGAGCTTCCCGACAACTTCGAGGGCCACCCGCTGCGCAAGGAGTTCCATCTCGCCTCGCGGGTCGCCAAGCCGTGGCCGGGAGAGAAGGAGCCTTCCGAGCGCCACGCGGGGGAGAGGGAGACGCCCGATCTCCAAACCGGGCAGAAGGAGTTTTCCGAGGGCGACGCGGGACAGGAAGAGCCCCCTGAGCGTCCCGCGGGGGACAAGCCGTGAGCACACCCATGGCGATTACCGCAGGCTTCCCCGCCGGACTGGGCGACGGGGTGAGCGTGGAGGTGCGCGGGCGCGACCTCGCCACCGGAGAGATGACCCTGAACATCGGCCCTCAGCACCCCTCGACCCACGGCGTGCTGCGGCTCTTGGTGACCGTGGACGGCGAGCGCATCCTCGAGTGCCGGCCGGTGGTCGGCTACATGCATCGGGGCTTCGAGAAGCTGTCCGAGTACCGCGACTACCGCCAGATCATGGCGCTGATGAACCGGCACGACTGGATTTCGGCCGCCTGCAACGAGGTCGGTGTGGCGCTGTTGGTCGAGAAGATGATGGGCTTGGAGGTCCCCGAGCGAGCGCAGTGGATCCGCACCATCATCTGCGAGTGGAACCGCATCCTGAATCACCTGGTCTTCGTGGGCTCGTTTCCCCTGGAGCTGGGCGCACTGACGCCGGTCTTCTACGCCTTCCGTGAGCGGGAGGAAATCCAGAGACTGATGGAGATGGCCACCGGCCAGCGGCTGCACCACAACTTCTTTCGAGTGGGCGGTTTGAAGGAGGACGTGCCGGCCGGATTCCTCGCGCTTTCGCGTGAGCTGGTGGGTCGTATTCGCGCTCGCATCCGCGAATACGAGGACCTGCTGCTGGGCAACGAGATCTTCAAGGCGCGCACCAAGGGCATTGGCGTGCTGAGCGCCGAGGTCGCCCTCGACCACGGGGTCTCCGGGGCGATCCTGCACGCGACCGGCTGTTCGGAGGACGCGCGCAAGACCGAGCCCTATCTGAAGTACGGCGAGGTCGACTTCGATGTGCCGGTGGGCGAGAACGGGGACGCCTACGATCGCTTCCTCGTTCTGATCGAACGCATTCGCGCCTCGCTTCGGATCATCGAACAGGCCAACGACCTCGTTCCGGCGGGCCCCGTCAACTTGAGGATGCCCAAGGTGGTCAAGGTCCCCGAGGGCGCCGCGTACATCCGCACCGAGAACCCGCTCGGCCAGCTCTCCTACTACTGCGTCTCGCGCGGAGAGAAGACACCGTGGCGATTCAAGATCCGCACTCCCTCGTTCAACAACGTCTCGGTGCTTCCCCACATGCTCCGGGGCGTCCTGCTGCCCGACCTCGTGGCGATCATGGGAAGCATGCTGTTCGTGGTGGGTGACGTGGACCGATGAACCTCGAGGCCTTCTTCGCCGACCCCTGGCTGCTCTTGGCAGGCAAGATCTTGGGCGTGCTCGGCGTGTTCGTGGCGGCGATGCTGGTGGTGGGCTACGGCGAGCACAAGGTCATGGCGCACATGCAGGCGCGCCTGGGCCCCATGGAGGCCGGGCGCTTCCACGGCTGGGCTCAGCTCATCGCCGACGGCGTGAAGTTCCTCCAGAAGGAGGACATCGTGCCCGCGGCCGCGGATCGCACCGTCTTCAAGCTGGCGCCGGCCGTGGTGATGATCCCGACGCTGATGGTCTTCGTCGTGATCCCGTGGGCGCCGGGTCTGGCAGCCGAGAAGCTGGACGTCGGGCTGTTCTACGTGCTGGCGATCAGCTCGGTCAGCGTGGTCGGAGTGCTGATGGCCGCCTGGGCGAGCGCCAACAAGTTCTCCTTGATCGGGGGTCTTCGCGCCGCCGCCCAGCTCATCTCCTACGAGCTTCCCCTGGTGTTCGCCTCGGCTGCTGTGGCCATACAGGCGGGCACGATGTCGTTGGTGGGTATCGTCGAGGCCCAGCATGCCTACCCATTCGTGCTCACCCAGTTCGTCGGTCTCGCCGTGTTCTTCATGGCCGGCCTGGCAGAGCTATCGCGCTCACCGTTCGACATGCCCATGGCGGACTCAGAGATCATCTTCGGATCCGTCACGGAGTACTCGGGCCTTCGCATGGCCTTCTTCATGCTTACCGAGTACGCGGGCATCGCCGCGATCTCGGCCATCGCCTCGGTGCTCTACCTCGGCGGCTGGAAGGGGCCCTTCTACATCCCGGGCTTGGAGAAGCTGACGGCGGTGGGTTGGACGGTCTCCAAGACGCTGGCGCTTGCTTTCGTGATGATCTGGGCGCGCTCGACCTTCCCGCGGCTTCGCGAGGACCAGCTTCAGCGCTTCTCGTGGCAACTGCTCATCCCGACCTCGCTCGGCCTGATCCTCGTGGTCGGCGCCTGCAAGGTGGTGTTCTAGCGATGGCGATTCCGGGGGTGGGTCTGCTCAAGGGGTTGGCCGTCACGTTCAAGACGATGTCGCGCCGCTCGGTCACCCAGCAGTACCCGCACGTTCGTCCGGAGCTACCTGCCCGCACCCGCGGCGTCATCGCGTTGCTGGAGGGCAACTGCACCGTGTGCATGCTCTGCGCGCGCGAGTGCCCCGACTGGTGCATCTACATCGAGTCGCACAAGGAAGTTGTTCCGGCCAAGGAGGAGGGGGCCCGGCCGCGGACCCGCAACTCACTCGACCGCTTCGCGATCGACTTCGCGCTCTGCATGTACTGCGGCATCTGCGTGGAGGTCTGCCCCTTCGCCGCGCTGTACTGGTCGCCGGAGTTCGAATACTCCGAGTACGACATTGCGGAGCTGACGCACGAGAAGGACCGGTTGGGTGGGTGGATGGCCACGGTGCCCGAGCCGCCGGCCCTGGAGGAGGGTGCCGTGTCTTCCCAGGCGTCCGGAGTTGGGCGCAAGTCCACCGAGGCCAAGACGGTGGAGCCCGCCCAGGGCGCCACTCCTCTCGCCCAGGCCGAACCGGCCCAACCCTCTGCCGGCGATCTGGAGGTGGGGGAATGACGGGCTACGACTGGGTGTTCCTGGCGATGGCCTTGGTCACGGCCGGCGGCGCGCTGGCGGTGGTGACGACCCGCAATGTGGTCCACGGTGCCCTGGCATTGGTGATCTCGCTGGGCGGGGTCGCCCTGATCTACTTCTTGCTCACGGCGCCGTTCGTGGCACTGGCGCAGCTTCTGATCTATGTGGGGGCGATCGTGATCCTGCTGCTGTTCGCCCTGATGCTCACCCGCGCACCACTCGGCACGGAAACGCTAGACAACCCGTCGATGGCGCAGCGCCTGATCGGCGCCACGGTTGCCTCGGCCCTCTTCGGGCTGATGGCCGTGCTGCTGACCGACGGATTCCGCGGCAAGATGATCGACCTCAGCAGCCCCACCTCCACGAGCGTGCTGGGCGAGTCCCTGTTCCGCTACTTCGTGCTTCCGTTCGAGGCCGTTTCGATGTTGCTGCTGGCGGCTCTGGTGGGATCGATCGTGCTGGCGAGGAAGGACTGAGGCCGTGGGCACTCTGCACATGACACTGCCGCTGGTGCTCTCGACCTTCCTGTTCTGTGTAGGCATCTACGGTGTGCTCGTCCGCCGCAACGCGGTGATCGTGCTGATGTCCATCGAGCTGATGCTCAATGCGGTGAACCTCAACCTGGTCGCGTTCTCCGTATTCCTGCGCAGCCACTTCGCCGTCGGGCAAGTCTTCGCGCTGTTCGTGATCGCGGTGGCCGCTGCCGAGGTGGGCATCGGTCTGGCGATCGTGCTGCTCATCTATCGGAACCGGGAAACGGTCAATGTGGACGATGTTCATCTGCTCCGCTGGTAGCGGGAAGAGGAGCCGGGAAGAGGGGTTGCGCTTGTCCGTTCTGGATTCGCACTCGCGGAAAGCCCGCGGCCCGGGCGGGCACGGGCCCGGGCGAGGGGTGGGCTGAGCCGTGTTCCTGCGCAGCGCGTGGTTGGTTCCGGCCCTTCCGGCGGCCGCATTCTTCGCCGTCCTCTTCTTCGGCAAGCGTCTGAGGAGCAGGGGTGCCGGGATTAGCATCCTGGCCACCGGCATTTCGTTTGCGCTCTCCGTCGGCATTCTCGCTCGAGTAGTCGGCGGGGCGGCAGCCGTCGAGCGAAGCATGGAGTGGGCTCGCTTCGGCGGGAAGCTTGCTCTGCGTTTGGGAATGAAAGTCGACGGGCTGACGGCCGTGATGTTCGTGGTCGTCACCAGCGTCTCGTTGCTGGTGCAGATCTATTCCACGGGCTACATGCGCGGTGATGCCCGCTACACCTGGTTCTTCGCCGCGCTCTCACTGTTCACCGCCGGCATGCTGGATGTGGTGATCGCCGACAACCTGATCCAGCTTCTGATCGGCTGGGAGATCATCGGTCTCTGCTCCTACTTCCTGATCGGTCATTACTGGGAGGAGAAGGAGAACTCCGACGCCGGCATCAAGGCGTTCATCACCACCCGGATCGGTGACGTGGGCTTCCTTCTCGGCATCTTCACGCTCTTCTCCGCCACCAGGACGTTCAGCATCGACGGGATCATAAGGGCGGTGGAGTCCGGCCAGGTCTCGCCGGGATGGGTGACCGCCGGCGCGGTGCTGCTCTTCTGCGGGGCGATCGGTAAGTCCGCTCAGTTCCCCTTGCACGTGTGGCTTCCCGACGCGATGGCCGGCCCAACTCCGGTCTCGGCTTTGATCCACGCGGCGACCATGGTTGCGGCCGGTGTGTTCCTGGTCGGGCGCATGTTCCCGGTGTTCTCCGCCTCGACTCCTGCGATGAACGAGATCGCCATCCTGGCATCGATCACGATGCTGATCTCCGCGCTGATGGCGCTGGTGCAGGACGACATCAAGAAGGTCCTGGCTTACTCGACCATCTCCCAGCTTGCCTACATGATGGCCGGGCTGGCGGTGGGCGCCTACTCCGCGGGCATCTTCCACCTGTTCACCCACGCCTTCTTTAAGGCTCTGCTCTTTCTCGCGGCCGGAAGCGTCATTCATGCCGTGCACTCAAACAACCTCTCGGACATGGGGGGCCTGCGCCGCGCCATGCCCTGGACCTTCGTGACGTTCGCGATCGGATCGCTGGCCCTGGCCGGCATCCCGCCCTTCGGCGGGTTCTGGTCGAAAGACGAGATCATCGGCGAGGCCTTCAAGGCGGGATTTGGTGGAGAGGTGCTGCGTGGAGCGAGCCCGGCGGTTGCCAGGGTCGTGTTCGTCGTTGCGCTGGTCACCGCGTTCCTGACGGCTTTCTACATGGCGCGCGCGGTCAGGCTTGCGTTCTTCGGTGCCTTTCGCGGACACGGCCAACCGCGCGAGTCCGAGTGGCGTATGACAGGCGTGCTGGTCGCGCTGGCGATTCCGGCAGCGCTGGCCGGGTTGGCGGGAGCGCCGTTCATGGGCCGCCACGCCTTTGGCTCCTGGATCGCCGCCGCCGGCGAGAGCGTTCATCACTCGCCCAGCCTCAACCTTTCGCTGGCGGGCCTGAGCGCGGGACTGGCTCTGGTGGCGATCTGGGTGGCGTGGAGGGTCTACTCACGCGTGAGCGTGGAGCGGGACCCGATGCTTGGCATGGGTGGGCTCACCCGGTTGCTCGTCAACAAGTTCTACCTGGACGAACTCTACTCGAGGGGCATCATCCGGCCGATCCAGTACGGGCTCTCGGCCGTGGCGAGTTGGCTCGATCGCCGGGTGGTTGACGGGGTAGTGAACGCCGCTTCAGTAGTCACCCGGGGGGTTTCCAACCTCGCCTACGACGTGATGGATCAGAAGGTGATCGACGGGGCCGTCAACGGGTTGGGCCGCACTGCCAAGAGCGGGGGGAGCCTGCTGAAGTATCTGCAGACCGGTCAGGTGCAGTGGTACGCGGCGATGCTGGTCGCCGGCGTCGTGGTCCTCGCCGCGGTGGCCACGAGGTAACGGGAAAGCGGTGCTTGTGGGGCCGCTGGTCTGCCCGGCGGCAAGGGCCGGGGGGATGTGATTGTGAGGCGGGAGATGAGGGGCCCAAGGGAACGGGTCCTGCGGCAACGAGGTTCGCGAGATAGACGAGGAAGGGAGCGCACGGCATGCGGTTCGACGATTGGGCACTAAGTCTGGCGGTTTTCCTGCCGGCCGCCGGCGCCCTGGCGATCCTGCTGGTGCCCAAGAAGAGGGAGCAGACGGCCAAAGCGCTTGCGCTGCTGTTCTCGGGTCTGGCAGCGGTGGTCGGCGTGGGGATCCTGTTGCGGTTCGACTACCAGGCGAGCCAGACCCTCCAGTTCGCGGTGGACAACCGCTGGATCACCACGATCGGGGCCCGCTACCACCTCGGGGTGGACGGCATCGGGCTGCCCCTACTGGCGCTCTCGCTCCTGATGAGCTTCCTGTCGGTTGTCTACTCCATGCGCATCCTGCCCGAGCCCCGCAACGCCAAGGCGTTCCTCGCGCTGGTGCTGCTGCTCGAGACCGGGATGAACGGAACGTTCGTGGCGCTGGACCTGATCCTGTTCTTCATCTTCTGGGAACTGGTCCTGGTCCCGATGTACTTCATCATCGGGGTCTGGGGCGGGCCGCGCCGGGAGTACGCGGCGATCAAGTTCTTCCTCTACACCCTGTTCGGCTCGGTGTTCATGCTCCTTGGCTTCCTGGCCCTGTACTTCAAGAGCATCGACCCGGCCACCGGCGCGCACACCTTCGATATCGTCACGCTCACCCATCAGTCCTTCGCGCCGGGTTTCGAGAAGTTGGTCTTCCTGGGGATCTTCCTCGGCTTTGCCATCAAGGTTCCCATGTTCCCGTTCCACACCTGGCTGCCCGACGCCCACACCGAGGCGCCGACGGTCGGCTCGGTGCTTCTGGCCGCCGTCCTGCTGAAGATGGGCACCTACGGCTTCGTGCGCATTGCCCTGCCGGTTCTGCCGCAGGCCGCGCGCTCCTACGCCCCGGCCATCGCCGTCCTGGCGACGATCGCCATCGTCTACGGAGCGCTGAACTGCCTGGCGCAGAAGGACATGAAGCGACTGATCGCCTTCTCCTCGGTGGGCCACATGGGCTTCGTCATGCTGGGCATCGCAACCCTGACCACGATCGGCATCAACGCGGCGATCTTCGGGATGGTGGCCCACGGCCTGATCACCGGCATGCTCTTCTTCACGGCCGGCTCGATCCATGATCGCTACCACACCCGGTTGATCGAGGACATCGGCGGCGGCATGCTGGCCAAGCTCCCGCACTTGGGCGGGACGCTGACGTTCGTGGCCATCGCCTCGCTTGGTCTGCCGGGACTGGCCGGGTTCTGGGGTGAGCTCTACGCGCTGCTTGCCGCCTACCGACCGGCGCCCGGGCTGTCGCTGCCGCTCTATCGCACTCTGATGGTCTTCGGCGCAATCGGCACCGTGCTGACGGCGGGCTACTTCTTGTGGATGCTTCAGCGGGTGAACCTGGGCAAGATCCCGGAGCGCTGGCGGGCCTCGAAGTTCGAGGACGTCACGGCGGTGGAGTGGGCGGCCTGGGCGCCGGTGCTGGTCCTGATCGTGGCGCTCGGAGTCTGGCCTGCCGCCGTCCTTGGGATCACCAACGACGCGGTCGCGGCCCTCGCGCGCGTGTTCGGGGGGTAGAGGTGTCGGGTCCGGGTGATGAGTGCTTGGAGTGCGAGAACGCCGCGGCGCGGGAGACGAGACAGGTGAAGGTGGACGCCGCAAGGAGGGGGAGATGGTGAGCATCGACTACCACGCCATCGCGCCGGAGCTGGTGCTTGCGGGCACAGCGCTGGTGGTGCTGGTGGTCGACCTGTTCCTTCGCGCCGAACGAAAGTGGCTGGCGATGCCGGTCTCTCTCGCCGGGGTGATCGCCTCGCTCGCGGCCTTGGTCACACTCGCCGGCGCCGGGCGGCGCGTGACCTTCGGCGGGATGTTCGTGGTGGACAACTACTCGCTGCTGTTCAAGGCGCTGTTCCTCGGCTCTGCCCTGATCGTGATGCTGGTTTCGCTTCGCCACTTCGATGACGGCGTCTACTACCAGGGTGAGGCGTACTTCCTGCTGCTGGTGAGCTTCCTCGGCATGCTGCTCATGCCCTCGGCCCGGGATCTGCTGATGCTCTTCCTGGCCTTGGAGCTCGTCTCGGCGCCGGCGTTCCTTCTGGCCGGCTGGCGGAAGAGGGATCCGCGATCGAATGAGGGGGCCCTGAAGTTCTTCCTCATCGGCGTGCTCGCCACGGCGGTGATGCTCTTCGGCATGAGCCTGGTCTACGGGGTCACCGGACACACCAACCTCTACCTCATCGCCCGAGCCCTGCTTCCGACCGGAGCTCATCCCGTGGTGCTGCTGGCGATGATGTTCGTGTTGGTCGGTTTCGCCTTCAAGGTCTCGGCGGTGCCCTTCCACTTCTGGGCCCCCGACACCTATGAAGGCGCCCCGATTCCGGTCGCGGCGTTCTTGTCCGTGGCATCCAAGGCCGCCGGCTTCGCCGGCCTGCTCCAGGTGACCTTCCTCGCTTTCCCGCGCTATGCGCAGTACTGGGCGCCGGCGTTGGCGGCACTCTCGGCGCTCACCATGACGCTGGGCAACCTCACGGCGCTGGTACAGCGCAACATCGTGCGTCTGCTTGCCTACTCCTCGATCGCTCAGGCCGGCTACATGCTGCTGCCCTTCGGCCTCATCGGCCACCGAGCCGGCACCGCCAACAACGCCTTCGCGGCCATCCTGGTCTACCTGCTGATCTACGCGTTCATGAATCTCGGGGCCTTTGCCGTGGTGGTGGCGGTGGCCCGCCACGAGCCGGGTAACCAGATCTCCGACTACGCCGGTCTCGGCAAGCGCTCGCCGGCGCTGGCCGTGGCGATGACGCTGTTCCTGCTCTCGCTGGCCGGGGTGCCGCCGTTGGCCGGCTGGGCGGCCAAGTTCTTCGTTTTCCGCGCCACGATCCAGTCGGAGGTCCTTTGGCTCGCGGTCGTGATGGTCGCGAACACGATCGTGGGCGCTTTCTACTACCTGGGCATCATCAAGACGATGTGGATGGGGGATCCGGCGGCGGGCAAGGGCCCGGTGGGCGTGCCGCGCTCGCTTGCGGTGGCCATCGCCGTGGCCGCGGCCGGGGTGCTCGCGGTCGGGATCTATCCCGAGGTCATCGTTCGCTACGCGCCGCTGTCCACGTTGCTCGCGGTCCACTAGTCGCGACCCACCAGCGGGCCGGTGCGCCGCACATCGGGAAGTTCGCGATGGGGGCGTGACGTTTATCATGGGGAACGCGGCTCGAGACGTCTCGGTGCGGCAGGTCCCGGCTCGGGTGCCATCTGGAGGTCTGTGACATGCGGGGGTTTGGCAACGGATTGAAGACCGCGGTGCTGCTGGCCGCTTTGTCGGGCTTGATGCTCATGGCCGGACAGACCATCGGCCACGGATTCGGCCTGAAGTTCGCGTTCGGGCTGGTTCTGGTGATGAACGGCGTGGCCTACTGGTTCTCAGACAAGATCGCGATCCTGTCGGCTCGGGCCAAGCCGGTGACCGAGCAGGAGATGCCCGGCTACTACGCCATCGTGCGCCGGCTCACCTCGAAGGCCGGGTTGCCCATGCCCAAGCTGTACGTCATCCCGTCACCTCAGCCCAACGCCTTCGCCACCGGACGCAACCCGCGCCACTCGGCGGTCGCGGTCACTCAGGGCATCCTCGGGATCCTGACCGAGGAGGAGCTTGAGGGTGTGATCGCTCACGAGCTTTCGCATGTGGGCAACCGCGACATCCTCATCAGCTCGATCGCCGCCACGTTAGCCGCGACGATCACCTTCCTGGCTCGCCTGGCTTTCTACGCCGCCATCTTCGGTGGAGGTAGGGACGATGAGGACCGGGGCAGCGGCATCGGAGAGCTGGCTTTCTTGATCCTCGGCCCGATCGCGGCGATGCTGATCCAGCTTGCCGTGTCCCGCTCCAGGGAGTATCAGGCCGATGACTCCGGCGGCAGGCTGTGCGGAAAGCCGCTGGCGCTGGCGAGCGCTCTGGCGAAGCTGGAACGTGGAGCTCAGCTCGTGCCGGTGCAGACCAACGCCGCGATGGCGCACATGTACATCGTCAATCCGCTGCGAGGGCGGAGTATGTCCCGCATGTTCTCGACCCACCCGCCCACCGAGGAGCGCATCGCAAGGCTTCAGCGGCTCGCGCAGGTCATCGGCTAGCGGCCCCGCCTCCGGCGGGTGCGCGTGGTCGAGTCGGAGAGGAGGAAGTGATGGGGGAGGAAGAGAAGACCTGGACCGAGAGCTTCAAGGTCAAGGGCTCCGAGCTCGTCGAGCGTATCGACAAGCTGATCCGCGAGGGCAACGTGCGGCGCATCATCGTGAAGCGAGGCGACCACACGGTCGTGGGGTTCCCACTCACGGCCGGGGTGGCGGCGGCGTTGTTCGCCCCCATGCTCGCCGCGGCCGGGGCGGTGGCCGCGCTGGTCACCGACTGCACGATCGTGGTCGAGCGCCACGAGCCGCCCATGTCCAAGGCCAAGGAGAAGCCCAAGGCCAAGCCGGCCCCCAAGGCCAAGCCCAAGGCCAAGGCGTAGCCCAAGGGGTAGGAGGCACGCGGCCGCTTCGCTCGCGCGGCGCGCGCACCCGCGGCGGCCTACGACCGGCAGTTCACGAACTGCCGGTGAGCCGGTGAGCCCGTGGTTGTCGAGCAACCCCATCGGGGGCGGCAACTCGGGCCGTCCTGCCCGGATCAGGAACTCGAATCGTCCCGCCCGGTCAGGAAGTCGGGTCGAGAACGCGGCCCATGAACAGGACCGACCCGGTGGCCCGGTCACGGATGAGGAAGAGGAACGGGCGGTCGATCGCCATGGTCGCGTGCCCCAGCGTTGCGGATCCCGCCTTTGCCACGACCGCGGTGGCGGCGGCCGCCTCAGTCCCGTGCTCGTCTACCGAGATGAACCCCTTGTGCAGAACCGCGTCCACGTATAGTTCCCGGATCTCTGTCATCCCCGTGAAGTCGGCACCGCTGTTTCCCATCGGAGGCACGAACGCAGTCGGCATCCCGAGGGCGCTCAGCGCGTCGTTCAGCGATGCCGTCGCTTTCTGGCCGACCCAAGCGTTCTCAATGTGGTTCGTTTGGCGACCGGCATGGAGGGTGGAGCCTACTGTCAGCTCACCCCAGATGACATGCGCCCTGCTGGCGACAAGGGCTACCGGTAGTTCACGAACTGAAGCGGGATGGCGTAGTCGGCCTCTTTCAGTTGGGCGATGGCGCGCTGAAGCTCGTCGCGGCTCTTGCTCGACACGCGGACCTGGTCATCCTGGATCTGGACCTGGACCTTCAGCCCGGTGCGCTTCAGGTCCTTGACCATGGCCCGGCCCTTTTCCTGGTCGATGCCCTGGACGATCTTGATCTCCAGGCGGTAGGTGCTGCCCGCGGCCGGCTTGGGCTCTTCGTGGTCCAGCGCCTTCAGGGAGATCTCGCGGCGCACCAGCCGCTCCTTGAACACTTCGAAAGCCGCCTTGACCTTGGCCTCGGTGGCCGAGCGGATCTCGATCTGCTCGCCGGACCAGGCTATCGACGTGCCGGTGTCCTTGAAGTCGAAGCGCTGGGAGACCTCCTTTCGTGCCTGGTTGAGCGCGTTGTCGACCTCTTGGCGGTCCACTTGCGAGACCACGTCAAAGGAGTTGTCTGCCACCTTGAATACCTCCCGCTCGCCCTGCCGATACTGCGGCGTAGCGTAGGGTCAGCGACGGGGTTCTGTCCATCGGCAAGGCGGGGGAAACCGCCGTGGATGCCGGTGAGCGGACGATGCCGGTCCCGGTTGCCGGGTTCGGGCACCGTGTGTATCCTTGCCCGGCGAGGTCCCTTGTGGGCTTCCATGGTGGGGTGCCCGAGTGGCCAAAGGGAGCGGTCTGTAAAATCGTCGGCGCAGCCTACGGAGGTTCGAATCCTCCCCCCACCACTGCGTGCCCCCTTAGCTCAGTCGGCAGAGCGTTTCCTTGGTAAGGAAAAGGTCGGCGGTCCGATTCCGCCAGGGGGCTCTCCACCGGACGAGGAGTCCGGTTGGGGCGGTGTAGCTCAGGTGGTAGAGCAAGCGGCTCATAATCGCTGTGTCGCAGGTTCGAGTCCTGCCACCGCTACGAAAGGTGCTGGGCGCGAGTACCTCCCGGCCGGGGCGAAGCCGGCCGGGCCCGGTGGGAGGGCCCGGAGGGCGAGGGGAGTAGGAGGAAGCGATGGCCAAGAAGAAGTTCGAGCGCACCAAGCCTCACGTGAACATCGGCACGATCGGTCACATCGACCACGGTAAGACCACGCTCACGGCGGCCATCACCAAGGTGCTGCACGAGACCAACCCCAACGTGGAGTTCACCGCCTTCGACCAGATCGACAAGGCTCCTGAGGAGAAGGCGCGAGGCATCACCATCGCCATCGCCCACGTGGAGTACGAGACGGCCAACCGCCACTACGCCCACGTGGACTGCCCCGGGCATGCCGACTACATCAAGAACATGATCACCGGCGCCGCCCAGATGGACGGGGCGGTCCTGGTGGTCTCCGCCGCCGACGGCCCCATGCCCCAGACCCGTGAGCACGTCCTGCTCGCCCGTCAGGTCGGGGTTCCCTCGATCGTGGTCTATTTGAACAAGACCGACATGGTCGACGACCCCGAGCTGATCGAGCTGGTGGAGCTTGAGGTCAGGGAGCTTCTTTCAAGCTATGAGTTCCCCGGCGACGAGATCCCCGTGGTCAAGGGCTCTGCCCTAAAGGCCCTTGAGGGCGACGCCGAGGCCGCCAAGAGCATCATGGAGCTGCTTGACGCCTGCGACTCCTACATCCCCGAGCCGGCCAGAGACGTCGACAAGCCCTTCCTGATGCCCATCGAGGACGTGTTCACCATCACCGGTCGCGGCACCGTGGTAACGGGGAAAGTGGACCGGGGAATCATTCGCGTCTCCGAAGAGGTCGAGATCGTGGGCATTCGTCCCAAGATCGACAAGACCGTGGTCACCGGCGTCGAGATGTTCAGGAAGCTCCTTGACGAAGGAAGGGCCGGAGACAACATCGGGGTGCTGCTCAGAGGCACCAAGAAGGACGAGGTGGAGCGCGGCCAGGTGCTTGCCAAGCCCGGCTCCATCACCCCCCACACCAACTTCGAGGCCCAGGTCTACATCCTTTCCAAGGATGAAGGTGGCCGCCACACCCCGTTCTTCAACGGCTACCGTCCCCAGTTCTACTTCCGAACCACCGACGTCACCGGCGTGGTCACCCTGCCCGGCGGCGCCGAGGCCATGGTCATGCCGGGCGACAACACCGATATGACCGTAGAGCTGATCTCCCCCATCGCCATGGAGGAGGGACTCAAGTTTGCCATCCGCGAGGGTGGGCGCACCGTGGGTGCGGGAAGAGTGATCAAGATCATCAAGTGAGCTTGCCGGGAGACCGGTGAGCGTCCCGAGCACCGCCACGTCGGGTGGCAAGAGAAGAGGGCAGTAGCAGATGGCCAAGAGCGACGTTCGGCCGAAGATCACTTTGGCGTGCACAGAGTGCAAGCGGCGCAACTACATCAGCACGAAGAACCGGCGCAACGACCCGGACCGGATGGAGATCAAGAAGTACTGCCGCTGGTGCGGCAAGCACACCCCGCACCGCGAGACTCGCTGACCGGCACAGACAGGCGGGGATCCTTCCAGTGAAGGGGGAGATGCGAGCATGGCGATGAACAAGGCTTTGATCGGCAAGACCTATCCGGAGACCCGGGTCTACGAGGTGGGACGAGAGAAGATCAGGGAGTTCGCCATCGCCGTGGGAGAGGACAACCCGATCTGCCACGACGAGGCGGCGGCCAAAGCCGCGGGTCACCCGGACCTGGTGGCGCCCCCGACCTTCGCGGTCGTCATGGGGACCCTGTACGCCGCTCCGGCAATCGGGGACCCGGACCTCGGGATCAACTACGCCATGATCGTGCACGGAGAGCAGGAGTTCGAGCTTGCCCGCCCCATCTACGCCGGCGACCGGATCGTGATCCGTCCGAGGATCGCCGACATCGCCGTCAAGGGCCGCAACGAGCTCATTACCGTGGAAGGAGAGATGGTGAGTGAGCAGGGTGAGCGCATTGGGGTGGCCAAGATGACCCTGGTCTCCAGGGGGACTGCGGAGGAGGGAGCCTAGGATGGCGGCCAAGATCAGCTATGACGAGGTGACCGTCGGTCAGGAGCTTCCGGGGATTTCCTACCCCGTGGAGCGGATGAACCTGGTTATGTACGCGGGGGCTTCGGGAGACTTCAACCCCATCCACTGGAACGAGTCCTTTGCCAAGATGGTGGGCCTGCCCGACGTCATCTCTCACGGCATGTTCAACATGGGCTCTTGCGCGAAGTTGATCACCAACTGGGTGGGCGACCCGGCGGCCGTGCGCCGATACAAGGTCAGGTTCTCCAAGCCCGTCGTGGTTCCCAACGAGGGCGGCAACTCGGTATCCGCCAAGGCCAAGGTCGTGGAGAAGCTGGACGGCAAGCGGGTGGCGATCGAGCTCTCGGCAGAGAACGCCCAGGGCGATCAGATCATCTCCAACGGCGTGGTCGAGGTGGAACTGGCCTAGCCGGGGGCAACTCGAGAAGCGTCCGAGGGCCCGGCGCAAAGGCGGCTCAACGCACCCCCGCACCGGGCCTCTCGATTGACACGCGCGATGCCGGTCCTTACGCTAGCGGTTCGCGCCTGCGGTACGGGCTTTCTTGGCATGGCGGCCCCGCCTAGAATGGGTTTCGGTCGCCTGCCGGATGGTTCGTGATCGCCAGTAGGCTGAAGGCCAGTAGCTCAATTGGCAGAGTCCCGGTCTCCAAAACCGGTGGTTGGGGGTTCGAGTCCCTCCTGGCCTGCCACGCTGGGAAGTCCCAC
This sequence comes from Actinomycetota bacterium, assembly GCA_041658225.1. GTDB lineage: Bacteria > Actinomycetota > CALGFH01 > JBBAAN01 > JBBAAN01 > JBBAAN01. The sequence continues at coordinate 28,340 of JBBAAN010000004.1, forward strand.
TTGGACCTTCGAAGCGGCGTGAGACGGGCTTGGGAACGGGTGACGAGGGCGAGGCGGTAAACAGAATGAACCGCGAGATGAAGCGGATGATGCAGAAGGGCAAGCAGGCCAAGCCTGCGGCTGCGCCCCGCCGTGCTGCCACTCCTGGGGCTCCCAAGAAGCCCCGCACCAAGCCGTCGGAGTTCATCCGCGAGGTGCGGGCGGAGCTGAAGAAGGTCAACTGGCCCAGCCGCCGGGAGGTCGGTGCCTACACCGCGGTGGTGCTGGTGAGCGTGGTGGCCATCACGGTCTATATCTTCGGTTTGGACACCATGTTCGGGAAGCTGGTCCTGCTGGTGTTCGGGAAGGGCGCCTAAGTGAGCGAGATGCAGGTGGGGGAGGAAGCGGCCACGTCGGGCGCTGAAGAGAGCGCGGCCGGTGTGACCGCTGCGGAACCTACCGTCGAGTCCGTGGTGGAGGAGGAGCCGGTGGCCGTGGAGGAAGTGGCTGAGGCGAAGACGTCCACAGAGCCCGAGGTTCCTGCCGCCGAGCCTGAAGCGGAGCGCGCCTCCGACGAGACCGCGCCGGGGGAAGAGGCCGAAGAGCCCGGCGAGATCCCTCCCGCGGAGCGCGAAGGCTTCTGGTTTGTCGTGCACACCTACGCCGGTTACGAGAACAAGGTGAAGGCGAACCTCCAGACGCGGATCACCTCGATGAACATGGAAGAGAAGATCTTCGAGGTCGTCATCCCGATGGAGGAGGTCGTCGAGTTCAAGTCCGGCAAGAAACAGCTCGTGCAACGCAAGGTTTTCCCGGGCTACCTTCTGGTGCGCATGCACCTGGACGACGACTCCTGGTACGTGGTGCGCAACACCCCGGGTGTGACCGGGTTCGTCGGATCGGGCGCCAAGCCCACCCCGCTCTCTTCCCGGGAGGTCTCGCGGATCCTGGAGACCAAACCGGCGGAGCGGCCTCGTGCGCGAGTCGAGTTCGAGGTCGGCGAGTCGATCACCGTGGTTTCCGGCCCGTTCGCGAACTTGCCGGGCAGCATCAACGAGATCAACGTTGACCAGCAGAAGCTCAAAGTGCTGGTCTCGATCTTCGGCCGGGAGACCCCGGTCGAGCTTTCCTTCGATCAGGTCACCAAGCTCTAGTGTGGTGTGCCCGAGTTCGCCGTACACATCACTAAGTCGGCAACGTGACGCCGGAACTCCCTGGGAGCCCAGGCGTTCGCAAAGCGAGGAAGGAACGAGATGGCGGCACCCAAGCGCAAGAAGGTTCTCGCCGTAGTCAAGCTGCAGATTCATGCGGGACAGGCCACGCCGGCTCCCCCGGTGGGTCCGGCTCTGGGTCAGCACGCGGTCAACATCATGGAGTTCTGCAAGCAGTACAACGCGGCGACCCAGGCCCAGACGGGCACGGTGGTTCCGGTCGAGATCACCGTCTACGAGGACCGCTCGTTCTCGTTCGTCACCAAGACCCCGCCGGCTCCAGTTCTGCTGATCAAGGCGGCCGGCGTCGAGAAGGGCTCCGGCGTTCCCAACCGCACCAAGGTCGGCCGCGTGACGCGGGCGCAGGTGCGCGAGATCGCCGAGCACAAGATGCCGGACTTGAACGCCACTTCCGTTGAGGGCGCCATGCGCACCATCGAGGGAACCGCTCGATCCATGGGGATCGAGGTCGTCGAGTAGAGTGCTGCTCCCCGCGAATGCGGCGGCATTCGAGCCTTGCCGCATTCTCGCTGGCGCTGCCGGTGCGCACCGCACCCACGGAGCCCGGCCCCGTCACTCGTAGTTCGCGACGACGCACAGTGGGAGGCCCGGAGAGCCCGGGCCGCTGACCACAGGAGGACAGAGTCATGCAGCACGGCAAACGCTACGTCGAGGCCGCGTCCAAGGTCGACCGCAATCTCCTCATGCATCCGGTGGACGCGATCCGGCTGGTCAAGGAAACCAACGTCACCAAGTTCGACGCCACGATCGACATTGCCCTGCGCTTGGGCATCGACCCGCGCAAGGCCGACCAGATGGTCCGCGGCACCGTCAGTCTTCCCCACGGCACCGGCAAGACCGTCAGGGTCGCCGTGTTCGCCGCGGGCGACAAGGCCCGGGAGGCCACCGAGGCCGGTGCCGACGTGGTCGGCGAGAAGGACCTGGTGGAGCGGGTCGGGAAGGGCTTCCTCGACTTCGACGTGGCGGTGGCCACGCCCGACCTCATGGGTCAGCTCGGCAAGCTCGGCAAGCTCCTCGGCCCCCGCGGCCTCATGCCCAACCCGAAGTCGGGAACGGTGACCAACGATGTCGGCAAGGCCGTCAGGGAGATCAAGGCCGGCAAGCTCGAGTACCGGGCCGACCGCCAGGGCAACCTTCACCTGGTGATCGGCAAGGTCTCCTTCGAGCACAGGGCGTTGGTGGAGAACTACCAGGCCGTCCTCGAGGAGATCTCGCGGGCGAAGCCGTCGGCCGCCAAGGGACGCTACCTCAAGTCCATCACCCTCTCGGCGACCATGGGCCCCGGCGTGAAGGTCGATCCGAGCAAGGTGCGCGAGCTGTGGCCGGAAGAGGCCGGCTCGTAAGCCGCGAGTTTCGGTTGACGACTCCCGGCCGGGCCCGCTATCCTTGCTCCTTGCCGAATACCGCACGGTGGCCGTAACGGCCCCAAGGCCCCTCGGGGCGCCTGCGCAGGCGTGATGGTCGAGATTCTCCGGCCTCCCGCTGTCGGCGGGAGGTTTTTCGTTTAGCGGAAATTCGTGTAGCGGAAAGGGGTGAGGCAATGCCCACACCGGCCAAAGTCGCCGAGGTGCAGGAGATCAAGGATCTCCTGTCCTCGTCGCGGGCAACGCTGCTCACCGAGTACCGGGGCTTGAAGGTCTCGGACTTGAAAGAGCTGCGCACCGCCCTGCGGAGCAAGGCCGGCGCCGAGTACCGGGTTGTCAAGAACACCCTGGCTGCCATCGCCGCGCGCGAGGCAGGTATGGAGGGGCTGGCTCCGATGCTGGAGGGGCCCACGGCGCTGGCGTTCGTCTCGGGCGACCCGGTTGAAGCGGCCAAGGCGCTGGCCGAATTCTCCAAGCGCTTACCGGCTCTGGTCATCCGGGGCGGGGTATTCGAGGGCAAGGTAATCGGCGTCGAAGAAGTGCGGACCTTGGCCACGCTGGAGACCCGCGAGGTGCTCTTGGCCAAGTTGGCCGGCGCTGCCCTGGCGGCCCTGGCTCGGGCTGCGGGGATGTTCCAGGCCCCACTCTCGCAGATGGCTCGCCTGGCGGCGGCCCTGAGGGACGAGGCGGGCAAGAGCGCTCCCGCGCCGCAGCCGAGCGGCTAAGTGTGGTGCGTCCGAATTCCCTGTACACACCGAGGGCGCGGGTGCGCCCGAAGCGCAAGGCGCGAGGAGGGCGCGTACCTGTAGGTATGCAACCGACGAGCAACGCAGCGATTCGGGATGCGGACGCGACCGAATGTAAGGGAACTTCGGGCGCACCACACTAGTAGTAGGAACACGATGCCGGCGGCGCGAGGCGCCGATCGGCCTGGAAACGGATTGGATCGCGGGCTTGACCGCCCGCCCGGGGCCCAGGGAGGCACCTAGAGATGGCAAAGCTAACCACTACCGAGATACTGGAAAGCTTCAAGGAGATGACGCTCCTCGATCTGTCCGAGTTCGTCAAGCTTTTCGAGGAGACGTTCGGGGTCACCGCGGCGGCGCCGGTTGCCGTCGCGGCAGCGGGCGGAGCGGCAGCGGGCGGAGCGGCAGCCGAGGAAGTCGAGGAGCAGACGGAGTTCGACGTCATTCTCCTCGGGGCCGGCGAGAAGAAGATCCAGGTCATCAAGGAAGTCCGGGCGCTGACGACCCTCGGCCTGGCCGAGGCCAAGGCCCTGGTGGACGGCGCGCCGAAGCCGGTTCTCGAGCACGTTGCCAAGGAGCAGGCCGACAAGGCCAAGGCCCAGCTCGAGAGCGCGGGCGCGACCGTGGAGATCAAGTAGGCTTCGATCCGGTCCGGGGAAAATCGACCCTCCCCGGGGAAGCCGCGGGGCCGGGTGGGCATCGCCCGCGGGAAGACCCCGAAACCTTGACTCGCGCGGGAGGCGACCCTATCCTGCATTGCAGAGAAGTGGACATGCCATCTGTTGCGCACGTGACCGCTTGTTGACGGCGGTGTAGCTGATTGCTATGCTGTCCTTTTGCCATGTCACCCCTCGAAAAGCCCCCGGTGGATCTGTTGTCCCTTGAGCCGACTGGTTGCTTTTTCGTCCAGAGGAGGGACGCCTCTTGATAGCTCGCGCCGCCGACCGGGTCTCCTTCTCCAAGAGTAAGGAGATCCTCCCTGTCCCCGACCTCCTCGCCCTTCAGCGGGACTCCTTCGCCTGGCTGCTGACGGCCGGGCTGAAGGAGACCTTCGAGGAGATATCGCCCATCGAGGACTTCACCGGGCAGATGGCTCTCAGTTTCGGGGAGCACCGGTTCGAAGACATGAAGTACTCGGTGGAGGAATGCAAGGAGAAGGACATCACCTACTCGGCCCCGCTGTTCGTCACGGCCGAGTTCCACAGTCGCATCACCGGGGAGATCAAGTCCCAGACGGTGTTCATGGGCGACTTCCCGAGGATGACCGACAAGGGCACCTTCGTCATCAACGGCACCGAGCGCGTGGTGGTCTCCCAGCTCGTGCGGTCCCCCGGCGTCTACTTCAGTCTGGCCCTGGACAAGACCTCCGACAAGGAGCTCTACAGCTGCAAGGTGATCCCCAGCCGCGGAGCGTGGCTGGAGTTCGAGACCGACAAGCGCGACATCGTCGGGGTGCGCGTGGACCGCAAACGCCGCCAGAACGTCACGGTGCTCCTGAAGGCGCTGGGCTACTCCGATTCCGAGATCCTGGACCTCTTCGACGGGGCCGAGTCGATCCGGTTGACGCTGGAGAAAGACCACACCACCAGCACTGAAGACGCCCTGATGGACATCTATCGCAAGCTGCGTCCCGGCGAGCCTCCCACTCCCGAGTCGGCGAGGGCGCTGCTGGACAACCTCTTCTTCAACCCCAAGCGCTACAACCTGGCCAAGGTTGGCCGCTACAAGATCAACAAGAAGCTGGGCCTGAAGCTTCCTCCCGGCCAGGGCATCCTGACGAAGGAGGACATCCTCGCCACCGTCCGATACCTGGTGAACCTGCACGCCGGCAGCAAAGGTTTCGAGGTCGACGACATCGACCACTTCGGCAACCGCCGGGTGCGCAGCGTGGGTGAACTGATCCAGAACCAGGTGCGCATCGGGCTTACCAGGATGGAGCGGGTGGTCCGGGAGCGCATGACCACCCAGGATGCCGATGCCATCACCCCGCAGACCCTGATCAACATCCGCCCGGTCGTGGCGGCCATCAAGGAGTTCTTCGGCACCAGCCAGCTCTCCCAGTTCATGGACCAGACCAACCCTCTGGCCGGCCTGACCCACAAGCGGCGGCTGTCGGCCCTGGGCCCGGGCGGCCTCTCGCGCGAGCGGGCCGGCTTCGAGGTACGCGACGTCCACCCATCGCACTACGGGCGCATGTGCCCGATCGAGACTCCTGAAGGCCCGAACATCGGCCTGATCGGCTCGCTTTCGACCTATGCGCGCATCAACGAGTTCGGATTCATCGAGACTCCCTACCGCAAGGTGGAGAAGGGTCGCGTGACCGAGCGCATCGACTACCTGACGGCAGACGAGGAAGACCGGCACGTCATCGCCCAGGCCAACGCTCCGCTGGATGCGCGGAACCGGTTCAGCGAGGACCACGTGCTGGTGCGCCGGAAGGGCGGCGAGGTCGACTACATCCCGCCCGAGGAAGTCGACTACATGGACGTCTCGCCCCGGCAGATGGTGTCGGTGGCCACGGCGCTGATCCCCTTCCTCGAGCACGACGACGCCAACCGAGCCCTGATGGGCTCGAACATGCAGAGGCAGTCGGTGCCCCTGCTTCGCTCCGAGGCGCCGCTGGTCGGCACCGGGATGGAGTGGCGCGCTGCGGTCGACGCCGGCGATGTGGTCGTGGCCGATTCCGATGGGGTCATCGAGTTGGTCACGGCCGAAGAGGTCGGGCTCAAGCGCGCCGATGGCTCCTCCCGCGTCTACCGGATGCAGAAGTTCGAGCGGTCCAATCAGGGCACCTGCATCAACCAGAAGCCGCTGGTCGACGAGGGCCGGGCGGTCAAGAAGGGTGATGTCATCGCCGACGGGCCCTGCACCGACAACGGGGAGATAGCCCTGGGGCGCAACCTCCTGGTGGCGTTCATGCCCTGGGAGGGTCACAACTACGAGGACGCCATCGTTCTCTCCGAGCGCCTGGTCAAGCAGGACCTGCTGACCTCGATCCACATCGAGGAGCACGAGGTCGATGCGCGCGACACCAAGCTCGGGGCCGAGGAGATCACTCGGGACATCCCCAACGTCTCCGAAGAGATTCTGGCGGATCTCGACGAGCGGGGCATCATCCGCCTCGGCGCCGAGGTCGAGCCGGGCGACGTGCTGGTCGGCAAGGTGACTCCCAAGGGGGAGACCGAGCTGACCCCCGAAGAGCGGCTGCTGCGTGCGATATTCGGCGAGAAGGCGCGGGAAGTTCGCGACACCTCGCTGAAGGTTCCTCACGGCGAGAGCGGCAAGGTCATCGGGGTCAGCATCTTCTCCCGAGAGGCCGGGGACGAGCTGCCTCCGGGCGTCAATGAGCTGGTGCGTGTCTATGTCGCCCAGAAGCGCAAGATCTCCGAGGGAGACAAGCTGGCCGGCCGCCACGGCAACAAGGGTGTCATCGCGAAGATCCTTCCCGAGGAAGACATGCCGTTCATGGAAGACGGCACCCCGCTCGACATCGTCCTGAACCCCTTGGGCGTGCCGAGCCGCATGAACGTCGGTCAGGTGCTGGAGACTCACCTGGGCTGGGCGGCCAAGCAAGGCTGGTCGCAGGGGGGCAAGAACATCGAGGGCCCGGTGCGGGTGGCCACGCCGGTGTTCGACGGCGCGCGGGAGGACGAGATCGCCGAGGTGCTGGAATCGGCAATACCCGACCGGGACGGCGTGCGCCTGGTGGGAGCCGACGGCAAGGCGCGGCTGTTCGACGGGCGCACGGGGGAGCCCTACGAGGTTCCCATCACGGTCGGCTACATTTACATCCTGAAGCTCTCGCACCTGGTGGACGACAAGATCCACGCTCGCTCCACCGGCCCCTACTCGATGATCACTCAGCAGCCCCTGGGCGGTAAGGCTCAGTTCGGAGGGCAGCGTTTCGGCGAGATGGAGGTCTGGGCGCTGGAGGCCTACGGAGCCGCCTACGCCCTGCAGGAGCTTCTCACCATCAAGTCCGACGACGTCCTGGGGCGCGTGAAGGTCTACGAGGCCATCGTCAAGGGCGAGAACATCCCCGAGCCGGGCATCCCCGAGTCGTTCAAGGTGCTCATCAAGGAGATGCAGTCCCTCTGTCTCAACGTGGAAGTGCTGTCGGCGGAGGGCCAGGAGATCGAGATGAGGGAGAGCGACGAGGATGTGTTCCGCGCGGCCGAGGAGCTCGGCATCGACCTGTCGCGGCGTGAGCCGTCCAGTGTCGAGGAGGTTTGACGGGAGTGCGTATCAGCGGCGAGCTGCCCGAAGGGAGCCGGCCCAGTGCTTGATGTGAACCACTTCGACGAGCTTCGGATCGCCTTGGCGTCGGCCGAGCAGATCCGGGCGTGGTCCAACGGCGAGGTCAAGAAGCCGGAGACGATCAACTACCGCACACTAAAGCCGGAGAAGGACGGGCTCTTCTGCGAGAAGATCTTCGGTCCCACCCGTGACTGGGAGTGCTACTGCGGCAAGTACAAGCGGGTGCGCTTCAAGGGCATCATCTGCGAGCGCTGCGGCGTCGAGGTGACCCGCGCGAAGGTCCGCCGGGAGCGCATGGGCCACATCGAGCTGGCCGCTCCGGTCACTCACATCTGGTACTTCAAGGGCGTTCCCTCGCGCTTGGGCTACCTGCTCGACCTCGCCCCGAAGGACCTCGAGAAGATCATCTACTTCGCGGCCAACATCATCACCCACGTGGACGAGGACCGCCGGCACAAGGATCTGCCGCGTATCGAGGCCGATATCGCAGCGGAGAAGGCCCGCTTCGAGACCGAACGGGACAAGTCCGTCGAGACCGAGCTGAAAAGGCTCGAGGAGCGCTTGGCCGAGCTGGAAGCCGAGGGCGCGAAGAGCGACCAGAAGAGGCGCGCCAAGGAGGAGGCGGAGCGCAACCTCCGCCACCTGCACGACCGCTCGGCCCGACGGATCAACCAGCTCGACGAGGTCCTGGACAGCTTCAAGCGCCTTGCTCCCAAGCAGCTCCTGTCCGACGAGTCGGTCTACCGGGAGATGGAGGACCGGTTCGGGGAGTACTTCCGCGGCGGCATGGGCGCGGAGTACATCAAGGAGTTGTTGGCAGCCCTGGATCTGGAGAACGAGGCCGAGTCGCTTCGCGAGACGATTCGCAGCGCCAAGGGACAGAAGCGCGCGCGAGCGATCAAGCGCCTGCGTGTGGTGGCGAGTTTCCTCACCACTCGCAACTCCCCGCTGGGCATGGTGCTCGACTGCGTGCCGGTCATCCCGCCGGACCTGCGCCCGATGGTGCAACTGGACGGAGGCCGGTTCGCTACTTCCGACTTGAACGACCTCTACCGCCGGGTCATCAACCGCAACAACCGCCTGAAGAGGCTGCTGGACCTCGGCGCGCCGGAGATCATCGTCAACAACGAGAAGCGCATGCTCCAGGAAGCCGTGGATGCGCTGTTCGACAACGGCCGGCGCGGCAGGCCGGTGACCGGCCCGGGCAACCGCCCGCTGAAGTCGCTCTCCGACATGCTCAAGGGCAAGCAGGGCCGCTTCCGTCAGAACCTGCTGGGCAAGCGCGTGGACTACTCGGGACGTTCGGTCATCGTCGTGGGTCCGGAGCTCAAGCTCCACCAGTGTGGGCTTCCCAAACAGATGGCTCTCGAGCTGTTCAAGCCGTTCGTCATGAAGCGATTGGTGGACCTGGGCTATGCCCAGAACATCAAGAGCGCCAAGCGCATGGTCGAGCGTGCGCGAGCCCAGGTGTGGGACGTGCTGGAAGAGGTCATCCGCGAGCACCCGGTCATGCTGAACCGGGCGCCGACCCTGCACCGGCTGGGCATCCAGGCCTTCGAGCCGATCCTGGTCGAGGGCAAGGCCATCCAGATCCACCCGCTGGTGTGCGCCGCCTTCAACGCCGACTTCGACGGTGACCAGATGGCCGTGCACGTGCCCCTTTCCGCCGAGGCGCAGGCCGAGGCCCGCATCCTGATGCTCTCGGCCAACAACATCCTGTCCCCGGCTCACGGCCGTCCGATCACCGTGCCGACCCAGGACATGGTGCTGGGCATCTTCTACCTCACCTACGCTCGCGAAGACGGTAAGGGTGAGGGTCTGGCGTTCGGGTCCCTGGCCGAGGCGCTCAAGGCCATGGACGTCGGCGCCGTCCACCTGCAGAGCAAGATCCGCCTGCGCATGCCGGCGGCCAAGACCCCGCCGGCGGACTTCGAGTTCCCGAAGGGCTACGAGGAGGGTGATCCCTACCTGCTGGAGACCACGATCGGCCGGGCCATCTTCAACGAGACTCTACCGATGGACCACGTCTTTATCAACCGGATCGTTCAGAAGAAGGACCTCTCGGCGATCGTCGACGAATGCACCGGCCGCTATGACCGCACCCAGGTCAGCTTGATCCTGGACGGCCTCAAGAGCCTCGGCTTCCACTGGGCGACGCGGGCCGGGGTCACGGTTTCCATCAGCGACGTGCTGCGTCCTCCTCACAAGGAGGAGATCCTCAACCGCTACGAGAAGCGGGCCGAGAAGGTGGAGCAGCAGTACCGCAAGGGCGTCATCACCGACGATGAGCGGCGTCAGGAACTGATCGAGATCTGGACCCAGGCCACCGACGAGGTTCGGGTCGACATGGAGGAGAACTTCAAGAATGCCACCCTGAATCCCATCTACATGATGGCGACCTCCGGGGCCCGCGGTAACCTCACCCAGGTCCGCCAGATCGCCGGTATGCGGGGACTGGTGGCCAACCCCAAGGGCGACATCATCCCCCGGCCGATCAAGGCCAACTTCCGTGAGGGCCTGACGGTGCTGGAGTACTTCATCTCCACCCACGGCGCCCGCAAGGGACTGGCCGACACCGCCCTGCGTACCGCCGACTCCGGCTACCTGACCCGGCGTCTGGTGGACGTGGCGCAGGACGTGATCGTGCGCGAGCCGGACTGCGGCGCCGACAAGGGCATCCCCGTTCAGGTGACCGCGGTGGACCCACAGGGCAACCGCCACCGCGCCACACACCTGGACAGCCGGCTGTTCGGACGGGTGTTGCTGGAGACGGTGCATGTTCCCGGCTCCCGCAAGCAGCTTCTCAAGGCGGGCGCCGAGATCGGAGATCCGGAGGTCAATCTGCTCGCCGACGCCGGCGTCGAGACGGTCATGGTGCGAAGCGTGCTGACCTGCGACGCGAAGTACGGTGTGTGTGCGGCCTGCTACGGGCGTTCACTGGCCGCCGGCCACCTCGTGGACCTGGGCGAGGCGGTGGGCATCATCGCCGCCCAGTCGATCGGAGAGCCGGGAACCCAGCTCACCATGCGTACTTTCCACACCGGTGGCGTGGCCGGCGAGGACATCACTCACGGCCTGCCGCGCGTGGTCGAGCTCTTCGAGGCCAGGCGCCCGCGAGGCGAGGCGCCGATTGCCGAGCTGGCCGGGACCGTGGAGATCGAGGAGACCGAGAAGGCCCGCAAGATCGTCCTCACCTCGGCGGACGGCAACGACCAGGCTTCGTATCTGGTCCCGCGCCGCTCCCGGATGCACGTGTCCAACGGAGACCAGGTCCAGGTCGGCCGGCAGTTGACCGACGGCTCGCCCAACCCCCACGAGGTCCTGCGCATCCTGGGTCCGGCGGCGGTTCGCGTGCACCTGGTGCGCGAGGTCCAGGAGGTCTACTCCTCCCAGGGCGTGACGATCCACGACAAGCACGTCGAGTTGATCGTTCGTCAGATGTTGCGCAAGGTCAACATCCTCGACCCCGGCGACACCGACCTGCTTCCCGGCGAGCTCAAGGACCGCAAGGCCTTTGAGCAGGTCAACGTCAAGGTCCTGGAGGGCGGCGGCGTCCCGGCTTCGGCGCGTCCGGTGCTCATGGGTATCACCAAGGCCTCTCTGGCCACCGACAGCTGGCTCTCGGCGGCCTCCTTCCAGGAGACCACCCGGGTTCTCACCGATGCCGCGCTCGGCGCGCGCTCGGATCCACTGTTGGGCCTGAAGGAGAACGTCATCATCGGCAAGCTGATCCCTGCCGGCACCGGCATGAGTCGCTATCGCATGCTGCGGGTGGAGCCCACGGAGATGCCCGAGGGGACGTTCCTTCCCGGCTTCGGCTGGGGGGGGGCAGGCGAGGAATACGGCTACGGGCAGGGCGAGGGCATCGACCTGTCCCTGGCCGGTTCGGAGTCGGCCGATGATGAGCCTGTCGATGTGGAGGCCGCGGCGGAAGTCGTTCGGGCGGACGGCATCGAGAGCGAGGCTTAGCGTAGTTCGCCCGGCGCCGGCGGCGTGTGAGGGGGAAATCGCGCCCTCGCGTTGACACGGCGCGGCGGGATCGCTATCCTGCCCCTTTGCGCCCTGCGGTGGTTGCGTGGGGCGAGTGCGTGTGGGCAGCAAGCATCGGCTGCTCCGACCTGATCCGGCGGCGATGCGCCGCCGACCCCCGATGGGCCCTCAGGGACGGAGCGCTGGTCGGTCGGGAACAGTAGACGCCCGCCCGCGTGGGCAGGTGGGCAACAGCAGAGACAGGCCGCAGGTCACAAGGCCGGAGGAACGGATGCCGACGATTGCACAGCTCGTTCGCAAGGGACGTAAGGCCAAGACCGTGAAGACCAAGACGCCGGCGCTCAAGGGCTCGCCGCAACGGCGAGGCGTGTGCACGCGCGTCTACACCACGACGCCGAAGAAGCCGAACTCGGCTCTTCGAAAGGTGACCCGCGTGCGGCTCACCGGCGGCGTGGAGGTAACGGCCTACATCCCCGGCGTCGGGCACAACCTGCAGGAGCACTCGATCGTGCTCGTCCGCGGAGGCCGCGTGAAGGACCTCCCGGGCGTTCGTTACAAGGTCGTCCGAGGCACACTCGACGCCCAGGGTGTCAAGGACCGTAAGCAAGCCCGGTCCCGCTACGGCGCCAAGGCCAAGCAGGGCTAGGGGAGGGAGTCACATGCCGCGCAAGGGTCCTGCCGTCAAGCGTCCGGTTCTAGCAGACCCGGTCTATGCAAGCCCCCTGGTCACCCAAGTGGTGAACAAAGTGCTCCTCAAGGGCAAGCGCAACCTCGCGGAGCGCATCGTCTACGACGCCCTCGAGGGAGCCCGCAAGAAGACGGGTACCGATCCGGTGACCACGCTCAAGCGAGCGGTGGAGAACGTCAAGCCGGTCTTGGAGGTGCGTTCGCGGCGAGTCGGCGGCGCGACCTATCAGGTGCCGATCGAGGTGCGGGCTGGGCGGGGGGCGACCCTTGCGATTCGGTGGATCGTCGGCTTTTCTCGCGCCCGGCGCGAGAAGACGATGGCCGAGCGACTGATGAACGAGGTGCTGGACGCCTCCAACGGTCTCGGCGCCTCGGTCAAGCGGCGTGAGGACCTTCAGAAGATGGCGGAGTCCAACAAGGCATTCGCCCACTACCGCTGGTAGTCCCGGACGGCCACGCAAGGCGAACACAGGCAGGAACGGCACCACAGGCAGGACCAAGAGCGCAGTCGGCAACGGGAGCACAGGTAAACAGGATGAGCGAGTCGGCGGTACGAAAGGAAGCGGCGTCGAGCGGCGCCAACCCGGTCTTCCGGGAGTTTCCGCTTGCCCTGACTCGCAACATCGGCATCATGGCCCACATCGACGCCGGCAAGACGACGATCACCGAGCGCATCCTGTACTACACCGGCCGGACCTACAAGCTCGGCGAGGTCCACGAGGGCGCCGCGGTCATGGACTGGATGATCCAGGAGCAGGAGCGCGGCATCACGATCACCTCGGCCGCCACTACCTGCCGCTGGCGCGACAACTGGATCAACATCATCGACACCCCCGGTCACGTGGACTTCACCGTGGAGGTCGAGCGCTCCCTGCGCATCCTCGACGGGGCGGTGGCGGTCTTCGATGCGGTCGCCGGGGTTGAGCCTCAGTCGGAGACGGTGTGGCGCCAGGCCGACCACTACCGTGTGCCTCGCATTTGCTTCGTCAACAAGATGGACCGGGTGGGGGCGGAGTTTCACCGCACGGTCGACATGATCAAGGCCCGCCTGGGTGCCGTGCCCCTGGTCGTCCAGATTCCGCTCGGCGTGGAGTCAAGCTTCCGCGGCGTGGTGGATCTGGTGTCCATGCGGGCGCTGGTCTGGGCTTCTGAGGGCATGGGCGACGAGTGGGACGAGGTCAAGATCCCGGGCAGCTACCTCGACGCCGCCGAGGAATGGCACCACAAGATGATCGAGGTGCTGGCCGACGCCGATGAGGAGATCCTCGAGAAGTTCGTGTCCGAGGAGCCGATCGAGGCCGAACTGATGCGCAAGGCCATCCGCCGGGCCACCATTGCCGGGCGCCTGACCCCGGTGCTGTGCGGAACCGCTTTCCGCAACAAGGCGGTTCAGCCGCTGCTCGACGCCGTGATCGACTACCTGCCGTCCCCCCTGGAAGTGGCGGCGGTGGAGGGGCACGCGGAGGGCGACACCTCACAGGTCATCGTGCGAAATGCCGCCGACGAAGAACCGTTCGCGGCGCTCGCCTTCAAGATCATGAGTGACCCCTACGTGGGCAAGCTCACCTACTTCCGTGTCTACTCGGGCACCCTGCGCGCCGGCGCTCACGTGCTCAACTCCAGCAAGGGGCGCAAGGAGCGCATCGGGCGCATCCTGCAGATGCATGCCAACCATCGCGAGGACAAGGAAGCCGCGTTCGCCGGCGACATCGTCGCCGCGGTCGGCCCGAAGTTCACCTCCACCGGCGACACGCTTTGCTCGCCGTCGGAGCCGGTGGTGCTGGAATCCATGACCTTTCCGCCGCCGGTGATCTCGGTGGCGATCGAGCCGCGCACGAAGGCCGACCAGGACAAGCTGGCCAACACCATCGCGCGTCTGGCCGAGGAGGATCCCACCTTCGTGGTTCGCACCGACGAGGACACCGGCCAGACGATCATCTCCGGCATGGGCGAGCTGCACCTGGAGGTGCTGGTCGACCGCATGCGCCGCGAGTTCAAGGTGGACGCCGACGTCGGCAAGCCGCAGGTGGCCTACCGCGAGACGATCCGCAAGCCGGTTCACAAGGTTGAGTACCGCCACGTCAAGCAGACCGGCGGCCGCGGACAGTACGCTCACGTGGTGATCGACCTGGAGCCCACCGGCGGCGACGGCGGCGGCTACGAGTTCGTCAGCAAGATCGTCGGCGGGCGTATCCCGCGGGAGTACATCCCGGCGGTGGATGCCGGGATCCAGGAGGCCATGGAGTACGGCGTGCTGGCCGGATTCCCTCTGGTCGACATCCGGGTCAGCCTCATCGACGGTTCCTACCACGAGGTCGACTCCTCGGAAATGGCGTTCAAGGTCGCCGGGTCCATGGCGCTCAAGGAAGCGTCCCGCAAGGCCGACCCGGTGCTGATGGAGCCGGTCATGACCGTCGAGGTCGTCACTCCCGGCGACTACCTCGGAGAGGTGATCGGCGATCTGAACGGACGGCGCGGTCACCTGGACCACATGGACCCGCGCCCCGGGGGAGCTCAGGCCATAAGGGCGATGGTTCCCTTGGCGGAGATGTTCGGCTACGCCACCGCCCTGCGCTCGCGCACCCAGGGGCGGGCGACCTACACCATGCAGTTCGCCAACTACCGAGAGGTCCCGGCGAATATCGCTAAGGAAATTATCGCCAGGACGCGAGGGGAGTAGGAGGACCAGATGGCCAAGAAGAAGTTCGAGCGCACCAAGCCTCACGTGAACATCGGCACGATCGGTCACATCGACCACGGTAAGACCACGCTCACGGCGGCCATCACCAAGGTGCTGCACGAGACCAACCCCAACGTGGAGTTCACCGCCTTCGACCAGATCGACAAGGCTCCTGAGGAGAAGGCGCGAGGCATCACCATCGCCATCGCCCACGTGGAGTACGAGACGGCCAACCGCCACTACGCCCACGTGGACTGCCCCGGGCATGCCGACTACATCAAGAACATGATCACCGGCGCCGCCCAGATGGACGGGGCGGTCCTGGTGGTCTCCGCCGCCGACGGCCCCATGCCCCAGACCCGTGAGCACGTCCTGCTCGCCCGTCAGGTCGGGGTTCCCTCGATCGTGGTCTATTTGAACAAGACCGACATGGTCGACGACCCCGAGCTGATCGAGCTGGTGGAGCTTGAGGTCAGGGAGCTTCTTTCAAGCTATGAGTTCCCCGGCGACGAGATCCCCGTGGTCAAGGGCTCTGCCCTAAAGGCCCTTGAGGGCGACGCCGAGGCCGCCAAGAGCATCATGGAGCTGCTTGACGCCTGCGACTCCTACATCCCCGAGCCGGCCAGAGACGTCGACAAGCCCTTCCTGATGCCCATCGAGGACGTGTTCACCATCACCGGTCGCGGCACCGTGGTAACGGGGAAAGTGGACCGGGGAATCATTCGCGTCTCCGAAGAGGTCGAGATCGTGGGCATTCGTCCCAAGATCGACAAGACCGTGGTCACCGGCGTCGAGATGTTCAGGAAGCTCCTTGACGAAGGAAGGGCCGGAGACAACATCGGGGTGCTGCTCAGAGGCACCAAGAAGGACGAGGTGGAGCGCGGCCAGGTGCTTGCCAAGCCCGGCTCCATCACCCCCCACACCAACTTCGAGGCCCAGGTCTACATCCTTTCCAAGGATGAAGGTGGCCGCCACACCCCGTTCTTCAACGGCTACCGTCCCCAGTTCTACTTCCGAACCACCGACGTCACCGGCGTGGTCACCCTGCCCGGCGGCGCCGAGGCCATGGTCATGCCGGGCGACAACACCGATATGACCGTAGAGCTGATCTCCCCCATCGCCATGGAGGAGGGACTCAAGTTTGCCATCCGCGAGGGTGGGCGCACCGTGGGTGCGGGAAGAGTGATCAAGATCATCAAGTGAGCTTGCCGGGAGACCGGTGAGCGTCCCGAGCACCGCCGACGCGGAGCCGAGGGAGAGGTAATAGCCGATGGCGCAGCAGAAGATAAGGATCCGGCTCAAGGCCTACGACCACGAGATCGTGGACTCTTCGGCGCGGAAGATCGTGGACACCGTCACGCGCACGGGCGCCCGGGTGGCCGGCCCGATCCCGCTGCCGACGGAGAAGAACATCTACTGCGTCATCCGGTCGCCCCACAAGGACAAGGACTCCCGCGAGCACTTCGAGATGCGTACCCACAAGCGGTTGATCGACATCCTCGATCCGACCCCCAAGACCGTCGACAGCCTGATGCGGCTGGACCTGCCGGCCGGGGTCGATATCGAGATCAAACTCTAGACACTTTCGGCACTCGGCGGCGGCGCCAGAGCGCGGCGGCCGGGACGGACGACAGGTAGGACCAGCATGGCAAACGGTGTGAAGGGAATACTCGGGGAGAAGCTGGGCATGACCCAGATCTTCGGGCCGAACGCCCGGATTATCCCCGTAACCGTGATCAAGGCGGGCCCCTGCACGGTCACCCAGGTCAGGACGAAGGAGAAGGACGGCTACGTTGCCGTGCAGCTTGCATTCGGGCAGATCCCGGCGCGCAAGGTGACCAAGCCGCAAGCCGGGCACTTTGCCAAGGCCGGTGTGCCGGCGGCGCGCCACTTGGTGGAGCTTCGCATGACCGACGCCTCCGGCTACAGCGTGGGCCAGGAAATCCGGGCCGACGTGTTCTCCGAGGGCGAGCTGGCCGACGTGATCGGCGTTTCGAAGGGGAAGGGCTTCGCCGGAGTCATGAAGCGGCACGGCTTCGCCGGCGCGCCGGCTTCGCACGGCACCGACCGCAAGCATCGCTCGCCCGGTTCCGTGGGCGCTTGCGCCACCCCAGCCCGCGTTTTCAGGGGGATGAAGATGGGTGGGCACATGGGTCACGAGCGCGTGACCACGCTGAACCTCAAGGTGGTCGGGGCAGACTCGGAGCGCAATCTGCTGCTGGTTCGCGGCGCCGTCCCCGGGCCCGACGGCGGCCTGGTCATGGTTCGCTCCGCGGTCAAGGCCAAGCTGGGGAGGCACGCATGAGTGGCGTCGATGTGAAGGATCGCACCGGCTCGGTGGTCGGCAGCTTCGAGTTGGACGCGCGTATCTTCGACACCCAGATCAACGTGCCGGTCATGCATCAGGTCGTGCTGGCTCAGATGGCCGCGGCACGCTCCGGCACCGCCTCCACACGCACGCGCGCGAACGTGTCCGGAGGCGGCAAGAAGCCGTGGAAGCAGAAGGGCACCGGCCGTGCCCGTCAGGGCTCGATCCGGGCGCCGCAGTGGGTCGGCGGCGGTGTGGTCTTCGGGCCGCACCCGCGCGACTACACCCAGCGGGTGCCCAAGAAGATGAAGGTACTGGCCCTGCACTCGGCCCTGACCGACCGGGCGCGGCTGGGGGACTTGATCATCGTGGACTCCTTCGAGATGGAAGAGCCCAAGACCCGCGTGGTGCGTGAGCTGCTCGCGGCGGTGGGAGCCGGGGGCCGCGTGCTGCTGGTCGTCGAGGGCATCGAGGACAACGCGATCAAGAGCTTCCGCAATCTTCCGCGAGTACACCTGATCGGGTTCGACCAACTGAACACCTACGACGTGCTGCGAAGCGACGTGGTGGTGTTCAGCAAGGCCTCGCTCGATGCATTCCAGCAGCGGGGGCGTCGGGCCGCGCGTACCGGGGTCGATGAGGTTCCGGCCGAAGCCGAGGCGCAGAGCGCCGCGCCCGAGGCGGCCGCCGGAACGGGGGAGGAGGGCTAGATGAAGGACCCCCACGAGGTCATCCTCGCCCCGGTCGTATCCGAGAAGAGCTACGGACTGATCGACCACGGGGCCTACACCTTCGTCGTGCACCAAGACGCCGGCAAGACCGAGATCAAAGAAGCGGTCCAGAAGATATTTGGAGTGCGGGTGGCGAAGGTGAACACCTTGAACCGCAAGGGCAAGACCGTGCGCTCGCGCACGGGTATCGGCCGGCGTTCGTCCGCGAAGCGGGCGGTTGTAACGCTCGTGCCGGGCGACAAGATCGAGATCTTCGAGACCAAGTAGGCGAGGGCCAGGATGGGTATCCGGAAATTCAAGCCGACCAGCCCGGGACGCCGGGGCAGTTCAGGTGATGATTTCTCCGAGCTGACTCGCTCTCGTCCTGAGCGCAGGCTCTTGGCCGCGCTGCCCAAGACGGGAGGCCGCAACTCCTACGGGCGGGTGACCACGCGCCACATCGGCGGTGGGCACAAGAGCCGGTACCGCGTCGTGGACTTCCGCCGTGACAAGGACGGGATCCCGGCCAAGGTGGCGCACATCGAGTACGACCCGAACCGCAATGCGCGGATCGCGCTGTTGCACTACGCCGACGGCGAGAAGCGCTACATCATCGCGCCGAATCGTCTGAAGCAGGGCGACGTGGTCTCGAGCGGGGCGGGTGCCGACATCCGGCCGGGCAACGCGCTGCTGCTCAAGCACATCCCGGTCGGCACCGTGATCCACGCCGTGGAGCTTCGGCCCGGCGGCGGGGCGAAGATGGCTCGCTCGGCGGGAGTCAGCGTCCAGTTGATCGCCAAGGACGCCGAGAAGGCCCACCTGCGCTTGCCCTCGGGCGAGATCCGCATGGTGGATGTGCGTTGCCGGGCCACGGTCGGAGAGGTCGGGCACGGGGAGTACGAGCTGATCAGTTGGGGCAAGGCGGGACGCAGCCGCCATAAGGGCGTGCGCCCGACCGTTCGAGGCGTTGCGATGAACCCTGTCGACCACCCACTCGGCGGTGGCGAGGGTAAGAGTTCGGGGGGTCGTCACCCGGTGAGCCCATGGGGCAAGCCGGAAGGGCGTACCCGTCGCACTAAGCCGAGCGACCAGATGATCGTCCGGCGGCGGAAGAAGAAGTAGGAGAACCGGGCATGGGGCGTTCGCTCAAGAAGGGTCCGTTCGTCGACGAGCATCTGCTCAAGAAGATCGACGATATGAACCACAAGCGGGAAAAGAGGGTCATCCGGACTTGGTCTCGCCGGTCGACCATCATCCCGGACATGGTGGGTCACACCATCGCCGTTCACGACGGCCGCAAGCACGTACCCGTCTTCATCTCGGAGTCGATGGTGGGCCACAAGCTGGGGGAGTTCGCTCCGACCCGCACGTTCCGGGCTCACCGGTCCCAGGAGAAGTCGGCCGGTCCCGCTCGGGGACGTCGGTAGCCGGCGGTTGGAGGGGAGAGTAGTCGATGGAGGTTAAGGCGCAGGCGAGGTTCGTGCGGGTGTCGCCCACCAAAGCGCGCCGCATGGTCGACCTCATCCGCGGCCTGCATGTGGAGGAGGCTCAGCGGGTGCTCAAGTTCGCGCCCCAAGCCGCCAGCGTGCCGGTGGGCAAGGTGCTCAAGTCGGCGGTCGCCAACGCTGAGCACAACTTGAAGCTCTCCTCCGATGCCCTGGTCGTTTCCCGGGCGTTCGTGGACGAGGGACCGACGCTCAAGCGCTGGCGTCCCCGAGCCCTCGGGCGCGCCTACCGGATTCGCAAGAGGACGAGCCACATCACGGTCGTGGTGGAAACCAAGGAGGGACCGCGTGGGACAGAAGGTTAACCCGTACGGTTTCCGGTTGGGCATCACCACCGACTGGAAATCCCGCTGGTACGCCGACCGCGACTACCGCAGCTACCTCGCGGAGGACCTGAAGCTGCGTGCGTACCTGCAGAAGGAGATGGCCCACGCGGGGATCTCGCGTATCGACGTGGAGCGAACCCGCGACCGAGTGCGAGTGGACCTGCACACCGCCCGCCCCGGCATCGTGATCGGGCGGCGGGGCGCCGAGGTCGACCGCATCCGGGGCGAACTGGAGCGCATGACCGACAAACAGGTTCAGCTCAACATCATCGAGATCAAGCAGGCCGACCAGGACGCGGTACTCGTGGCGCAGGGCGTGGCCGAGCAACTTCGCGGCCGAGTTTCCTTCCGGCGGGCGATGCGCCGCGCGGTCAACTCCGCCATGAAAGGTGGAGCCAAGGGCATTCGGGTGCAGTGCTCCGGACGCCTGGGCGGTGGCGAGATGAGCCGGCGTGAGTGGTACCGCGAGGGTCGCGTACCCTTGCACACCCTGAGGGCCGACATCGACTACGGCTTGGCGGAAGCGGCCACGACGTTCGGTCGCATCGGGGTGAAGGTCTGGATTTACAAGGGCGACGTCCTGCCCTCCCGCGAGGAGCAGCAGGCCGAGCGCGCCCGCGCCCGCGCCCGGATGGTCGCGGCCGGTGGGCCGTCCTCACCGCGCGCTGCCCAACCCGCTCCCGCGCCGGTTGCCGCTCCCGCGCCGGTTGCCGCTCCCGCGCCGGTTGCCGCTCCAGTCTCCGAGGTCGTTCCCGCCGAGGCGGGCACGGAGCCGGGAGGTGAGGGCTGATGCTTGCGCCCAAGCGGGTCAAGCACCGCAAGCAGCACCGCGGGCGGATGCGCGGCATGGCCAAGGGTGGCACCACCGTCGCTTTCGGGGAGTTCGGGCTCCAAGCTCAGGAACCGGGCTGGGTCTCCGCCCGGCAGATCGAGGCCGCTCGTATCGCCATCAGCCGTCATATCAAGCGTGGTGGGAAGGTGTGGATCAACCTGTTTCCAGACAAGCCGATCACGAAGAAGCCGGCCGAGACCCGGATGGGCTCGGGCAAGGGTTCTCCCGAGGGTTGGGTGGCCGTGGTCAAGCCCGGGCGCGTGATGTTCGAGCTGGCCGGAGTCCCGGAGTCGCTGGCGCAGGAAGCCATGCGCCTGGCCTCCCACAAGCTCCCACTCAAGTGCCGGTTTGTTTCTCGAGCCGAGACGGTGGGTGAGTGAGGTGCGTACGGTGGAGCTTAGAGCTCTGGATCCGGCGGAGTTGGCCGGCAAGCTTTCCGAGGCCAGGGCGGAGTTGTTCAACCTGCGTTTTCAGCACGTGACGGGTCAGCTCGACAACCCGCGCCGTCTGGGCGAGGTGCGCAAGGACATCGCGCGGATCTTCACGATCATGAGTGAGCGGGAGTTGGCCGGCGAAGAGGTCGTTGAGGCCGCGCCGCAGGCGGCGAAGCGTGAGCGCCGGTTCGGTCGGCGATCCAAGGCGAAGGCCGAGGAGCCGGCAGGCCGGAAAGTCAAGAAGGAGTCGTAGGTGGCCGAATCCGAGAGTGCCCGCGGTCAGCGCAAGGTTCGCGTTGGCGTCGTGGTCAGCGACGCGATGGACAAGACCGTGGTCGTCGCCGTCGAGCAGACGGTGCGCCACCGGCTCTACAAGAAGGCCGTCAAGCGGACCAAGAAGTTGAAGGCCCACGACGAGCGCAACGAGGCGGCGATCGGCGACAAAGTGAGCGTGGTGGAAACCCGTCCGCTGTCGGCCACGAAGCGCTGGCGTGTGGTGGAGATCGTTGAGAAGGCCAAGTAGGAGTTCCGCGGAACCCCATGGGGGGCGGGGGCCACGCACCCCGATCCGCGTAGCCAGGCGAGGGAGACGCAGGTGATCCAGCAGGAAACGCGGCTAAAGGTCGCAGACAACACGGGTGCCAAGGAGATTCTTTGCATCCGCGTCCTGGGGGGGTCCGGGCGCCGTTACGCGTCGATCGGGGACATCATCGTGGCCACGGTCAAGGACGCGATGCCCGGTGGGGCCGTCAAGGAAGGCGAGGTGGTCAAGGCGGTGGTGGTGCGCGTGGCCAAGGGCAAGCGCCGCCCGGACGGCACCTATATCCGTTTCGACGAGAATGCGGCCGTCCTGATCAAGGACAAGACCGGAGAACCGCGCGGCACGCGCATCTTCGGTCCGGTGGGTCGAGAACTGCGGGAGAAGAAGTTCATGAGAATCATCTCCCTGGCTCCGGAGGTGTTGTAGTGCCCACGATCAAGCTTCGCAAGGACGACCGGGTGCAGGTCATGGCCGGCAAGGACGCCGGCAAGGAAGGCCGTATCGTCAAGGTCTTCATCGACAAGGGCAAGGTCATGGTCGAGGGCGTCAACCGCGTCAAGCGCCACGAGAAAGTCCGCCAGTCCCGCGCGGGCGCCATGCAGGGCGGCATCGTGGAGAAGGAAGCCCCGGTGGACATCTCCAACGTGCAGTTGATTTGCGGGGCCTGCAGCAAGCCGACCCGCATCGGCTACCGCTTCGACGACGCCAACAAGATCCGTATCTGCCGCAAGTGCGGCGCCGACCTGTAGGACGGGATGATGGTCACGGCCACTGAGAATGTGCCCCGGCTCAAGCTGCGGTACCGGGATGAGATCCGCCCGGCGCTCAAGCAGGAATTGGGCCTCGAGAACATCATGCAGGTGCCTCGCCTGGAGAAGGTCGTGCTCAACATGGGCACCGGCGACGCCCTCAAGGAACCGAAGCTGCTCGACGGCGCCGTGCGCGACCTGACCCAGATCACCGGCCAGAAGCCGGTGGTCACCAAGGCCAAGCGCGCGATCGCCGCTTTCAAGCTTCGTCAGGGGATGAGCGTCGGGGTCACGGTGACCCTGCGGGGCGACCGGATGTGGGAGTTCATGGACCGGCTGCTGTCGCTGGCCCTGCCGCGCATCCGCGACTTCCGCGGGCTGAGCCCGAAGAGCTTCGACGGCCACGGCAACTACAGCCTTGGGCTGACCGAGCAGTTGGTGTTTCCGGAGATCGACTACGACAAGATCGAGAAGGTTCGGGGAATGGACATCTCGATCGTGACCACGGCTCTCGACGATGCCCAGGGGCTGGCCTTTCTCAAGGCCTTGGGCATGCCGTTCAGGGCCTAGGCTCCAGGAAAGGGAAAGCGACATGGCCAAGAAGGCTCTCGTCGAGAAGGCGAAGCGGAAGCCGAAGTTCTCCGTCCGCGCCTACACTCGTTGCCACCGGTGCGGACGCCCCCGGGCGGTCCTGCGCAAGTTCGGTCTGTGCCGGATCTGCCTGCGGCAGTTGGTGCACTCGGGCGAGATCCCCGGGGTCACGAAGTCCAGTTGGTAGACATCGCCCGCGCAGGCCGCCGTCAGGCGGAACCGCGTGAGCAGGAGGTGGCAGGAATATGAGTATGACGGACCCGATCGCGGACATGCTGACGCGGGTGCGCAATGCGAACTCCGCGTCCCACGAGTCCGTGGCCATGCCGTCTTCAACGATGAAAGCGGCCGTCGCCCAGATCCTCAAGGATGAGGGCTACATCGGGGACTTTGTCGTGGACACTTCGGGCGCCAGGCCGGTGCTTCGCATCGAGCTGAAGTACGCGCCCAACCGGGAACGCACGATTCGAGGAATCCGGCGCATCTCCAAGCCGGGCCTTCGGGTGTACGCCAAGCGGGAGGACATCCCCCGTGTTCTTGGGGGTCTCGGGATCGCCATCCTGTCGACCTCCCGGGGGCTTCTGACCGACCGGCAGGCCGTGAAGCAGGGTGTGGGCGGCGAAGTTGTCGCCTTCGTGTGGTAGGGGAGAGCGATGTCGCGGATCGGACGCCTGCCCATTGAGGTACCTCCCGGAGTGGAGGTGGCCATCGAGGGACGGCTGGTTACGGTGAAGGGACCCAAGGGCGTCCTGGAGCAGCAGCTGCCGCCCGAGATGGAGATCGTCAAGGAAGAGGACGGCACGATCTGCGTGCGCCGTCCCTCCGACGCGCGCGAGCACCGTGCGCTGCACGGGCTTACCCGGACCCTCGTGGCCAACATGGTCGAGGGCGTGAGCAAGGGATTCGAGAAGACCCTCGAGATCGTGGGTGTCGGCTATCGCGCCGCGTCCAAGGACGGCGGGTTGGATCTGGCCCTCGGTTTCTCCCACCCGGTGCGTATCGAGGCTCCGGAGGGCATCTCCTTCGAGGTGCCCAGCAACACGAAGATCGTGGTCAAGGGCATCGACAAGCAGCAGGTGGGACAGGTGGCAGCCGACATCCGGTCGATCCGCAAGCCGAACCCTTACAAGGGCAAGGGTGTGCGGTATTCCGGCGAGGTGGTACGGCGCAAGGCCGGCAAGGCCGGCAAGTAGCGCCGCGGCCGATGACCGGTTGTCGGTCCGGCGGCAAGGCAGGGAAGGTCTGGGAGGATCATGGAGGCGAAGCAGAAGCGGCACGCGCGGATCAAGCGGCATTCGCGGGTTCGCCTGAAGGTTTCGGGCACGCCGTCTCGCCCGCGGCTGGCCGTCTACCGCTCCAACCGTCACATCTACGCTCAGATCGTCGACGACGTGGCCGGCAACACCCTGGTGTCCGCCTACAGCCGTGAGGTCTCGGTGGAGGACGGCAAGGGCAAGACCGGCGTCGCGGAGGCGGTTGGCCGGTTGCTGGCCGAGAGGGCTCGCGACCGGGGAATTGGCCAGGTGGTGTTCGACCGCGGCGGATTTCTTTTCCATGGCCGAGTGCGGAGTCTCGCGCAGGGCGCGCGTGACACCGGACTCGAGTTCTAAAGGAGGACTTGAATGAGCCCAGCCCCCGCCCGACGGGGCCCTGGCTCGCGCGGACCCCGCCGTGACGAGGCAAGGCGCGATGAACAGAAGAGTCAGTACGAGGAGCGGGTCGTAAGCGTCAACCGCGTGGCCAAGGTGGTCAAGGGCGGACGGCGCTTCCGGTTCGCGGCCCTCGTCGTGGTCGGTGACGGCAACGGCACCGTCGGCGTCGGTTACGGCAAGGCCAAGGAAGTCCCGGCCGCCGTCGCCAAGGGCGTCGAGGAAGCCAAGAAGAACTTCTTCAAGGTCCCGCGCATCGGAACCTCCATCCCACACCCGGTCATCGGTGAGGCAGCCGGTGGTCGCGTGATGCTCAAGCCCGCCTCCCCGGGTACCGGGGTCATCGCGGGTGGTCCCGTGCGCGCGGTTGTGGAGGCCGCCGGAATCCACGACATCCTGTCCAAGTCCCTCGGGTCCTCCAACGCCCTCAACATCGTCAGGGCCACGGTGGCCGGCTTGAAGAGCCTGCAGGAGCCCGAGCACATCGCTCGCTTGCGCGGGCTCCCCCTCGAGCACGTCGCTTTCCGGCCCGTGGTCGAAGCGCTGCGTGGGCCCAAGCCCGAGCCCGCGAAGGGGGCCGAGGCATGAGCACGCGGCTCAAGGTGACACAAGTCCACTCCACCATCGGGCGCGAGGGATCTCAGAAGCGAACCATCAAGGGCCTGGGCCTTCGGCGGATTGGTGATGTCGTCATCAAGGAAGATCGCCCGGAGATCCGGGGAATGATCGCCAAGGTCGCCCACCTGGTGAAGGTGGAGGAGGTGACCGAGTGAAGCTCCACCATCTGCGTCCGGCTCCTGGGGCCAAGAAGGCGCCGAAGCGCGTCGGTCGCGGCGAGGGATCGGGTCATGGCAAGACGTCCGGTCGGGGGATGAAGGGCTCCAAGGCTCGGGGCGAGGTCCGCGCCGGTTTCGAGGGCGGGCAGATGCCTCTCCAGCGCAGGGTGCCCAAGCTGAAAGGCTTCACCAACCCGTTCAAGGTCGAGTACGACTTGGTCAACGTCGAGCGCCTGGGAGTTTTCTCCGCCGGCTCGGTCGTGGGCCCGCAAGAGCTCGTCGATCGGGGAGTGGTCCGCAAGGGCCGGCTGGTGAAGGTGTTGGGCGGAGGCGAGCTGTCGGTGGCGCTGACGGTGAAGGCCCACGCTTTCTCGGGAACGGCCTCCGAGAAGGTGCGCTCGGCAGGCGGGACCGTCGAGATCATGAAGGCCTAGGAGAGAGGGTCAACCAATGCTCTCGGCCTTCCGCAACGCGTTCAAGGTCCCCGACCTTCGGAAGAAGATCCTGTTCACGCTCGGGGTCCTCGCGGTCTACCGGCTGGGTTGCCACATCCCCACGCCGGGGGCCGACTATTCCGCCATCCAGCAGGCGATCGAGCAGACCGGGTCCGACCAGCAGGGCATCTACACCCTGATCAACCTCTTCTCCGGCGGGGCGCTGACCCAGTTCGCGATCTTCG
Source organism: Actinomycetota bacterium (assembly GCA_041658225.1). Lineage (GTDB taxonomy): Bacteria > Actinomycetota > CALGFH01 > JBBAAN01 > JBBAAN01 > JBBAAN01. The sequence continues at coordinate 54,375 of JBBAAN010000004.1, forward strand.
CCCTGGGCATCATGCCGGCCATCACGTCGCAGATCATCATGCAGCTTCTGACCGTGGTGATCCCCAAGCTGGAGGCGTGGCAGAAGGAAGGCGAGGCCGGCTACAAGAAGATCCAGCAGTGGACCCGCTACCTCACCGTGACCCTGGCCCTGATGCAGTCCACGGCGATGACGGTGATGGCCAACCGCGGTCAGCTCGTGCAGGGCATCAAGATCATCCCCGACCGCAACTTCACTCCGCCCCGCATCGCGCTGACGGTGCTCTCGCTCACGGCCGGCACCGCGCTGATCATGTGGATGGGTGAGCTCATCACCCAGCGGGGCATCGGCAACGGTATGAGCTTGATCATCTTCGCCTCGATCATCGCCCGGCTTCCGGTGGAAGGCAGCACCATCCTCAGCGTCAACGGCTTGCCGCTGTTCATCTTCGTGCTGCTGCTGGGCTTCGGGATCATCGTGGCGGTGGTGCTCGTCGAGCAGGCGCAACGGCGCATCCCGGTGCAGTACGCCAAGCGAATGGTCGGCCGGCGCATGTACGGTGGAACCTCGACCTACATACCGCTCAAGGTCAACCAGGCCGGCGTCATCCCGATCATCTTCGCCTCGTCTCTGCTCTACCTGCCGGCCCTGGCCGCCTCGATCGTGCGCTGGGACTGGCTGCAGAAGTTCGTCAACTCGACCTTCGCCAAGGGATCCGGCCCGGTGTACATCATCAGCTACTTCGTGCTGATCATCTTCTTCGCCTACTTCTACACGGCCATCACCTTCAACCCACTGGACGTGGCGGACAACATGAAGAAGTACGGGGGGTTCATCCCGGGTATCCGGCCGGGCCGGCCCACCGCCGAGTACCTGGACCACATCCTCACCCGCATCACCCTGCCGGGCAGCCTGTTCCTGGGCTCGATCGCGATCCTTCCGTTCTTGGCGCTGGCCGCGTGGGGCATCAACTCGTTCCCATTCGGTGGTACCGCGATCCTGATCGTGGTCGGGGTGGCGCTGGAGACGATGAAGCAGATCGACAGCCAGCTCCTCATGCGCAACTACGAGGGATTCCTGCGGTAGCGCCGAGCCACGTGGTTGGCCGGCCTCACACGCCGGCGAGCCGGCGCTGGCTCCGGTCGTCTCGATCCGGCTGAAACGGACCAGGTCGGGTTGGCCCGGCTCCCCAGCGTGAGCCGGGCTGGTCGATGGAAGGGAGAGAAGAACATGCGACTGGTGCTCTTGGGGCCTCCGGGCTCCGGCAAGGGAACCCAGGCCAAGAAGCTGGCCGAGCACTTCGGCGTGCCTCACATCTCGACGGGAGACATCCTGAGGGAGAACGTCAAGCGCGGTACCGATCTCGGCGCGCAGGCCAAGCAGTACATGGACGCCGGCAAGCTGGTTCCCGACGAGTTGGTTGTCGCCATCGTGGTGGACCGGCTGGCGCGGGGTGATGCCGCGGAGGGCTTCCTCCTCGACGGCTTCCCCCGAACGGTGGCTCAGGCCGAGGCGTTGGAGACCCAGCTCGCCGCATCGGCAAGTGGCCTGGACGTCGTGTTGGAGCTCAGGATCCCCGACGAGCTGATCGTTCCCCGCATGTCGGGACGCCGCTCTTGCCCCGCATGCGGCGCCGTCTACCATGTCACGGGCAACCCGCCCAAGACCGCCGGGATCTGCGACAACGACGGCAAGGAACTCGTCCAACGCGTGGACGACGCCGAGGAGACCGTGCGCGACCGCCTGGCGGTCTACGCAGCCCAGACCGCGCCGCTGCTGGACTGGTACGGCGCAAAGAGCCTGCTCAAGTCCATCGAGGCAACGGGCACACCCGACGAGGTCACCGGCCTGGCGCTGACGGTTCTGTCGTGATCGGTTCGCCTGGTGGGAAGGCCGGAGCTTGATCGTACGCAAGTCCGCGGATGAGTTGGCTCGCATGCGTGCGGCCGGGTCGGTGGTGGTCGCCACCCTCGAGGCCGTGCGTGGCGCGGTGCGTCCCGGGGTTGCCACCGCGGAGCTGGATCGGCTGGCGGAGGAGATGATCCTCTCTCACGGTGGGGTGCCCGCCTTCAAGGGCTATGCGCCGCGCGGCATGAGGGCCTACCCGGCCTCGATTTGCACCTCGATCAACGAGGAGATCGTGCACGGCATCCCCGGCCCGCGCCGTCTGGTCGAAGGCGACATCCTCTCGGTTGACTGCGGTGTGGCACTCGACGGCTATCACGGCGATGCCGCGATTACCGTGGCGGTTGGGGAGGTGGACTCGGCCTCGCGGCGGCTGATGGAGGTCACCGAGCGCTCGCTTGGCGCGGCCATCCAGCGGTGCCGCGTGGGCGCTCATCTGTCGGACATCGGCAACGCGGTTCAGAAAGTGGTGGAGGCCGAGGGCTTTGCGGTCGTGCGCGAGTACGTCGGTCACGGCATCGGCGTGGCGATGCACGAGGAGCCGGCGGTGCCCAACTACGGACCGGCGGGGCGCGGGGTCAAGCTGCAGCCGGGCATGGTCTTCGCCATCGAGCCGATGGTCAACGCCGGCACGTGGATGACCAAGGTGCTCGATGACGGTTGGACGGTGGCGACTGAGGACGGGTCGCGCTCGGCCCATTTCGAGCACACGGTCGCCGTGACGGAGGAAGGTCCTCGGGTGCTGACGGCGCCGGCGGAGGGTGATGCCGGCCACGGGGGCGGGCGGTGAGTGGGCGCCGTTCGAAGAGCCCCGGTTGCCGGAGCGGGGAGAGTGTTGCTAATATTGAACGTTGTCCCCAGCCGGGGGCGGATCCACATCCATCTCGCCGTTCGGGGCAGCGCGCGTCCGTCGGGGGGGGAAGGATCGAGCAGGTTGCCAAAGAGTAAGGATGGAGCCATCGGGGTCGAGGGCACGGTTGTGGAGCCGTTGCCCAATGCCATGTTCCGGGTGGAACTGGAAAACGGCCATAAGGTTCTTGCCCACATCTCGGGCAAGATGCGGATGCACTACATCCGCATCCTCCCGGGGGACCGGGTGGTGGTGGAGCTCTCGCCGTACGACCTGACGCGAGGCCGCATCACCTACCGGTACAAGTAGCAGGCGCATGGGTAACTCGGAGGGGCCATTTCATGAAGGTGAAGCCGTCTGTAAAGAAGATTTGCGAGAAGTGCAAGCTGGTCCGCCGCCGCGGTCGGGTAACGGTTATTTGCGCCAATCCCCGACACAAGCAGCGGCAGGGCTAGCCGGCAGGGAAGCTAAGGAGGCGCGGTGGCGCGAATCGCAGGGGTAGACCTGCCGAGAGAGAAGCGGGTAGAGATCGGTCTCACCTATATCTACGGGGTCGGTCGGACCCGGGCTATGGAGGCTCTCGTCGCCGCCCAGGTGGACCCCTCCACTCGGGTCAAGGACCTGTCCGAGGACGAGGTCGTCAGGCTGCGCCGCTGGATCGACGCGCACCTGAAGGTGGAGGGCGACCTTCGGCGGTCGGTGGCCCAGGACTTGAAGCGCAAGATCGAGATCGCCTGCTATCAGGGCGTGCGCCACCGTCGTGGTCTGCCGGTGCGCGGACAGCGCACTCACACCAACGCTCGCACTCGCAAGGGCCCCCGCAAGGCCATTGCGGGCAAGAAGAAGGCCCGGAAGTAGCAGTCCACCCGGGCGTTCGCCTCAAAGGGGCGATCGCTCGGCGAGAAAAGAGCATTCGAGAGCAGCCGCATCGCGGCGGTTCGACGAGGGAGGAAGGGTTGCCCAAAGCCAAGGGGACCAAGAAGCCGCGGCGTAAGGAAAAGAAGAACATTCCGCACGCTCGGGTTCATATCCGGTCCACGTTCAACAACACGATCATCACGATCGCCGACCTGCAGGGGAACGTCATCGCCTGGGCTTCCGCCGGCAACGTCGGGTTCAAGGGCTCCCGCAAGTCGACCCCGTTCGCGGCCCAGATGGCCGCCGAGACCGCCGCTCGCAGGGCTCAGGAGCACGGGGTCAAGAAGGTCGACGTGTTTGTGCGTGGACCCGGCTCCGGACGGGAGACGGCCATCCGCTCACTCCAGGCGGTGGGGCTCGAGGTCGCGGGGATCCAGGACGTCACCCCCGTGCCTCACAACGGCTGCCGCCCCCCCAAGCGCCGCCGCGTCTAGGTGGCGCGACTCGAACTGCGGCCCCAAGGGCCCGGCCGGGCACGGCAAGGATGCCCGCGTCGACGGGAAGGAAAGGAGTAGGAAGCCCAAATGGCACGATATACAGAAGCCGTCTGCCGGCTGTGCCGGCGGGAAAAGGTCAAGCTGTTCCTCAAGGGTGCCCGCTGCGAGTCCGCGCAGTGTGCCATGGAGCGCCGCCCTTACCCTCCCGGCGATCACGGTGGAGGTCGGCGCACGAAGGAATCCCAGTACCTCCTGCAGCTTCGGGAGAAGCAGAAGTGCCGCCGTATCTACGGCGTGCTGGAGCGCCAATTCCGCGGCTACTACCGGGAGGCCGCGCGACGCAAGGGAGTCACCGGCGAGACCCTGTTGCAGATTCTCGAGAGCCGGCTTGACAACATCGTCTACCGCGCCGGCCTGGCTCGCTCGCGCAACCAGGCCCGCCAGCTCGTGCTGCACCAGCACATCCTGGTCAACGGCAAGCGCGTGAACGTTCCCTCCTACCTGACCAAGCCGGGTGACACCGTCCAGGTCAAGGAATCGAGCCGGGAGATCGCTCCCGTGCAGCTCGCCCTGCAGGCGGCCTCGGGCCGAACGGCCCCCGCATGGCTCGAGATCACGCTGCACGAGGCCAAGGCAACCATCCGCGACTACCCGACCCGGTCCCACATCGAGGTCCCGGTTCAAGAGCAGCTCATCGTCGAGCTCTACTCGAGGTAGTCCAAGGCCAGTCCCTTCGGGGTGTCCGGCGCGTCATATGGCGGGCCGCCGGCGTAAGAAGGAGGAGTGTTCACCGTGCTTATCGTTCAGCGACCGCAGATCTATGAAGACCCCAAGTCCGATACCCGTTCGATCTTCCGCATCGAGCCGCTGGAGCCGGGCTTCGGCTACACCCTCGGCAACTCGCTGCGGCGTACCCTGCTTTCCTCCATCCCGGGCGCCGCGGTTTCCAGCGTCCGCATCGATGGCGTTTTGCACGAGTTCTCGACCATCCCGGGCGTGAAGGAAGACGTCACGGACATCGTCCTCAACGTCAAGGACCTCGTCCTGCGCTCGGAGTCCGAGGAGCCGGTGGTCATGTACCTGCGGGCCACGGGCCCGGGTGAGGTCAACGCCGCACTGATCACCCCCCCGGCTGAGGTGGAGATCATCAACCCCGACCTGCGCATCGCGACCTTGAACCGCAAGGGCAAGCTCGAGATGGAACTGGTCGTCGAGCACGGTCGCGGTTACGTTCCGGCCGAGCGCAACAAGAAGCCCAAGGATGAGATCGGCCGCATCCCGGTGGACTCGCTGTTCTCGCCGGTGCACCGCGTCAGCTACTCCGTCGAGGCTACCCGCGTGGAGCAGATGACCAACTACGACCGGCTGTTGCTGGACGTGGAGACCAACGGCTCGCTGACCCCGCGCGAGGCGCTCGCCTCGGCCGGCGGCACGCTGGTCGAGTTGCTGGGGCTGTTTGCCGAGTTGTCGGAGAGCGAGGTTCTGCACCTCGGACCGGTAGAGCCGACCGGCCCGCGCGCGGCCGACCTGGCGCTGCCGATCGAGGACATGGACTTGTCGGTTCGTTCGTACAACTGCCTGAAGCGCGAGAGTGTGCACACCGTCGGCGAGCTCGTGATGAAGTCCGAGGCCGACCTGCTGGACATCCGCAACTTCGGCGTGAAGTCGATCGATGAAGTCAAGGGCAAGCTCATGGAGCTGGGCTTGTCGTTGAGGGAGGACTGACGGATGCCGCAGCCCACACGAGGCCCGCGCCTGGGTGGGGGCCCTGCCCACGAGAAGATCATCATCTCCAACCTGGCCCGCAGCCTGTTCGAGGTCGGCCGCATCAAGACGACCGAAGCCAAGGCCAAGCGGCTTCGGCCCCAGGCCGAGAAGCTGATCACCTTCGCCAAGCGCGGCGACATTCACGCCCGGCGTGAGGTGCTCAAGGTCGTGCGGGACAAGGAGATCGTGCACAAGCTCTTCGCCGAGATCGCCCCGCGCTTCGCGGACCGGCCGGGAGGCTACACCCGGATCCTGAAGATCGGCCCGCGCCCGGGCGACTGCGCGCCCATGGTGATCATCGAGTTGGTCGAAGGAGAGGTCGGCGAAGGTGAGGCCGCGCCTGAGTCCAAGGCCGCGCGCCGCGCGCCGTTTGCCCGCGCTCGCAAGGCGGCCGAGAAAGCCACCGCGGCCGCGCGTGCCCGCCGGGAGAAGCCGGCCTCCGGCGAAGAGGCGGAGGCGGAGGCGGAGGCGGAGGCGGGCGAGGGCGAGGGCGAGGAAGTCGTTGAGGCAGAGGCTGAGGTGAGCGAGGCCGCTGAGGCTGGTGAAGCTGAGGTCGTGGTGGGAGAAGCCGAAGCCGTCGCCGAGGAAGAGCCTGCTGCCGAGGAGCCGGTCGCGGAAGCTGCTGCCGAGGAGCCGGCGACAGAGACTCCGAGTCCCGAGGCCGAAGGCGAGACCAAGACCGAAGCCTAGGCGCAGGCCGGGAGGTCGGGCCGTGGTGCGAGTCGCGATCGTCTGTGCCTACGACGGCTCGGGATTCCGCGGTTTCGCGCGCCAGCAAGGGCTTCGCACGGTGCAGGGCGAGATCGAGGGGGCCCTGGAGCGGCTGGCCCGCGATCCGATCGTCACGGTGGGCGCCGGGAGAACCGATTCCGGGGTGCACGCGCGCCATCAGGTGCTGCACGCCGATGTTCCCGAGCGCATCGCGGCCGAGCCCCCGGCACTTTGCCGGAGACTCCAGGCGATCACCGGACGCGACTTGACGGTGTACGCGGTCTCAGGCGTTTCAAAGGAGTTCGACGCCCGCTTCTCCGCGCTCGAGCGCTGCTATCACTACCTCGTGGACGATCGTCCGTTCCCGGACCCGCTGCTGCGTCACACCGTGGCTGCGTGGCCGCATCCGGTGTCGGTGAGCCGCATGCGAGCCGGGGCCAAGACGCTGCTCGGCACTCACGACTTCTCGGCGTTCTGCCGGCCGCGTCCGGGGCAGAGCCTCGTGCGTGAGGTTCGTCGTTTGGCGATAGAGCGACGCGAGGGACTGGTGTCGTTTCGAGTCGATGCCAATGCGTTTCTGCACCAGATGGTGCGGCGCGTGGTTGGCTTGCTGCTCGAGGTGGGAGACGGCTACCGTGAACCGGAAGAGGTGGCAGAAGTCCTGGAAGGCAAGGACCGCTCGAGATCCAGCCGGATAGCGCACCCGGAGGGCCTGACCCTCATCGAGGTCCGCTACCCCGCTCGCTTCCACATCCCCTCGCCGCTCTGACTTAGTAGCTCAGGCGGGATGCCTTGGGGATGGGGCTGTCACGGCATATCCACTTGGATATAATGACTCTTATGAACCGGGCAGCCGTTCTGATCGCAAACGCCCGTCGAGCGGCCGGGCTGAGCCAAGCCGAATTGGCGCGGCGGGCCGGAACCTCCCAGCCCGCGGTGGCACTGTATGAGTCGGGGGCCAAGGCTCCCAACGCCGCGACGCTCGAGCGCCTACTTCGTGCCGCGGGTGCCGAACTCCAAGTGGTATCGGTGCCCGGCCGGCGCAGACCTCGCGGGAGTCTGCGTCAGCTTCTCCTCGAGCATCGTGAGGCGATCCTCGCGGCCGCCGCGCGGCACCACGCGTCCAACGTGTGCATCTTCGGGTCGGTGGCGCGCGGACAGGAAAGAGGCGGCTCGGACGTGGACCTTCTGGTCGACTTCGACCTGGGTTGCTCCTTGCTGGATCAAGTTCGTCTGCGGCGAGAATTGACTCACCTGCTCGGTGTGGAAGTCGACGTGGTCAGCGCGAGAGGGCTGCTCGAATCCGATCAGCACATCAGAGACGAAGCAGTGGCGATCTGATGGTGAATCGAAGGGCCGTGCGCAGTCGGTTGCGAGGGCATCACACCAGGTGCGAAGCGGTGGCGATCTGATGGCACGGCCCGGGGATTCGATTCCCGAAGGGTCGGCCCGGGCGGCACCAGGTGCTCGCCGGAGGTCACTCCGAGCGAAGGGCCGGCCTCTGACCGAAGTCCTTCAAGATGTGGATGAAGCTGCGGATGCCGCGGCCGAGCTGGTGGCCAGGGGCAAGAGCGCCTGGAAGAGGGATCGGCTGCTGCGGCTGGCGGGCGAGGCGATAGTGGGGCGAGTTGCCGATGCGGCGAACCGGTTGCCCGAGGAGGTCAAGGAAACGATTCCGGACGTGCCGTGGGATGACGTGCGGGACATCCGCATTGTGGTCGATCACATCTACCACCGCATTGACTACGAGGCCCTGTGGCAGACTCTGCGCGCGGACGTGCCCCATCTGCGGGAGCGGCTTCGAGAGTGGGTCAGGGCTGCCGGCCAGTGAGATCGCGGCAGATTCACCGCCTCCCCATCTTCGGTAACCGTAGTTTTGAGGCGAGGGTCCCTCTTGGGTAACCATAGTTTTGAGGTCATGCCTCGGTTGACTATGCTTCCGTGCCGCGGGTAAGATCATCGACCGTTGTCGCAATTTGAATTTTCTCTAGTTTCCAAGGGAGTTCGGGCATGCGCACCTTCTCGCCGCGACCGGCCGACATCCGTCGTGACTGGTTCGTCGTTGACGCGGAAGGGCAGGTTTTGGGTCGGATGGCCACGGACATTGCCAGGATCCTTCGCGGCAAGCACAAGCCGATCTTCTCCCCCCACATGGACACGGGGGACTTCGTGATCGTGATCAATGCCAAGGGCGTCAAGCTCACGGGCAACAAGCTGGTCGACAAGAAGGTCTACCGCCATTCCGGCTATCCGGGTGGTCTCAGGGAGATCTCCTACGCCCAGATCATGGCCGAGCGTCCCAAGGTCGCGGTGGAACGAGCGGTGAAGGGGATGCTTCCCCACAACCGCATCGGGAGCGCGATGTTCACCAAGTTGAAGGTCTACGACGGGTCGGAGCATCCCCACAAGGCCCAGAAGCCCAAGCCCCTGGTCCTCGGGACCGGGGTGCAGCGGTAAGGAGGCAGAGCGCACGTGACGGGTACTGAGGAAACCGTTCCCACCGCAGTCGGCCACTCGCTGGCCGGCGTGGTTCCGTCTCGGGGTACCGGGCGGCGCAAGGAGGCCGTGGCACGAGTGCGGCTCGTCTCCGGTACCGGGGAGATCACTCTCAACGGCAGGCCGATCGTGGACTACTTCCCAACCAAGACGTTGCGGCGTCGGGTGATGGAGCCACTGCGGGTGACCGGCACGCAGGAGATCCTGGACGTCATCGCGCGCATCGACGGAGGCGGGGTTTCCGGGCAGGCGGGCGCCGTTTCCCACGGCATCGCCCGGGCACTGTGCGAGCTCGACCCCGAGTTCCGCCCGCGGCTGAAGAAGGGCGGGTTCCTCACTCGGGACGCCCGCGTCAAGGAGCGGCGCAAGTACGGCCTGAAGAAGGCGCGCAAGGCTCCTCAGTACAGCAAGCGCTGATCTGGATTGCTTTCGGAAAGGGCCGCCCTCGCGGCCCTTTCCTCTTGGAGGGCCACCTGTCCGCGGGCACTCGCCGTCCGCTGGGGTGTGCCCGTGTCCACGCGGTCGCGTCCCCTCCTTGGGGACGACCCTGGGGGTGACCGTCAGCTTCGTCCCGGCCTTGCGTTCTTCTCTGTGGGTCGGCCCGCGCAGGTTTCGCTATCATGGCCGGGTTCCTATCTGGAGGTGACATGGGCAGGCTGTTCGGCACCGACGGGGTCCGCGGCGTGGCCAACGCCGATCTCACTCCCGAACTGGCGATGGCCATCGGGCGGGCGGCCGCGGGAGTGCTTCTCAAGGACTCTCATCGACCCTCGGTGGTGATCGGCCGCGACGGTCGGGCATCGGGCGAGATGCTGGAGGGCGCACTGGCCGCGGGTCTGGCGTCGGCCGGCGCCGAGGTCATGCTGGCCGGCGTGCTTCCCACTCCCGCAGTCGCTTTCCTGGCCTGCGCGCTCGGGGCCGATGTTGGCGCAGCGATCTCCGCGTCACACAACCCCGTGCGCGACAACGGCATCAAGTTCTTCGGCGAGGGTGGATTCAAGCTGCCCGACGCCGTCGAGGAAGCCATAGAAGCGGCCCTGGAAAGCGAAGCCCAGCGGGCTCCCCGGCCGATGGGAGCCGAGGTCGGGCGCATCCGGCGGATTCCCAACCCCTGGGTTTCCTACATCAACCACGTGTTGGAGCCAGGATACGACCTGTCCGGCATGAAGATCGCGGTGGACTGCGCCAACGGCGCGGCCTCGCGCACGACGCCGGAGGCACTGCGCACCGCGGGCGCCGAGGTGTTCACGATCCACGACATTCCGGATGGAGCCAACATCAACGCCGGATGCGGATCGACCCACCCGGAAGGCATCCGGGAGTTCGTGAAGCAGACGGGCTCCGACGTGGGTCTGGCCCACGACGGGGACGCCGACCGACTGCTGGCCGTGGACGAGCAGGGCGAACTGGTGGACGGCGACCAGATCCTCGCGCTTTGCGCGATGCGGATGCGCGAGCAGGGCCGGCTTCCGGGCGAAACCCTCGTGACCACGGTCATGGCCAACCTCGGATTCCACCGGGCGATGGCGCGCCGGGGGATCAAGGTGCTCACGACCCCCGTCGGGGACCGCTACGTGCTGGAGGCCATGCGCGAAGGGGGATACAACCTGGGCGGGGAGCAGTCGGGCCACCTGATCTTCCTCGACCGTTCCACCACCGGTGACGGGCTGGTGACCGCGCTGGAACTCCTCGCGGTCCTGGCGAGCGAGAAGCGGCCCTTCTCCGAGGTGGCCCGCGTGATGGATCGTTTCCCTCAGGTGCTCATCAATGTGCGGGTGGCGGAGAGGATCTCCCTTGAAGAGCACCCGCGAGTGGGCGAGGCGATAGCCGAGGGCGAGGCGGAGTTGGGCCAGGAAGGCCGCGTGCTGGTTCGCCCTTCCGGCACCGAGCCCCTCGTGCGCGTTATGGTCGAGGCCGCCACGCAGGAGCTTGCGGATTCGACGGCGCGGCGCATCGCCGACGTGGTCGTTGTGGAGATGGGCGGCCGATACTAGAAGCCCAGGTGGCCCAAGGAAAGCCTGGGCGCGACTGGTAGGATGAGGCGTCTGTCCGGCGCGCCACCGGCCGTCGGAGACTCCCCGCGGGCCGGCCCTGTCATCCCTGACCCGCGAAGACACTCAGGGCGGCCTGGAATGTGCGGAATCGTCGGCTACGTCGGCAAGGACGAGGCGCTGCCCTTCCTCCTGGAAGGCTTGCGGCGCCTGGAGTATCGAGGGTACGACTCCGCCGGGGTGGCGGTGGCCGACCAGGGCGTGCTGCACGTGGTGCGAAAGGCCGGCAAACTTCGCGCCCTCGAGGAGGAGTTGGGCAACTCCTCTCCCGCCGGGACTTCCGGCATCGGGCACACGCGCTGGGCGACGCACGGCGCTCCCAGCGACCGAAACGCCCACCCACATCTGGACTGCCCCGGGCGCATCGCGGTGATCCATAACGGGATCCTCGAGAACTTCGCCGAGTTGCGCGAGCGACTTGTCGCCACCGGGCATCATTTCACCTCCCAGACCGACACCGAGTGCCTGGCGCACCTGATCGAGGAGCACCGGCGCGACGGGGAGTCTCTGGCCGAGGCGGTGCGCGCCGCGCTTGGCGAGGTCGAGGGCTCCTTCGCGATCGGGGTCATCTGCGTGGACGAGCCCCACCTGATAGTGGGCGCCAAGCGCAGCCTGCCCCTCGTGGTCGGGCAGGGCGTGGGCGAGACCTTCCTCGCCTCCGACGTCACCGCTTTCCTGGGGCGCACCAAGGACGCGATTGTGCTGGAGGACGACCAGGTGGTGGAGCTTCGCCCGAGCGGGATCCGCCTGACGGATCTGGCCGGCAACCCCTCCGCCGGGCATCACCTGCGCGTTGAGTGGGACCTTGCCGCGGCCGAGAAGCAGGGCTACCCCACCTTCATGCTCAAGGAGATCTTCGAGCAGCCGCTGGCCGCTCGGGAGACGATGCGCGGGCGCTTCCGCTCCGACGGCTCGGTGGTGCTGGACGAACTGCGGATGGACGCCTCGACCGTCAAGGCCATCGACAAGGTGTTCGTGGTCGCCGCCGGGACGAGCTACCACGCGGGACTGGTGGCCAAGTACGCGATCGAGCACTGGACGCGCGTGCCGGTCGAGGTCGAGATGGCCAGCGAGTTTCGCTACCGCGATCCCGTGCTCGGCTCGCGCACGCTGGTGGTGGCCATCTCTCAGTCCGGTGAGACCGCCGACACCCTGGCCGCCGGCCGCCACGCACGCCAACAGGGCGCCCCGTTGCTGGCCGTGACCAACGTCGTCGGCTCCACGCTGGCGCGCCAATCCGACGCGGTTCTCTACACCCGGGCCGGCCCCGAGATCGGGGTGGCGGCGACCAAGACCTTCACCGCGCAGATGGTTGCGCTCTACGTGATCGGGCTCTACCTCGCTCAGGTCAAGGGAAGCCTTCCTTGCGAGGAGATCGCCGCCGCGGTCGGCGATCTGGACGAGATCCCGGGGCACATCGAGGGGGCGCTCTCGCGCGCCGGGGATGTCAGGCGCGCGGCCGCATCCCTCGCGGCCGTCAAGGACGTGCTGTTCATGGGCCGGCACGTCGGATACCCGATCGCGTTGGAGGGGGCCCTGAAGCTCAAGGAGATCTCCTACATCCACGCCGAGGGTTACCCGGCCGGGGAGATGAAGCACGGGCCGATCGCGCTGATCGAAGAGGGAACGCCCGTGGTCGTCGTGGCCACGGCCGGCCACGTCTATTCCAAGATGCTCTCCAACATCCAGGAGGTGAAGGCGCGCGGCGCCCACGTGATCGCGGTGGCAAGCGAGGGCGACACGCGCATCGGCGAGCTTGCCGCCGAAGTCCTGTGGGTGCCCTCCACTCCCGAACTGCTCTCGCCGCTGGTGGCCGTGATCCCCCTGCAGATCCTCGCCTACGAGGTCGCGATGCTTCTCGGTTGCGACGTGGACCAGCCGCGTAACCTCGCCAAGAGCGTCACGGTTGAGTAGGCGTGGACCAGCCGCGCAACCTGGCCAAGAGCATCACGGTGGAGTGGGCGTGAACGGGCCCCAGCTTCTGGATCTGACGGCGCTGATCCTGTTCCTGCGCGCCGGGTTCTTCCTGGTGTTCGCGCTGGGCCCGGGGCTGGGGGGCTTCTTCTCCAGCGCGATCGGCGCGGCGTACTTGCTCGTCTTTCTCCTGGCGCCGGTGGTTTGCGGCTGGGGGCTTCGCGGGCGCAAGCTCTGGGCCTACCGGGGGCCAT
>JBBAAN010000005.1:0-61708 GCA_041658225.1 Actinomycetota bacterium
GTTCATGCGACGGGCCCAAGAAACGGGCAAGGAATTGGCATGGGAGGCCACCAAGGCCGCCCTGGACTCCTGCGAACTCTCGATAAACGACGTCGACGCGGTGTGCCTGGGAACCGCGCCGGACGCCTTCGACGGTGTCCACATGAAGGGCGAATACCTGGCCGATGGGGCCGGGGCATGGCACAAGCCCTACATGCGCTCCTATGTCGGTGGTGGGACGGGGGTATTCACCCCGATCCAGGCCTGGTATCAGGTCGCCAGCGGCATGTTCGACATCGTGCTGTGTGTCTGCGAGGAGAAGATGTCCTCGTGCCAGCCGCACCCACAGGGCGCTTTCCGCACGATCTTCGACAACTTCACCGAGCGGGCACTCGGGCCGAACCTGCTCTGGATCTTCGCCCTGGAGATGAACCGCTACATGAGCGTGTACGGTCTGGACAAGCGGGACATCGCCCAGGTCTCGGTCGACAACAAGCACAACGCGATGGACCACCCCTCGGCCTTGCTGCCGATGGAGATCACGGTAGAGGACGTTCTGAACTCCGAGGTGCTCGCCTGGCCGGTTCAACGCCTGGACGTCTCCCCGGTCACCGACGGCGCGGTGACGCTGGTTTTCGCGGCCGAGCATGTCGCCAAGAGGTTGTCCAGCAAGCCGGTCTGGGTGGAGGGCGTCGGCTGGCATCTGGCGTCGTCTTACTGGACCAACCGGGACTTGGTCTACCCGGACTACGTGGAGTACGCGGCCCGAATGGCTTACGACATGGCCGGCATCAAGGAGCCCCGCAAGGAGATCCACATCGCCGAGCCCTACGACCCGTTCGACTACAAGATGCTCCACCACGCCGAGGGCCTGCTGCTCTTCGAGCGTGGCAAGGCTCCCGAGGCCGTGCGCGACGGCGTCACCAAGCGCGACGGCGACCTGCCCTGCTGCCCGTCGGGCGGACTGCTCGGGGTGGGCAACCCGATCGCGGCCGCCGGCACCATGAAGGTGGCCGAGCTCTTCTGGCAGCTTCGTGGTGAGGCCGGCAAGCGCCAGGTGCCGGGTGATCCGAAGAAGGGTGTCGCGCAAGCCTGGGGCGACCTGATGCAAGTCGGCACCGTCATCGTGATGGGCCGCTAGGCAAGGAGGGAGTGGAGATGGCCAAGAACATAACCCCGCCCCTCTCACCGGCCGGGGTCTATCTCAAGGATGACGAGTTCAGGAACAAGGTCGTCGGCGTGGACTTCAAGGTCGAGGCCAAGTACTCCTGGGACGCCGGGGTGGCGATCGGTCGCTACCTGGCGGAGCTGAAGGAAGGGCGCATCGCGGCGCGCATCTGCCATGGCTGCGACCGGATCTTGGTGCCGCCTCGGATGTTCTGTGAGGAGTGCTTCCGCCCGACCGACGAGTGGACCACGGTCAAGGACACGGGAACGGTCAACACCTTCTCCATCGCCTACGTGCGCTGGGACATGGAGCGGATCGAAGAGCCGGAACTTCCGGCCGTCATCGAGTTGGACGGTGCCAGCCCCGGCATCGGGATCCTGCACAAGCTCGGTGAGGTGGATCCCAAGGACATCAAGATCGGCATGAAGGTCAAGGCCGTCTGGAAGCCCGCCGCCGAGCGTGAGGGCGCGATCACCGACATTCTCTACTTCAAGCCCATCCGTGCCGCCGCAAGCGCGCCGGCCAAGCCCGTTGCCAAGCCCGTTGCAAGGGCTGCCGCCAAGCCAGCCGCCAAGCCGGCCCGGGCTGCGGCCAAACCCGCGAAGGCTGCGGCCAAACGCGCACCCAAGCCTGCACGTCGTACGGCTTCCGGGAAGAAGGGGGCCTAGAGATGTTCGAGAAGATTGCCGAACCGAAGCACGTTCGCCACGTCGAGGGCGAGATCCCGATGAGCTACCGCTACACGGCCGGCCTGGCCGGGGAGCGGTTCCTGCGGGGTCTCAAGGCCGGGCGCATCCTGGCCACGGTCTGCAAGCCTTGCGGGGTCGTCTACGTGCCGGGCCGCGCCTATTGCGAGCGCTGCATGGCTGCCCTGGAGCAGTGGAAGGAAGTGGGCCCCGCCGGAACGGTGGAGTCGGTCAGCGTCGCCCACGTCGGCCTCGAAGGAGTGCCACTCGACAAGCCCCAGGCCTATGGCCTGATCCGCCTCGACGGGGCGACCACCGTGCTGTTCCATCGGGTCGCTCCTGGGGTCCAGGCCGGTCAGCGAGTGAAGGCCGTGTTCCGGGCTGCCGCCAAGCGCGCCTGCTCCATCAACGACATAGAGCATTTCGCGGCCGGGAAGTAGGAGAGGTTGGCCCTGGCGGGTGCAAGGCGTAGGCGCGCTCTGGTAACGGGGGTCACCGGGCAAGATGGGTCGTATCTGGCGGAGCTGCTGCTGTCCAAGGGATACGACGTCTACGGGATCATCCGTCGTTCCTCATCCTTCAACACCGGCCGCATAGACCATCTCTACAGGGATCCGCACGAGTCGGGAGACGGGCTCCATCTCGTCTACGGCGACCTCGGGGACTCCTCCGTGATCGCCCGGGTGATCCGGGACGTCAAGCCGGACGAGATCTACAACCTCGGGGCCCAGAGCCATGTTCGCGTGAGCTTCGACATTCCCGAGTACACCGGCGACGTCACCGGCATCGGCGCCACACGGATGCTGGAGGCCATACGCGAGACCGGTGTGAAGACCCGCTACTACCAGGCTTCCTCGAGCGAGATGTTCGGCGGTGCGACCCAGGTTCCGCAGAACGAGCAGACCCCGTTCGTCCCTCGCAGCCCGTATGGGGCGGCAAAGGTGTACGCGTATTGGATGACGGTCAACTACCGGGAGTCCTACGGGATCCACGCCTGCAACGGCATCCTGTTCAATCACGAGTCCCCACGGCGCGGCGAGACCTTCGTGACTCGCAAGATCACCCACGGCTTGTCCAGGATCCTCGCCGGCAAGCAGGAGCACATCTACCTCGGCAACCTGGAAGCCAAGCGGGACTGGGGATACGCGCCGGATTTCGTCGAGGCCATGTGGCTGATGATGCAGCAGGAGGAGCCGGGCGACTACGTGGTGGCCACCGGTGAGAGCCACTCCGTGCGGGAGTTCCTCGAGGAGGCCTTTGGCTACGTGGGATTGGACTGGAACGAGCACGTGCGGATGGACCCGCGCTACCTGCGCCCTTCGGAGGTCGAGCATTTGCTCGGTGATGCCTCGAAGGCCAAGCGCATCCTGGGCTGGGAGCCGAAGACGAAGTTCAAGGACCTCGTGCGCATCATGGTCGACGCCGACCTGACCCTGGAAGGCGTAGAGCATCCGCTCAAGGGGAGCCGGTGCTAGAGGAATGGCGTGACTCTCCGGTTGTCGTGACCGGTGGAGCGGGCTTCTTCGGCCGCGAGGTCGTCAATGTTGTTCGTGAAGCCGGCTGCGAGGAAGTCTTCGTGCCGCGCAGCGCCGAGTACGATCTCACCCGCGAGACCGACGTGGATCGGATGTACCGCGAGGTCCGGCCGGGGCTGGTGATTCACCTGGCCGCTCGCGTCGGCGGCATCGGCGCCAACCAGGCCAACCCGGGCAGCTTCTTCTACGCCAATTTGCTGATGGGCGCCCACATGGTCGAGTACGCGCGCAAGTACGGCGCCGGCAAGTTCGTCGGCGTGGGCACCGTGTGCTCCTATCCGAAGTTCGCGCCGACTCCTTTCCGGGAGGACTCCATCTGGGACGGCTACCCCGAGGAGACCAACGCCCCCTACGGCCTGGCCAAGAAGATGGTCCTCGTGCAGATCCAGAGCTACCGCCGGCAGTACGGCATGCGGGGCATCTACTTGATTCCCGTCAACCTCTACGGGCCGGGTGACAACTTCGACCTGCAGACATCTCACGTGATTCCGGCCCTGATCCGCAAGTGCGAGGAGGCCCGTTCCTCGGGCGCCGATCACGTGGACCTGTGGGGGACCGGTTCGCCGACGCGGGAGTTCCTCTACGTCGAGGACGCCGCGCGCGGTGTGGTGCTGGCCGCCGACCGCTACGAGGGAGACGAGCCGGTCAACCTGGGCACGGGGTCCGAGGTGCCCATTCGTGGCCTGGCCGAGACGATCGCCCGGCTCACCGGCTTCGAGGGCGAGCTGCGCTGGGACTCGTCGCGGCCCGACGGCCAGCCGCGCCGCCGGCTCGACGTCTCCAGGGCGAAGGAACGGTTCGGCTTCGAGGCTCGGATGCCTCTCGAGGAGGGGATCCGCCGGACTATCGATTGGTATCGGAAGCAGTGCGGGGCCGAAGCGAAAGGAACGTGATGGATTTCCAGTTGAGCCCGGAGCAGGAGGAGTTCCGCAAGACCGTCAGGAACTTCGCCGAGCAGGTGATCGCCCCACGTGCGGAGGAGATGGACCGGACGGAGGAGTTCCCGCTGGACATCGTGGCGCAGATGGGCGAGATGGGCCTGTTCGGCCTGCCTTTCCCTGAGACCTACGGAGGGATGGGGGCCGATTTCCTCGCCCTGTGCCTTGCCATCGAGGAGATTTCCCGCGTCGACGCCTCGATGGGCATCACGCTCGAGGCGGCCGTCGGTCTCGGCGCCTCCCCCATCTACCGCTTCGGCAGCGAGGAGCAGAAGCAGCGCTGGCTGGTGCCCCTTGCTCGGGGCACGTCCCTGGGCGCCTTCGGGCTCACTGAGCCTGAAGCCGGGTCGGACACCGCGGCCCTGACCACCCGTGCGGTTCTCGAAGGCGGCGAGTGGGTGGTGGACGGCACGAAGTGCTTCATCACCAACGCGGGAACCGAGATCACCTCACTGGTAACGGTAACTGCCGTGACCGGTCAGCGCTCCGACGGGCGCAAGGAGATAAGCAACATCATCGTCCCGGCCGGAACTGCCGGCCTGAGCACCTCGAAGAAGTACTCCAAGGTCGGCTGGCACGCCTCCGACACTCGGGAGGTGTCGCTGGCTGGGGTGCGAGTTCCCGAGGAGAACCTGTTGGGCAACCGCGGGGACGGGTTGCGCAACTTCCTGAAGATCCTGGTCGACGGCCGCATCGCCATCGCCGCGATGTCCGTCGGGATCGCGCAGGGCTGCATCGACGAAAGCATCAAGTACGCAAAGGAACGCGAGGCATTCGGCCGTCCCATCGCCAAGTTCCAGGCCGTCGCTTTCAAGATCGCCGACATGGAGATGCGCACCTACATCGCCAGACTGGCCTACTACGACGCATGTGCCCGCAAGCTGGCCGGCCTGCCCTACAACAAGCAGGCCTACATCTCGAAGCTCTTCGCTTCGGAATCCGCGGTGACCAACGCCCGCGAGGCGGTACAGATCCACGGCGGCTACGGCTATATGAACGAGTACCCCGTGGCTCGTTTCTACCGCGACTCCAAGGTGCTGGAGATCGGCGAGGGCACCAGCGAGATCCAGCGGATCCTGATCGCCAGGGAGCTGGGCCTGGGCTAGAAGGGGCTCTGGCGAGGCCCGAGCGCCGGAAGGGTGCGGCTGTTGACCGCCTGGGAGCCGGGTCCGTCCTGAGATCCCCGTCCTGATCGCCTGGGGCCGGGTCCTTCCCACGACGAGGGCTTGCCCGGTCGCTAGGTGGGACCCGAGGTGCGCGAAGCAAGCGAACACGTTTCCGCGGAAACGTGTTTTGCACCGAGCACCGGTTGGGCCAGCGCCCCAACAAGCGCGTCGCCGTGCTCACTAGACTCGGTGCTTGGTGCTGTGCGGGGCTAGCGGCTCAGGAGGCGCATGGATGTTTCGTCGAAGGTCGTTCGCCGCGCATCGTCGGGGCCGACGATGCGGTCCAGCCAGGCCCGCACGTAGCCCGTGTCGAACGTCGGGGCGGCCGCGAAGAGGATCTGCTCGATGTCGATCCAGTCCTTGCGCCGATTGAAGATCGCCTTGAAGACGGCCAGGTCCTCGGCTGAGAGGACGCGGATCGAGTTCGGGCCGAACGGGACGTCTCTCGCGCGCCGAGCGCATGATTCATGGAAGGCGTCGACCGAGAAGAAGAGGTCCAGCGGCGTCGTGTCCCAGAACACTCGAGCCTGACCGTCTTGCTCGATTCTGTCCCGGAGCGCCGCCCGGTCCACGGCGCAGCCGATCCTCTCGAGCCGGTCAAGGACTCGTCCCGCCTGCCGTGAAGAGACGAACACATTCACGTCGATGTCGACCGTGCCCCGCGGCTCACCGTAGTAGGCGAGCGCAAGGGCGCCGCCGAAGGCGTAGGGGATCCGCGCGGCCCGAAAGGCACGGGCAACCTCCGCGACCTTGTCGTCGAGCGCCAAGCTCATGATGCCTCCGGCAGGGACCTCGAGCGGATGTGGGGATAAGCGAGGTCGCCCGCCGGCCGGAGGCCGCGCGAGCGTGCCACCCGGTCGGCCAGGCGGAGGAGATCCCTGAGCGCCTCTCCGCGCTCCGCGGCACCTCGGCCGAGCCACTCCAGGACGGGCGGGATACTGTCGGTGACGCCGGCGGGGGAGCCCCTGAGGGCGTCGCGGAGTGCGCCGGCAACGGATGGCGCGAGCTTGCCTCCGTGGGAGAGACGCGAGAGCACGTCGAGCGCGGCCCGGTCCTCGTGGCTTTCCTCGTACTGTGCGCCGAGATCGCGCGCCCGCCGGACAAGGGCCGAGCGGTCGAGCCGGGATCGGGCGCGGCGGGCAGCCCCGTCCAGTACCTCCTCCGTCATGACCCGGAAAGCCGCTAGGGTCCTGCTCCGAGGCCCCCCGGGCGTGCGGAAGCTTTCGCGGATCTCGAACCGGCCGTCGCGCCGGGCGACGATCGTGGCCACCGGAGCTTCCTCCTTGGTAGTGGGTCAGATGCCCACTACACACTGGGAATGTACGTCGGCCACGCCGCCGGAGTCAAGGAAGACGGGATCGCATGAGGTGAGATCGCGTCCCGCGGCTGCCACCCTCGAAGGGGCGGCGTCGCTGCTCCTTCAGGTCGGCGTGGCGTTGGGTCTGTCATGACCCTGGCTAACTCGCGGCTGGAACCGACCGCTGCGCTTCGCGTCGCGGCGGCTCAGCGCCAAGGTCGTCAGCTCGACCGGTTGCGCTGTAGTTACGCTGTGGGTACACTCCTGGTCAGATGAGTGGCCTACGGTTCGAGTGGGACGAGCGAAAGGCTGCCGCCTTCGGATCCTCGTGGTGGTCCATTGTCACCGGTGAGCCGAAGAGGTCATCCGCATCATCTCTGCCCGGAAGGCGAATCCCGCCGAACGGCGTCAATTTGAGCAACGGAGGCGACGATGAGAGACGACTACGATTTTTCCAAGGGCGTTCGCAACCCCTACGCCAAGCAGTTAAAGAAGCAGCTCACGATCCGGCTGGATGCCGATACGATTCACTTCTTCCAGGAGCTCTCACGTGAGCTTGGCGTTCCGTACCAGACGCTCATGAACATGTACCTGCGCGACTGCGCTGAAACCGGAAAGAGACCACACTGGGTCACCTCTCGGAGTCGGCGGGGCAGCAAAGTGCCGCAACGGAAGCCGGCCGCGCGAGCGCGACTCGGCGCCGCTGAGCCGCCGAGTCGTTATGCGGATCTCCCTGTGGATCGTTAGCGGCTGGATGTAGGATACGAACATGCATAGCGAGTACACGGCTGTCGTTCGACGGGATGGCCACTGGTGGATTGGCTGGGTCGAGGAGATTCCCGGCGTAAACGCTCAGGGCGAATCCCGAGACGAACTGATGAACAATCTCAGGTCAGCACTCGCCGAAGCTGTCGAGATGAACCGATCCGAAGCTCGCGGCGCGGCTGGCGATGACTTCGAAGAGATCACACTCACCGGGTGAAGCGCCGCGACCTCCTGGTCCATCTAGGACGCCACGGTTGCCAACTCATCCGCGAAGGCGCGAACCACTCCTGGTGGGGAAACGCGGCCACGGGGGCGCGCTCTGCGGTTCCACGACACAACGAGATCAGCGACGTTCTCAGCAAGAGGATCTGCAAGGACCTCGGGATACCTAGCCCGTGACCGTAGAACTCGCGGCTGGAACCGCCACTCGCTTCGCTCGCGGCGGGTGATCGCCAGGGTCGTTGGGTGGACCGGGAGACGTGAGAATCCGACCGTTCGAGCCTCGTGATGAGCGCGGCGCCGTCGCGCTCTGGGAACAATGTGAGCTCATGCGCCCCTGGAACGATCCACGCAAAGACATCGCCCGTAAGCTCACCGTCCAGGCCGACCTGTTCCTCGTGGGCGAGGAGGACGGCGCGATCGTCGCCACGGCCATGGCCGGCTACGACGGGCACCGCGGCTGGGTGAACTACTTGGCCGTAGATCCGAAGCGTCGTCGGGCGGGTCTGGGACGAGCCCTGATGGCCGAGGTCGAAACTCGATTGCGAGAACTTGGATGTCCCAAGTTGAACTTCCAGGTACGCAAGGCCAACCTCGATGCCGCTGCCTTCTACGAACGCATCGGCTTCGCTCAGGATGACGTGGTGAGCTTCGGGAAACGGCTCGAAGATGGCTGAGCTACCTGGGCTGCATGTGGCGGGGTTCGTTCCCGCACGCCGGACAACTCGGCGACGCACCCGAACACTCGCTACGCTCGCGGCGCCCATTCTCAGGTTCGTTTCCACGACCGCGAGGTCGTGGCCCCATGTACGCCCAGCATGGGCAGCCACTCGGAGGTGAGAGTCCTCTGGGGTAGGAGGTGATGCCAGCCCCTAGCCAATGGCAACGGCGTCGTCGTGAGGCGGGGTCGGAAGGAAGCCGGAGGCAAAACCCTGCACCGAGGGACACGAACCGCATTTGAGGCGGGGTGGCCCGGATGAGCTGGCTAGACACAGCGAAGTCCGTCATCACCAACAGGGCCACAACGTAGATGCGGCGGGCGTAGGGGGAAAGTGGTTGTCCTTATCTGGGGAGACCTGCCGGGGTGTCGGGATTGCGGGGCAACCCACCCGACCGCCGCGGCGGCAACGGGGCGGCGGACTCAGCAGGGGTCAGCAGAGGCCATAGTACCGGTGGGGAGAGAGGAAACCGGGAAGGGCCGAACGTCTAGATGCGAGGGAATCCGGCTTGACTCATAGCCACCGCGAAGACCGCAGCCAACCCAGCCTGTGGGCCTGTAAGGACGCCGAGACGGTGCATCCGTCAGGGCACCTCACAGGGCGCAGCGGTGGTCCGGCGTCGGCCGAGATCAACCCTCACCCCGTCCGGGGAAGCGGCGAGCTTTGGGAGGCGATCTTCTGCCCAGCCAACCTTCACCGGGCGAAAGCACGCGTGGAGGCAAACAAAGGAGCGCCGGGTCCGGATGGAATGAGGGTGGAGGAGCTATCCGCCTACCTCAAAGCCAACTGGCCCGCGATCCGCGCCAGCCTCGACGATGGCACCTACCGACCCAAGCCCGTTCGTCGGGTGGAGATCCCCAAACCCGGCGGCAAAGTGAGGCAGTTGGGGGTGCCGACCGTATTGGACCGTTTCATCTGCCAGGCCATCACCCAGCAGCTTGTCCCCATCTTCGACCCCGGCTTCTCAGTCTCCAGTTTCGGCTTCCGGCCAAGACGCAGTGCCCATATGGCGGTTGAATGCGCCCGGCGCTACGTGGAGCAAGGAGCGGACTGGGTGGTGAACGTGGACCTGGATCAGTTCTTTGACCGGGTAAACCACGACGCCCTGATGGCCCGGGTGGCAAGGAAGGTGGAAGACAAGCAGGTGCTAAAGGTCATCCGGCGCTACCTGGATGCCGGGGTCATGGTCGAGGGGGTGAGAATAGCAGTCGAGCAGGGCACCCCGCAGGGCTCGCCCCTGTCTCCGCTGCTTTCAAACATCCTGCTCGACGACCTAAAGACCTTTCGGTAATATCCTGACGGGCAGAGGCTACCGTGAGACACTGTGTCCATGGCTACTTCCCCTCGGTCGGGCGCCAGTAAGGCCAAGCGCGCCGCGAAGACCACCAAGACCAGGCGGGTGCGCCCGCGCCGGGACTTCAAAGCATTGACGGAGAGGCGAATGCGCGCCGCCAACCTCTTCGCCCGGGGTGCCAGTCAGGCCGACGTCGCCCGAGAGCTGGGGGTGTCCCGCCAGAGCGCCTCCGACTGGTATGCCACCTGGCGCACCGGCGGCAAGCGAGCCCTGCGGGGCGCGGGTCGAGCCGGGCGACTCCCCAAGCTGAGCGAATCCGATCTCGCCAAGGTGGCCCGGGCGCTTGAGGCGGGACCGAAGGCTAACGGGTTTGCGACCGACATGTGGAGCCTTGCTCGCGTGGCCGCAGTCATCGAGTCGGTCACCGGCATCTCCTACAGCACCACCCAGACCTGGTGGATCCTGCGGGAGCGGCTGCACTGGAGCCGCCAGCGCCCAGCCCGACGTGCGATCGAGCGCAACGAGGACGCCATCCGAGCTTGGGTGAAGAACCGCTGGCCCAGGGTAAAAAAAACGCCCGACGCAGAGGGGCCTGGATCGTCTTCCAAGACGAGTCCGGCTTCTCACTGCTGCCCCCGGTGAGAGCCACCTGGGCCCCGAAGGGCCACACCCCGGTGCTGCGCCACCACTTCAACTGGAAGCGGCTGTCTGTGTCGGGGGCTCTGGCCTACCGCAGCGACCGCTCGGCTGCCGCCTTGGTGTTCCAGGTCCGCCCGGGCACCTACAACGACGAGGTCCTCATCGATTTCCTGGCCGAACTCCACGCCCATCTCGACCTGGCCAAGGTGAGCCTGATCTGGGACGGGCTGCCGTCGTACCGCAGCCGGCGCATGAAGGCCTGGATCGCCTCCCAGCGGGACTGGCTGGTGGTCGAGCGGCTGCCCGGCTACGCCCCAGACCTCAACCCCGTCGAGCTCGTCTGGGCCAACTTGAAGGGCCGGGAGCTGGCCAACCTGTGCCCGGACACGATCGAGGAGGCAGAGCAGGCCGCCCAGAACGGCCTGGGCCGCATCGGCACCGACGCCGAGATGTGCTTCGCGTTCCTGCGGCACTGCGGCCTTTCTTTGTGAGCACTGTATCAGCCTATTACCGAAAGATCATTAGACAAAGAGCTTGAGCGCCGGGGACACCGCTTCGTCCGCTACGCCGACGATCTGCGGATCTACGTGGCCAGCGAACGAGCGGGTGGTCGGGTCCTTGAAAGCGTCTCGGCCTTCGTCTCTCGGCGCCTGAAGCTCAAGGTCAACCTCGACAAGTCCGGGGTCTACCCGGCAAGCCGAGGGGCTTTGTTAGGCTTCGGGTTCTTCAAGCGGGACGGCAAGATCAAGGTGCGCATCGATCCCATGGCCAAGAAGGCGGCCAAGAAGCGCATCAAAGAGATTACCGCCCGCAGTTGGGGGATATCGATGGGGAAGCGCATCCATGCCTTGAACCGCTTCATCTCCGGCTGGTGCGCCTATTTTGGCTTTGCCCAAACCCCATCGGTGTTCGCTGAGTTTGACGAGTGGCTGAGGCGAAGGCTCAGGCAGGTGCACTGGAAGCAGTGGAAGCGAGGGCGTACACGGGCCGGCAAGCTGCAATCCCTGGGAATCCCGCGCGGGCAGGCCCGCCAATGGGCCTACACTCGCAAAGGGTCTTGGCGGATCGCCGGTTCCGCTGTCCTCTCCCGTGCTCTGCCCAATGCCTACTGGGCCTCGCTTGGCCTGCGCGGGTTTGAACGGTCCTACGGTCACGTGCGGGAAGTCTGGCGAACCGCCGGATGCGGGCCCGCATGTCCGGTGGTGTGAGAGGGGGCGGGTCAACCCCGCCCCCTACTCGATAAGCCCAGGCAGCGCAGCCGGTCGAGCCGATATCGGGGCTGGTCTCCACGGCCTCGCGGCCGCGGCCCCATTGAAGCGCTGACGCCCTATGACGCAGGTCGTGATCGGCGAGGCGATGCCCATGGGCGATATCGGATCCTTTCTGACGTCAAGCGGCGTTCAGTGGGTGTCCGCGCCGTGAGCGCAATCTCGCCTGACCGGATAACTCGGCGATGCACCCGACCGTTCGCTACGCTTGCGTCGGGTGATCGCCAGGGTCGTTGGGTGGACCATGCGGAGTAGAATGGCAATGCTATGACGCTCCGGTACAAGGTCGCCCTCGTCCGTTCGGATGAGGGAATCAGCGTGTCGGTTCCCGGGCTTCCCGGCTGCTGGTCACAGGGCCGCAACGAAGCCGAAGCGCTTGCGAATATCCGCGACGCGATCCAGGAATACGTCGCGGTAGCCGAGGAGCAACTCGAGGGTGCTGAGGTCCGGGAAATCGAAGTCAGCGTCTGATGCCCGGTGTTCCTGGTGTCTCTCACCAAGCCGCAGTTCGGGCGCTGGGTAGGGCTGGCTTCCGGATCGCCCGAGAAGGCAAACACATCGTGATGACAGACGGACGCCGAATCATCACCATCCCGCGAGCGAATCCAATCAACGCCTTCACGATGGGCGGAATCGTCAAGGACGCGGGCTTGACGGTGGAAGAGTTTAGGAAACTGCTTCGATGATGTTGCCGCCCAACTGGGCTCAGGAGCGGACGCCGGCCGCTTCGCGGCTGGACGTCGCTCAGCGGCGAAGTTGCTATGCCGACGAACAAGGGAGGGCTGTTCAGGATGCTCGTTGGCGTTGATGGTTGCGCTGATGGCTGGGTCTGCCTGGCGTCGCACGATGGGCAGCTTGAGGCGTTCGTGGTCGCGGATCTGTTCGAGTTGGTCGAGCGTGTTCCGGTGGATGCGGTTGTTGCGATTGATGTACCGATCGGGTTGCCCGAGAAGGGTTCGCGGCGCTGTGATCTGGAAGCTCGCAAGCTGCTGGGTGCTCCCCGGGCGAGCAGTGTGTTCCCGGCGCCGGTGCGAGCGTGCCTGCGTGGAGCCGATTACGAGGAGGCGTGCGATCTGCATGCTGCGGCTGATGGTCGGAGGTTGACGCGTCAGGCGTTCGGGATCTTGCCCAAGATCCGCGAAGTGGATGCGCTGTTGACTACGACTGCCAAGTTGCAGGAACGGGTGATCGATGTCCATCCGGAGGTCTCATTCAGGGAGTGGGCCGGCCGTCCGATGGTTCATCACAAGAGGCGGGATCCAGGGCGTGCTGAGCGTGAGGCGCTCATCGAGGCGGTTTGGCCGGGAGAACGAGATAGATTGGCTGCAGCGCTTGGAAGGGTTCGGTTTCACCAAGATGACCTGAATGATGCGTTCGCAGCGTTGTGGAGCGCCGAGAGGATCGCGGCGGGTACGGCCAGGCAGTTGGGTTCGCCGCCGGAGTTCGATTCGCTCGGGGTGCGGATGCGGATCGTTGCGTGAGGCGCGGCGGCATAGCTCGGCGCTGCACCCGAACGCTCGCTACGCTCGCGGCGCCTATCCTCAGAGTCGTTGCCACGACCGCGAGGACGTGGCCCCATTGAGCCAAGCGCCGGCTTGGTGTTCCAGAGTGGAACATCAAGATGTCTCCATGACCGCGAGGTGGTGGCCGGAAGACTGCCATGTCAGCAGATAACCTGATCACGTGCGTGGGGCTGGCGGCGGGTCCGACTATGCTTGCGAGGGCTGGGACGACCAGTCGCGATGGACCGGCGAGGATGTCCAGGGAGGCCTTCAGGTGGGAGGAATGCGGCTCCTGACCGAGGAAACACTGCGCGACATCATTCAGCGGGTCGTCGCGGTTGCGCACCCGGAGAAGGTCATCCTCTTCGGCTCGGCCGCTCGCGGTGAGATGGGCCCCAACAGCGACGTGGACCTTCTGGTCGTGAAGTCGGGCGCGCACAGACGCAAGTTGGCGGGGGATATCTACATGACCCTCATCGGTGTCGGCCAGGCCGTGGACGTGATTGTGGTCACGCCGGAGGATATCGAGCGGTACGGAAGCTCGCCGGCCCTAGTCATCGAGCCGGCTCTACGGGAAGGGCGGGTGGTCTACGCGGCCTGAGGGCTTGCCATCCGATGACCCTCGCGAGTGGCTGAATCGCGTGCGCAGCAACCTCCTCTGGACTCGCCGCCGTTCAGCGCCCGGTCGTTGGAGCGCCGGCGAGAGAAGCGGCTGGGGGCATGGGCACCGAGTGGTGGTGTCCCGCCAAGGAGGCGGTTGACGTGCGGATCTTCGACTTCGTCGTCGAGCGGGACCCTGACACAGGGCTGTATGTGGGCTACGTGCCTGGTTGGCCGGGTGCCCATACTCAAGGCGCGACTATTGACGAAGTGCGAGAGAACTTGCGGGAAGTTGTGGAGATGCTGCTCGAGGACGGGGAGCCGAAGCTGGAGTCCGAGTTCGTCGGAATCCAGACGATTCGGGTTGCGTAGGGCGTGGGGTCAGTTCCCATCCTCAAGCCACGCGAAGTGGCGAAGTTGCTTGAGCGGCTCGGATTCGTGGAAGTCCGTCAGCGGCGGCTGGATGTAGGATACGAACATGCATAACGAGTACACGGCTGTCGTTCGGCGGGATGGCCACTGGTGGATCGGCTGGGTCGAGGAGATCCCCGGCGTAAACGCTCAGGGCGAATCCCGAGACGAACTGATGAACAATCTCAGGTCAGCACTCGCCGAAGCTGTCGAGATGAACCGATCCGAAGCTCGCGGCGCGGCCGGCGATGACTTCG
The DNA here is from genome assembly GCA_041658225.1 of Actinomycetota bacterium. Classification (GTDB taxonomy): domain Bacteria; phylum Actinomycetota; class CALGFH01; order JBBAAN01; family JBBAAN01; genus JBBAAN01. The sequence continues at coordinate 14,444 of JBBAAN010000005.1, forward strand.
AAGAGATCACGCTCACCGGGTGAAGCGCCGCGACCTCGTATCCCGTGAGCGACCGGCCGTCTGGACGACGCCCTAGGTCCCGGCTAGGATATGTGTGCACACACAGTCCCCTGGAGCTTGCCATGAAGAGGATGAACGTTGAGATCGCCGATGAGGACTACCTCTACCTGAAGAACCGCGCCAGCCGAGAGGGTCAGTCGGTGGTAGCCCTCATCAGGCAGGCTGTTGCCGCCCTCCAACGTGCCGACGCCCCAGACGTTCGGTCCGACCCGATGTACAAGGTCGGGTCATTCGACGGGCTGGCTGATCTCGCGGAACACCACGACGGCTACCTCTACGGTTCGCGGTAGGAGCGCCGACTCCGTGGAGGTTTTCGTGGACACGAGCGCCTTTGTAGCCCTGGAGAACCGGGGCGATGCAGTGTACCTGGCCGCCGTTCGACAGTACCGCGGGCTTCTGCGCGCCGGGTCCTCCCTGGTCACGTCGGACTACGTCTTCGACGAGACCCTCACCCTGCTGAAGATCCGTGCCTCCGCCCAGGTGGCTCTCCACTGGGGCAAGCGCATGCTGGCGAGTTCGCTCTTTCATCTCGTCGTGGTGGATCGAGCGATGATCGAGGATGGACTGGAGGTGTTCGAGAGCGCCATCGACCAGCCCTTCAGCTTCACCGACTGCACCTCTTTCGCCCTGATGCGCCGGCGAGGCATCGGAACCGCGTTCGCCTTCGACGAGGACTTCGTCCGGTTCGGGTTCGACCGTGTGCCTCGAAGGTAGTCAGCAGAGACGCTCCGACCGGCGTGTCCCCGTAGACACCCGACCGAAGCCTCAGAGGAGGAAGGCCAGTGTCGACGACCACCCGCCCCTACGGCGCCGCAATCCGCCGATGGTAGAATGCGCCCGGCTCGTGAGGTATGCGTGCGGGACGCCCTAACGTTGGAGGTTGGTGATGCTCGAAGAGGCCTTCAATCTGACCGAAGAGCAGGACATGTTCCGCCAGTCGGTGCGGGAACTTGCGGAAGCCAAGATCGCCCCCAGGGCCCGCGAGATCGATGAGAAGGCGGAGTTCCCCTGGGACGTCTTCGAGGAGCTGAAGCGCAACGAACTGGTCGCGATCCACATTCCTGAGGCCTACGAAGGCCCCGGAGCGGACGCGATCACCTGCGCGATCCTGATCGAGGAGATCGCAAGAGTCTGCGCTTCCTCCTCCCTCATCCCGGGCGTGAACAAGCTCGGGAGCATGCCGATCATTCTGAGCGGCAGCGAGGAGATCAAGCAGAAGTACCTGCCCCGCATAGCGCGCGGCGAGACGATGATCTGCTACGCGCTCACCGAGGCGGGAGCCGGCTCGGACGCGGCCGCGATGAAGACGCGCGCTGTGAAGGACGGGGACCACTACATCCTCGACGGCACCAAGATGTTCATCAGCAACGCCGGCGTCTCCAAGATCTACACGGTGATGGCCGTCACGGACCCGGACAAGCGCGGCAGCGGGATCAGCGCCTTCGTCGTCGAGGACGACGACCCCGGCTTCCGGGTCGGCAAGCATGAGGAGAAGATGGGCATCCGCGGCTCACCCACCTGCGAGCTTGTCTTCGAGAACTGCCGTATCCCGGCCGACCGGCTGATCGGCAACGAAGGCGAGGGGTTCAAGACCGCGCTTCGCACCCTCGACCACACCCGGCTGACCATCGGGGCGCAGGCGGTGGGAATCGCCCAGGGGGCTCTGGACGCCTGCATCCCCTACGTCAAGGAGCGCGTGCAGTTCGGCAAGCCGATCGCGTCGTTTCAGGCGATCCAGTTCATGCTCGCCGACATGTCCATGCAGATCGAGGCGGCGCGCAATCTGGTCTACTTGGCGGCGGGCAAGGCGGAGCGTCACGACCCCGACCTCACCAGGTTCTCCTGCACGGCCAAGTGCTTCGCCTCCGACACGGCGATGCACGTGACCACCGACGCCGTTCAGGTCTTCGGCGGATACGGATACGTGCGTGAGTACCCGGTCGAACGCATGATGCGCGACGCCAAGATCACCCAGATCTACGAGGGCACCAACCAGATCCAGCGAGTGGTCATCGCTCGCCAGATCCTTAGTTAAGCGGAGGCGGCCGGCGCGCGGTGAGGAGGTAGCTTGAAGGCTTTGGTTCTGGCGGGCGGGGCCGGAACTCGGCTGCGCCCGATCACCCACACGAGCGCCAAACAGCTACTTCCGGTGGCCAACAAGCCGATTCTGTTCTACGGGCTCGAGTCCATCCACGACGCCGGCATCAGGGATGTCGGCGTCGTGGTGGGCGACACCCACGAAGAGATCCGAGCGGCCGTTGGCGACGGCGGCGCCTGGGGTCTCGACGTGACCTACATCCGCCAAGACAAGCCCTTGGGGCTCGCTCATGCGGTTCTGACCGCCGAGGACTACCTCGATGGCGAGGACTTCGTGCTCTTCCTGGGGGACAACCTTCTGCTCGAAGGGATCGGAGCTTTCGTCGAGCGATTCGTCTCCGATCGGCCCAACTGCGAGGTGCTGCTGACTCGCGTGAAGGAGCCGGAGCGCTTCGGGGTCGCCGAGCTCGGTGCCGACGGCCGGGTGGTGCGGCTGGTTGAGAAACCGAAGCATCCGGTCAGCGACCTGGCCCTGGTGGGGGTCTACCTCTTCGACCGGCACATCTTCGAGGCAGCCCGAGCCATCAAGCCCTCCGGGCGTGGGGAGTTGGAGATCACCGACGCCATCCAGTGGCTGCTGGACAACGACTTCGAGGTCCATCCTCACATGGTGGACGGTTGGTGGAAGGACACCGGCCGGCTCGAGGACATCCTCGAGGCCAACCGCATCGTCCTGGACGGGATGGAGTCGCAAACGCTGGGAACCGTGGACGAGGCCAGCCGCCTCGAAGGCAAGGTGGTGGTTCAGGCGGGAGCCTCGATTGAGGGCTCCGTGATCCGTGGGCCGGCCATCGTCGGTGAGGGCACTGTGGTTCGCGGCTCCTACGTCGGTCCCTTCACGAGCATCTACCATCATTGCCTGGTTGAGGATTCCGAGATCGAACACTCGGTGGTGCTGGAGGAATCGAAGATCCGCGGCATGCGCCGGATCGAAGACAGCCTCATCGGCAAGCAGGTGGAAGTCGGCCGCTCGGACGCCAAGCCGGAGGCCTACCGGTTGATGTTGGGCGACCACAGCCGAGTGGGTGTGATCGGGTAGGCCGCCAGATCCGCAACGCCGCGTCGAACGGCGCCACAGGGGCCGGCCGCGACGCGTGAACGTGACCGAGTGGGCGGCTGGACCCGGAGCGCCGGCCGGGGCCGAGCGGGAGGAGGCATCGATGCGGCTGTTCGTCACGGGCGGGGCGGGCTTCATCGGCTCCAACTTCATCCGCCACGTCCTCTCGGCTTACCCTGACGACGAGGTGACGAACTTCGACCTTCTCTCCTACGCAGCCAACCCCGAGAGCCTGGCCGACATCGCGGCCGATCCCCGCTACCGTTTCGTGCGGGGGGACATATGTGACGGATCGGCGCTCTCGGAGGCCATGCAGGGCCACGACGCGGTGGTGAACTTCGCGGCCGAGACCCACGTGGATCGCTCGATCCTGGACGCCGCGCCTTTCGTGCGCACCAACGTGCTGGGCGTGCAGGTGCTGCTGGAAGCGGTGCGGCGGCTGGGGATCGCGCGCATGCTGCACGTCTCCACCGACGAGGTCTACGGCTCGATTGACGTGGGCTCCTTTCGCGAGGCCGACTCGCTGTCGCCCAACAGCCCCTACGCTGCCTCGAAGGCTTCGGCCGATCTCATGTGCCGGGCATACGCGGTGACCCACGGGCTGGACGTGGTCGTCACGAGGTCCTCCAACAACTTCGGGCCCTATCAGTTCCCCGAGAAGGTCCTTCCCCTGTTCGTCACCAACCTGCTCGCGGACCAACCGGTGCCGGTCTACGGCGACGGGCGCAATATTCGCGACTGGTGCTACGTCGAGGACAACTGCGCCGGCGTGGATCTGGTGCTGCGCAAGGGGGCGGCGGGCGAGATCTACAACATCGGGGCCGGCAACGAGATCTCGAACCTGGAGCTGACCGGCCGCCTGCTGGCGATCATGGGCAAGCCCGAGTCGATGATCCGCTTCGTGCCCGACCGGCCCGGCCATGATCTGCGCTACTCCGTGGACACCTCCAAGGTGCGCGCGCTGGGCTGGAAGCCGTCGCGCGATCTGGATGATGCCCTGGAGCGCACGGCCGGCTGGTACCGGGACAACGAGTGGTGGTGGCGTCCGTTGAAGGACAGGGCGAGTGCGGGGGCCCTGCCCACCACCAAGGTCTGAGTGGGGAGCGCTTCTTTGAACAGCCACCGATTTCATCTGTCGTGGGTGGCCGCGAAGCGGCCGTGAGTCTCCGGGAGTCCTCGTGCGTGCGGTAGTGTTCGGCAACGGTGGACAGCTCGGCGCGGAGCTGGCGCGCATCCTCGGCGCGGAGCTGGCGGCCGCCTTCACGATCGACGAGGTGAACGTCTCCGACTACGACGCCGCAATGCAATCGGTGATCGAGATTGCCCCCGAGGTCGTATTCAACGCGGCGGCCGCCACGGACGTGGATCTGTGCGAGACCGATCTCGACTATGCCTACTCGGGCAACGCGATCACTGCCCAGAATCTCGCACTGGCCTGCGCCCACACGGGCGCGATGCTCGTGCACGTTTCCACCGACTACGTCTTCGACGGCAACGGCGAGCGGGCGTTCTCGGAGGAGGACGCACCCAACCCACCCAACGCCTACGGACGCAGCAAGCTGGCCGGCGAGCGGGCGGTGGCCGGGATCCTGCCCCGTCACCTAGTCGTCCGGACTTCCTGGCTCTACGACCAAGGGGGGCGCAATTTCGTCGCCGCCATGCTGCGCCTGGCTCGCGGGGACGATCCGGTCGAGGTGGTGGCCGACCAGGTCGGTACGCCCACCTACGTTCCCGACTTCGCCTCGGGGCTGGTGCGGCTTGCGCGCATGCGCCGCTTCGGCACCTTCCATCTGACCAACGGTGGTTCCTGCTCTCGTTTCGAGCAGGCACGCGCGGTCTTCGAGCTGGCCGGCTTCGACCCCGAGCGCGTGCGGCCGGTGACCAGCGAGGCGTTCCCCCGTCCGGCCCGGCGCCCGGCGAATGCGGTGCTGGACAACCGAATGGTGCGCCTGGCCGGCTTGCCTGCGTTGCGCCACTGGCGGGAGGCTTTGGCCGAGGCGGTGGGGGGAATGGTCGCTCAGGCATAAGCGCGGGTCGGCACACACGCGGTCCGGGTGCGGCCGGCGCTCCAAGAGGAGGAGGCTTTCATGCGTTCGATTCTCGTGATCATCGGGGCGGTGACCCTGGCCACCGCCGGGCAGCTTCTGCTCAAGTCCGGCATGAACCAGGTGGGTACGATCGGGGGCAGCCAGCTGTCTCATCCGATATCCCTTGGGATCAAGGTCTTCTCGACCCCCGCGGTAGTTGCCGGCTTCGCGCTGTTCCTGGGCTCGTCGATGTTCTGGCTGGTGGCTCTGTCGCGCGTGCCGCTTTCGATCGCCTATCCGATGGTGAGCGTTTCCTACGTGTTGATCCTCGCCTTCTCCTTCGCCGCGCTTCACGAGCACCCCAAGTTGATCTCGTTGGGGGGGGCCGCGCTGATCGTGATCGGCGTGGTGCTGGTGGGCTTGGGCCACACGCCGCAGGCCGGTGCCAAGTAGTTGGATACCGCGGTAGTCATTGTCAGTTTCAACACCCGCGAGCTGCTGCTGGAGTGCCTGCGTTCACTGGCCGCCGACCCTGCCGGTCCTGACGAGATCGTGGTCGTGGACAACGGCAGTCGCGACGGGAGCCTGGAGGCGATGGCCGCCGCCTATCCCGATGTGCGCCTGGTTGCCTTGGGACACAATGCCGGGTACGGCGCGGCGGCCAACGCGGGGGTGCGAGCCTCGAGCGCGCCGGTGGCGATCGTGTCCAATCCCGACACGACCTTCGCCCCGGGTGCGGTGGCCGCGATGGCTTCCCACCTCGGAAGTCACCCGAACGCGGGTGCGGTCGGGCCCCTGCTTCTGAATCCCGACGGGAGCCTGCAGTTCTCCGCCCGGCCGTTTCCTTCGGTGCCGCTTGCAGCGGCGCACGCCTTCCTGGGGCTGTTCTGGGAATCCAACCCGGCCAGCCGCGCCTACCTTATGGCCGGCTGGGATCACGCCACTGAGCGAGAGGTCGACTGGGTCTCGGGAGCCTGCATCGCCTTGCGGCGCAAGGCTTTCGACGGGGTGGGTGGTTTCGACGAGGCCTACTTCATGTACGTCGAGGACGTGGACCTCTGCTGGAGGATGCGGCGAGAGGGCTGGACAATCGGTTTTACCCCCGAAGCGAAGGTGACGCATCATGTGGGCAAGGCCAGCCGGGTGAAGCCGTGGTTTATGATCGTCGCTCATCATCGAAGCCTGTGGCGTTTCTCTCGCAAGCGCCACACCGGTCTCGCGGGCCTACTGGTGGCCGGACCGGTTGCTGCGGGCTTGGCATTGCGAGCAGTCGGGGTGTATCTGCTGTACCGGTTCCGGGCACGTCGCCCGGCCACCGCCGGACCGAAAGTGGAGGTGTGAGCAGTGAAATCCGTGGTGCTGGCCGGCGGTCTTGGCAGCCGTCTGCGACCCCTTACCAACCACACGCCGAAGTCGTTGCTGCCGTTCTGCAACCGGCCGTTCCTGCTTCATTTGCTCGAGAGTCTGGCGCGAGGTGGAGTGGACGAGGTGTTGCTGTCCGGCGGGCTCGACCCCGCTCCCGTCGCGCGCTTTGCCGAGCGGGGCGACCTGCCGTTTCCGGCCTCGGCCTTCGGCGAGGAGGAGGCTCTCGGGACTGCCGGGCCGATTCGCGTGGTGGCCGACCATCTCACCGAGACGTTCGTGGTTGCCAATGGGGACATCCTCTCGGGGGTGGACATAGCCGAGCTGATCGCTTTCCATCGGGAGCGCGGCTCGATTTGCACGATCGCTCTCACGCCGGTGGATGACCCCAGCGCCTTCGGCCTGGTCCCGATCGAGGAAGTCGGCCGGGTGCGCGCCTTCCTCGAGAAGCCATCGTCCCCCGATGAGGTCCCTCCCGACGCCGGCAATCTGATCAACGCCGGGGTGTACGTGCTGGAGCCTGAAGTCATCGACTTCATCCACGGCAACGGCGCTTGCTCGATCGAACGGGAAGTGTTCCCCGCGCTGGTCGATGCGGATCTGCCCGTCTACGGATATTCGGCGCCCTTCTACTGGTCGGAGATCGGCACGCCCGGCCGCTACCTCGATGCTCACCGTGACGCGTTGCGGGGTCTTGTCGAGGTATCGCAAGCCGGCGACGAGATCGCTCCCGGCGTGCGCGCGGGAGCCGGCGTCAAGGTAGAGGCGGGCGCGCATCTGATGGGGCCGTGCCTGATCGGTGAGAACGTGGTGATCGGGATGGGGGCTCGGATCGGACCGGACGTGGTCCTGGGCAACGGGGTGCGCGTGGGGGCCCATGCGGAGATCGACGAGTCGGTCGTGCATGGCGGTTGCGAGTTGGGCGTGGGCGTCAGGATGAGCCGGGCCATCTGCGGTGAGCGCGTGCGCCTGGGCCGCAAGAGCGTGGTCTCCGGGGAAGCAGTGGTCGGGCCCGATGTGGATGCGGGAGACGAGAACGAGTTCTTGGCCGCCATTCGCGTGGCCGGGCCGAATCGCCTGCCCAATCGCGCCGTTCGCTTCTCCCCCTAGCGCACCGACGACAACATGGACATCTACGTCTTCCTCGGCAACGTCACGGATATCGCCGACCTGCGCGCCCAGGTCGCTCGGTATGAGGCCCTGGGGGTCACGGGGGTCATGGCCAGCGACCACCTGTTCTGGCCCATGGGACCGGAACGCGTGCGGGCACTGCGCCCCTACGACCCATTCGTCGCGCTGTCGGCGTTGGGCGGTCTTTCCGACAAGCTCGCCTTGGGTGTGCTGGTCGCCAACCTCGGCTGGGTGCACCCGGCCTTGGTGATTCGCCACTTCGTGCAGATGGCCGCGCTGTTCGGTGGCAATCGCATCCTGGCGGGCATCGGCGCCGGCTGGAGCGCCGAGGAGTTCGACGCGCTCGGGTTGACGATGCCATCGCACAAGATGCGAATCGACCGTCTGGAGGAGGCGGCGCGCCTGGCGCGGATGCTGTTCGACGACGGTATGGCGACGATGGAAGGAAGCCATGTCGTGGTTCGCGGGCTGCCCATCTCGCCGGTGCCCGCGGTTTCCCCGCGGCTGTTGCTGGGAGGCGGCTCGGACCGGGCGTTGGAGATCGCCGGCAAGTACGCCGACTACCTCGACCTCAATGGGTCCCCGCGGCGCATGAAGATCGGCGCTGCGCAGGGGCCGGAGAGGGATGGCGTCCGTCGCGCCACGACGACGATCGCGGACCTGGAGGAGTCCATCGTTCGAGTGCGGCAGACTGCGGTCGCCGCCGGGCGCGGGGCCGATGCCGTGAAGTTCTCGATACTCGTCGACACCGTGGTGGAGTGCGCGGCAAGTGAGGTCGAGGCCAAGGAAGCGGAGGTGCTCTCGTGGCGGGGCATGGAGCCGATCTCTCTCGCCCGGTGCCCTTACATCCTGGTCGGTGACATGACTCAGCTCAGTGACCTGCTCCAGGAGCGCGGCGAGCGGCTCGGCCTTTCCGCCGTCGTCCTTCGAGACGGGCCACATTTCGAGCGACTCTGCCGTGAGATGTCGCGGCGGTGCGGATCAGCGCGTTAGCAGGTGGCGGCTGATCTCGATCGTTGGCCGTGGCGGGGGAAGGTGCGCGTCGTCGGGATGGCCGGCGATCACGGCCCCCAAAGGCAGCCATTCTCGCGGCAGGCCCAGCGCCCGTCTCGTCTGGGGCCTGCAGAACAGAGTTGAGGATACCCAGCAGGCGCCCAGTCCCTTGGCGTGCAGGGTGAGGAGCAGGTTCTCCACCGCGGCCCCGCCTGAGAGCAGGAACATCTCCATCTCTGCCCGGCGGCGTCGTGAGTCCGGATAGGCCCTGGCCTCCTCCATCACCACGCACGGCACGATCAAAGCCGGTGCTTCCTCCAGCAGCAGTCGGCCCGACTCGATCACCCGCTCGACCTCGGCCTCCTCGAGACCGTCGCGCGCCAGGTCGGCTCGCCACGCCTTGCGCATGGCCACGCCGAGTCGTTCCCGGGCCTCAGGGCCGGCCACGTGTACGAACCTCCAGGGACGGGAGTGGTGTGGGGCGGGCGCGCTGCAGGCGGCGGCCACCGCTTCGACCAGGTCCTCGGGATCGACCGAGCGCGCGGCGAAGCGGCGCACGGATCGCCGAGAGGCGAGTAAGCCAAGCAGCCCTTGGGAATCGCAGGCGTGGCGGAACAGGTCCTGCTCGGGCGGACGCACCATGTCGCGTGCTGATCCCTCTCCGGCGACCGCGAGGCCGCGAACCACCACCGCAGGCACGCCCGCGCTCTTCCCCTTGGCCAGTTCGGCCGCCGCGGCGATCTCGTCGGCAGTCGCCACTTCTGTGGCGTGAAGCGTGCGGCCATGGGCGTCGGTCTGACCTCGCAGGTCGGTCAGCGCCCTGACCCCGGCGACTCCGATCGCGATGTCGACCAGTCCCAGCCGCCAGGGTCGGCCGAAGGTGTCGGTGATGATCACCCCGATGCTGCGACCGCTCGCCTTGGCGATCGCATCCCGCAGAGTGTGGGCGGAGGCGTCCGGGTTCACGGGCAGCAACGTCACCGCCCGGCCCGGCACGTTCGAGGTGTCGACTCCCGAGTTGGCGCATACGAAGCCGTGGCGAGTCTCGGTGATGATCAGATCGCCTCGCCGGGCTACCACGCGCACGCCCTCGGATTCCACGACTTGGCGATGCTGTGCCTCGCCTGCCTTGCCTTGGGCCAGAATCACGATGCGCCCTTCGGCTTTTGAGACCACCTTCTGGGTGACCACCAGCACGTCCCCGTCCTCGAGATCGATCTTGGATGAGGCAAGACCTTGTAGCAGGAGCGCGGCCAGGTCGTCGCCGGGTCGAACCTCCGGTATGCCTCGAACGGGAAGCACGTGGAAACCACACACGGGTGGAGCGCCGGCTGAGACGGGGGAGCCCGCGAGGGTTTCGGATTCGTGGGGGCATTGGGAACCCACATGGGTCTCGGGTTCTCGGGAGAGTTGGGGCCCCACTTGGGGGCTGGATTCGCGAGTGACTCCGGTGTCCACGCAGACCCCTACAGAAGAGAGAGGGCCGCTTCGGCCAGGGCCACGGCGTCATCGTGAGTGCGCATGATGCTCTGAGTCGCCAGTGCCTTGATTCCCAACGCTTCCACGGCTTCCACCTGATCGGCGTCAACGGAGTCGAGGACGAAGCCGTCCAGTATGTCGGCGTAGAGACGGGCGACCCCGAGAGCGCTGACGTCGACGCCGGCGGCAGGCATCAGCTTGTCGGCCATGCCTCGCACCGGCGCTCCGCCCACGATGGGAGAGACGGCCACGATTCTGGCGCCGCAGGAACGCAGCGCCTCGCGTATCCCGGGCACGGCAAGGATCGTGCCGATGGAGACGATCGGGTTGGAGGGGCACACCACCACGCCTTGACACCTTGCGATGGCGTCCAGCACTCCGGGTGCCGGGTGTGAGGTCTCGATGCCGGCATAGCGGACCTCGACGACTGGATCGTGGGCGCCCCGGCCGACCCAGTACTCCTGGAAGTGGACGTCCCGCCGCTCGGATCCGTCCTGGATGACCACGCGAGTCTCCACGTGCTCGTCGCACATCGGAAGGATCCGGCATTCCAGGTCCCAGCGCCGGGCGATCTCCGCCGTGACCTCCGAGAGGGTGCGGCCTTCGGCCAACATCCGAGTGCGCACCAGGTGAGTGGCCAAATCACGATCGCCCAGTGAGAACCAGGTGGGTTCCCCGTAGGCGGCGAGTTGAGCGCGGCAGGCGAAGCTCTCGCCGGCGAGTCCCCAACCGCGTTCGGAATCGGCGGCTCCCGCCAGGGTGTAGGTGATGGAGTCGATGTCGGGACTGACGTAGAGCCCGTGAAGCACGATGTCATCGCCGGTGTTGACGATCACCGTGAGGTCACTGGGAGGTCGCGCGGCAACCATTCCACGCAGGAACCGCGCGGCTCCGATGCCTCCCGCCAGAGCGACCAGCACCCAGCACCTCCGACTTCCCACAAGGCTATGCGCGGCCGGTCGCCCGGCCGGGACGCAAGGATACTCCCCACCGTTTGGGTGCAGGGTCAAGACGGCGCGCGGGTGCCTACCCCGCGGGTGCCTGGCGATCGGGCGGCGCCTTGCGTGTGCGGGAACCCGCCGCTAGTCTGCGGGCGCGGGACCGGCGCACCATCGAGTCATCGTCTTTGGCCGGCCTAGTCCGACATGGGAGAGCTCATGAACGGCCGCTTCGACGAGGCACTGGCGCTGGGGGTTGCCGGCGACGATCTACCGGTCGGGCATATTGTCGCCCTGCTTGCCGGTGCGCGCGAGGGGCGTCTCGATGATCTGCTCGCGGCGGCCCGGGCGGTTCGCGACCGGTGCCACAGCCGGACAATCACATACTCCCGCAACGTCTTCATCCCGCTGACTCGGTTGTGTCGCAACGCCTGCGGCTACTGCGCCTTCTCCTTCCGCAGCGATCCATGCGGATCCGGCGCTGGAGGACCGGGTGTCCAGGAGCCCTCTCTCTCCGGGACGGCCTCTGCCTACCTGGAACTCCAGGAGGTTCTGGACATCGCTCGCACGGGCGCGTCCGCGGGATGTAAGGAAGCGCTGTTCACCATGGGGGATCGTCCCGAAGCCCGCCACCCCGAGGCGCGCCGATGGCTCGACCGCCACGGACACGCCTCGACTCTTGACTACGTTCGCGCCATGGCGGTGGCCGTGATCGAAGACACGGGTTTGCTGCCTCATCTGAACCCGGGAGTGTTGAGCTATGAGGAGATGGCCCGCCTGAAGCCGGTCTCCGCTTCGATGGGGCTGATGCTGGAAAGCGTGAGCGAGAGGTTGTGCCGCCCCGGGGGTCCCCACCACGGATGCCCCGACAAGCAACCGCGCGTGAGGCTTCGCGCGATCGAGAATGCCGGGCGGCTTTCGATCCCGTTCACGACGGGCATCCTGGTGGGCATCGGGGAGAGCCTGGAGGAGAGGGCGGGGGCCCTGGTGGCCCTGGCCGCGCTGGCGCGCGACTACGGTCACATCCAGGAAGTGATCGTGCAGAACTTCCGGGCACAGCCGGGAACACCGATGGCCGGCGCATCCGAGCCGATCGAGGAAGAGATGCTCGCCGCGGTTGCCGCAGCGCGACTGGTGCTCGGCGCCGATGCCGGCGTGCAGACGCCGCCCAACCTGTTTGGGGGCGCCTTCGAGCGGCTGCTGGACGCGGGAATCAACGACTGGGGTGGCGTATCCGCCGTCACTTGCGATCACGTCAATCCCGGGGCTGCCTGGCCGGAGATCGAGGACCTGGATCGCCGCACGGCCGCCAAGGGCTTCGAGTTGCGCGAGCGGCTGGCGATCTATCCCGCCTACCTCCGTATGGCCGATCAGTTTCTCGCGGGACCCATGCGGGATCCGGTCCTCCGCCTGGCCGGGCTCGACGGGCTGGCCGCGGCGGGCATTCGCCCGCAACCGGTGATCTGGCGCGATCCCGTGTTCACACCCACGAGCCTTCGCGCGGTCGCCGGCGTCCACGAGGGGCCGGGTAAACGTGCGGTGTTGCGTCGAGGGCTGCGACCCGATGCGTCTATCGTGTTCGGGGACATGGCCGGCTTGCGTGTGTGCGAGAAGACCGGGACTTCCAAACTGCGCAGGGCGGTGAGTCCCGAGATCAAGTCGGTGCTGGCCAAGGCCGAGGCCGGAAAGGGCGGAAGCCTCAGTGATGCGGAGTGTCTGGCCCTGTTCGCGGCGGAGGGCGCCGAGATGGAGGCGCTCGTGCGGGTAGCGGACGGGCTGCGCAGCGAGCAGGCCGGCGGCGACATCACCTATGTGATCAACCAGAACATCAACTTCACCAACGTCTGCTACACGGGCTGTCGCTTCTGCGCCTTCGCCCAGCGTCGCGGGGACCCCGATGCCTACACGTTGTCGGTCGATGAGATTGCCTCCCAGTCTGAGGCGGCCTGGCGCGCGGGCGCGACCGAGGTGTGCGTGCAGGGTGGGCTACATCCCGACGCCCCCGCCACGATTCACTTCGACATCACGCGGGCCATCAAGGCTCGAGCGCCCGGCATCCATATCCACGGCTTCAGCCCGATGGAGGTAATGGCCGGCGCCACACGACTGGGAATCTCGTTCGAGGAGTGGCTGACAGAGGCCAGGGATGCGGGGCTCGGATCGATCCCCGGTACGGCGGCGGAGATCCTCGATGACGAGGTGCGCTGGGTGCTCACCCGAGGAAAGCTCCCCTCGGACGACTGGGAAGCCATCGTCAAGACCGCTCACCGACTCGACGTTCCCTCGACTGCGACGATCATGTACGGACACGTCGACACTCCCGTCCACTGGGTTGCCCACTTGAAGCGCATCCGGCGCATCCAACTGGAAACGGGCGGAATCACCGAGTTCGTGCCCCTGCCGTTCGTTCACTCCAACGCACCGATCTATCTGGCCGGCAAGGCCCGTCCCGGACCCACGCGCGACGAAAACCGGTGCATGCACGCCATGGCTCGTGTGATGCTCGGCGACGTTATCGCCAACGTGCAGAGCTCCTGGGTCAAGCTCGGGTTGAGCGGGGCGGGCGAGATGCTTCGCGGCGGGGCAAACGACTTCGGCGGGACGCTCATGGGGGAGAGGATCTCGCGAATGGCCGGGGCCGACAATGGTGTCGGCATGTCGCCTTCCGAGATCGAGCACGCCATCCGTTCCGTAGGGCGTATCCCCGCCGAGCGCACCACCCTCTACGAACGCATCTCCCGCTAGTACTCGCCCCCGCAAGTACGGTGACATTCAAGCGCCCCCGCATTCCCGATGGCCGCGTTGTGGGTGGTGCCCTCGTGGCGCGGGAACGCTCTCGGTATGCACCGTACTTGCGGGGGCGAGTCTTAGGCTCCGACGGGATGCCGCAAGCCGTCCCGAAGCCGTCCTGTTCCCGGCGGTGGCGCGGGCTCCGTCTTCAACGTACTATCGGGCAATCCAAGGAGGAGGGCAGCGGGGTGGACGAGTACCAGGAGCCTGCCGAGTTGGCCGATTCGGGCGCTGGGGAAACGGAAGCCACGTCCCGGCGGATCGACCAGTTCTTGGCGTCGGCGGTGGAGGATCAGCTAAAGGAGCAGCGCGATCTTGCGGCGCTTATCACCGAGGTCAAGGAGACCGCGGTCGCGGTCCGAGCGGAGGTGCAGGGCATCGCCTCGGTGGTCGGGGACACCATCGAGGGCCGGATCGCGGCATTGCAGGAAGGCACTCGGCAGACGCTGGCCCGGATGGACTCAACCGCTGAGGAGCGTCTCGCTCGCTTGGAGTCCAGCACTCAACAAGTCACCACTCGCCTGGAGTCCAATACACAACAGGCTTCTGTTCGTCTCGACGAGGCTTCCGCGCTCGTGCTGGACTCGGTGGAACAGCGTCTGTCCGGGTTGGAGACCACGCTGAAGGGTCTGGTCGCGGGAATCGCCTCGACGACCGATGAGCGAGTTTCCGGGTTAGAGACCGTGCTGAAGAGTCTGGTCACGGGAATCACCTCGACGACCGATGAGCGAGTCTCCGGGTTAGAGACCGTGCTGAAGAGTCTGGTCACGGGAATCACCTCGACGACCGATGAGCGAGTCTCCGGGTTAGAGACCACGCTGGAAACTCTGGCCGCACGAATTGAGAACGCCCAAGAGGACGCGGTCGATCGCCTCGCCGACGCTGGGCTGGACAGGATCGAGGGGATGGAGACACGCCTTTCCTCCGAGCTCACGGCGTTGATCTCGGAGGGGTGGGCGAGCCAGGAGAGCACCGGCCAGGTCCTGGCCGAAAGGCTCACCGCCGGGGTCTCCGCAATCAGGGAGGGCTTGGACGCCGGGCGTCAGGCCTCGCAGGAATCGCAGTCGGCGATCGAGAGAGGCATCGCAGAGGAGTCCTCGCGCATCCGGGATGCCGTCGCTGCCGATGTCTCCGTGATCAGGGAGGGCTTGGACGCCGGGCGTCGGGTCTCGCAGGAATCGCAGTCGGCGATCGAGAGAGGCATCGCAGAGGAGTCCTCGCGCATCCGGGATGCCGTCGCTGCCGATGTCTCCGTGATCAGGGAGGGCTTGGACGCCGGGCGTCGGGTCTCGCAGGAATCGCAGTCGGCGATCGAGAGAGGCATCGCAGAGGAGTCCTCGCGCATCCGGGATGCCGTCGCTGCCGATGTCTCCGTGATCAGGGAGGGCTTGGACGCCGGGCGTCAGGCCTCGCAGGAATCGCAGTCGGCGATCGAGAGAGGCATCGCAGAGGAGTCCTCGCGCATCCGGGATGCCGTCGTCGCCGCCCGAGCGGACCAGGTCACCAGGCTCGACCATCTGGAGTCCGACATCCAGACCACTTTGCGGGATGCCGTGGCTGCGGCGGAGGAGGAGATGCTTGTCGCGGTCGAGACTCTTCGTGCTCGCTTGGCCGATGAAGTCGAAGGGGTCCGCGGAGCCTACACTTCCCTGGTGACCTCTGTGGAGCGAGCCTCGGGGCTTGTGAGCGAGAGCAACACGCGCATAGGAAGTGTCGAAGCCGGCATCGTTCGCTACATGGAAGAGCGCGACCGGGCGCTGGAGAGGGCCCGTTCAGAGATGGTGCGTGAAGTTCTCGAGGAGTTCGCCGCCGACCTGGGCGGCAAGGAACGCCGGAAGATAGCCGAGCGGTTGCAGGCGTCCCTGGAGCACCGGCGAGATCACCGGGACGCGGAGGAACTCAGAGCCATGCGCGGGGCAACGCCGGTGCGGCCGACGACGCCGATGCCGGCGCCGGCCACGGGGTTGCCGACTGCGCGTCCGACCCCTCGGAGTCCGGCACGGATCATCGTGCCCGAGGACGCCGAGGGTCTCGATGAGTTGGACTGGGGACTCGAAGAGCCACTCGCCTCCACGTCAAAGCCCAAAGCATTCAAGTCGGCGACCAGAACCACCGCGGCGAGACGCGGAGTGGCTGAGACCTCCAAACCCAAGGGGCCCACGGCAGCCAAGTCGGCGCCAAGAACAGGTGCGACGAAGCGAGGGACGTCCCACGCCGGATCCGGCATGGCCAAGTCCAAGCAGGCCAAGCCGATTTCGAGCAAGGCCGCTGTGAAGCCCAAGGCATCCGCAACCGCGAAGCCCAAGGCATCCGCAACCGCGAAGCCCAAGGCATCCGCAACCGCGAAGCCCAAGGAGCCCAAGGCCTCTGGGCCGAAGGCCGGGACTGCGCGCGCCAAGAGCGTCGCGACGGTCGAGGGCGATACCGGGCGGAGCGAGTCCCTGTAGCTTCTTCGTTTGGCACGGGTGGAAGCGGGAGTTCGGTGACTCCGGGCGCCCATGGACGGGAGGGAAGATGAACGGCGCACACCACGGTTGCCGGGCTGCCGTGCTCACGTGCATCGACTACCGATTCGTGCAAGAGGTCCGTGAATTCCTTGCTGCGCAAGGGCTTGAAGGGAAGGTGGACCTTGTGGCCTGGCCGGGCGGGGCGCTGGCTCTGGGCACTGAGGATCGGGAGCAGATCCTGCAAACCCTCGAACTTTCTCGCAGGCTGCATCACTCCGAAGAGATCATGTTGACGGCTCACTGGGACTGCGGACGCGTCGGCGGATCGGCGGCGTTCGCGGGTCCCGATGCAGAACGCTTGGAGTTGGAGCGGGGACTTGCCTTTGCGGCTGGAGTCGTGGTGAAGAGAATCCCCGGCGTCCATGTGCGTCTCGTGAAGTTCGGAGACGGCGAAACGGTCGAGCTGGACTCGATCTGAGCTGCCCGAGCGCGTTGGCGCCGGCGCAATCCCCGGTCCCCTGAACGCCTTGCGCCGCAAGGGGCTGGGGCAACATGCGCATTCACGCCGCTCGATGACGTTGGTCTACTGCTGACTGCCCACTTTCTTTGCGTGTCCGTTTTCACACCAAAGGGCTTGATTTTGGCAGACAGCACTCTAGAATGGCGGAGAATTACGCCAATGTAATTACGGCCATGTCGTCCTGCCGTTTGGGACGGGAGCGGGCCCGGGAAGCACGGGAGGCGTGCGATGCTCGGTTCCTCAGCCGTCATGACGAGGACTGTGAGCGATTCGGAAGTGGCTCCCTGGCATGAGCGGGGAGCTTGTTCTCAACAGAACCCGGATGCCTTCTTCCCCGAGAAGGGAGGGTCCACCCGCGAGGCCAAGCGCATCTGCATGACCTGCGCGGTTCGCACGGACTGCCTTGAGTACGCCCTTGCCACCGATGAGCGTTTCGGCATTTGGGGAGGTATGAGCGAACGCGAACGCCGGCGCCTGAAGCGCCTGGCTTCGTAACGAGGTAGCGGCGCGAAACCCACCCAGGGCGCCCGCCCCGATTCTTCGGCGAAAGGAGGTGACTCGATTGGCTATAGCGACGAAGCCGGCCGCCAAGAAGGCGGTAGCAAAGAAGCCGGCCGCGAAGAAGGTCGTCCAGAAGGCCGTGGCAAAGCCCGCGGTGAAGAAGGCGGTTGCGAAGAAGCCGGCGGTGAAGAAGGTCGTCAAGAAGGCCGTGGCAAAGCCCGCGGTGAAGAAGGCGGTTGCGAAGAGGCCGGCGGTGAAGAATGTCGTCAAGAAGGCCGTGGCAAAGCCCGCGGTGAAGAAGGTCGTCAAGAAGGCGGTTGCAAAGAAGGCGCCGGCCAAGAAGGCGGGCAAGTAACTCGGCGCGTCGCGGCGTTTGGAACGCTGGCGCACCGGTAGCGCTCTCGTTTCTTGACGAGAGGCGACTGTGACCCATTGTTGGGGCGCGAGTGCTCCGAATCGAGCGCCGGGGAAGATGCACCTCTGGGCGGGTTGTCCCGGAGCCATAAGCAGTTGGGGACTCAGGCCTCCACGAGACCTGGGTCCCCGTCTTTCTCCGGACTGAGTGCTCGCCCCCGCAGATACGCCCCCATTCGAGCGCCCCTCCATCCCCGATGGCTGCGTTGCTCGTCGCTTGCGTACTATCCAGTACGCGGCGCTCCTCGCGGCCTTGCCCTCGGGGCGCGGTGGCGCTCTCGGTGGTGGCCGTACCTACGGGGGCGAGCACTAAGGGGCCAGAGGGACCGTGGTAGCATGGCTCCGTTGTCCGCCGGCCTGAGACCGGGTCGCGAGGGCCGGGGAAGCAGGGTCTTCGAGGACCGCTCAGCGCCTTCAAGGAGGCTGCCGTTTCCAAGAGCGAAGCCCCGCGGGTACTCGGCGTGCTCGTGGCCCACAACGGGATGCACTGGCTGGCCGCGGTCCTCACCTCGATGGCGGCTCAAACGACCGCCTTCGACGAGGTCGTGGCGGTGGACACGGGATCCGTGGACGGGTCGCGGGATCTCTTGGTTAAGTCGCTCGGCCCCGACCGGGTACTGCACGCCTCGCATGCGACGGGGTTTGGGCAAGCCGTTGCGCTGGCCGTTGAGTCGGCCCAGTCCCGCCCGGACTGGCTGCTGATACTCCACGACGACGCGGCTCTGGCGCCCAACGCATTGGAGCGTCTGTTGGCCGCAGCCGCGGGGAATCCATCGGCTGGAGTGCTCGGGTGCAAGGCGGTCGCCTGGACTCGCTCGAAGCTGCTGGTGGACGTCGGGATGAGCCTCGACCGTTTCGGTCGCGCGGCCTCGATACTCGAACCCGGTGAGTTCGACCTGGGCCAGTTTGACGAGAGCCGCAGTGTCTTCTACGTCGGCACCGCCGCCATGTTGATCCGCTTCGATCTCTACGAGCTGCTCGGCGGATTCGACCCCCGCTATTTCGTGTACCGGGAGGACATGGACTTCTGCTGGCGAGCCCACCAGTCGGGGGCCGACGTGATCATGGTGGCCGACGCATTGGTCCACCACGCGCTGGCCATGACCGTCGGCCGGCGACGCGAGACGGTCAGGCCCGGATCTCAGCGCTACTATGCCGAGCGCAACACGATCTCCAGCGTCATCAAGAACTACGGGCCGATGCGCCTGGTCTTCATGCTGCCCATGCTGATGGCGCTGGGCGCGGCGAAGATCCTGGCGTTCCTCCTGACCCGGCGAGCCGCGGACGCTCTGTACTGCTTTGGAGCGTGGGGTTGGAACCTCAAGGCTCTGCCGTCGACCATCGTTGCGCGTCGACGAGCGCAGCGGATCCGGCGTGTGGCCGACGACCACGTCTCGGCGCTGATGGTTCATGGGGTTCCCAGGCTGCGTGCCTATCTGGAAGCCGTGGGGTCGTGGCTGGCCGGCGGCGGTGAGGAGATACCCGAGGAAGACGCGGAGGAGCTCCCACCGAAGAGGTCCGGCCTGATCGCGGCGCTGAAGGCCCACCCGGTGATGAGCTTCTTCGTTCTGTCCCTGGTCGTTCTGTTCATCAGTTTTCGAGGTTTGCTCGGTGCGGGGGTGCTGGCCGGTGGCGGCCTGGTGCCCTTCCCGGGCGATGCGCCGGCATTCCTCGGTCCCCTGTACCAAAGCTGGCACTCGGTCGGATTGGGGAGCGGGGCGAGCGTCTCGCCGGCCCTTCTCCCGCTCGGGTTGCTGAGCCTGCTTGCTTTCGGCAGCGGCTTTCTTGCGGGCAAGATCTCCTACCTCGCTCTTTTGCCGCTGGCCGGCGTCAGCATGTGGTGGGCCAGCCGCCTGGTGGTCTCCAGCACGGGTGCACGGCTGACTGCCTCGGCTCTGTATACCTTCAATCCCCTGTCGCTGGCCGCTTTCGCTCAGGGCAGATTCGGCGAGATGGTCTTCTACGCGCTTGCTCCGGTATGTCTTGCCCAGTTACCCAGGGTGCTCGCGGTGACGCGCTCGGGTTCCGATGCCGTCGAACGCTGGCGCCCCGCACTGAGGTTCGCGGTGATCCTTGCGTTGGCGCTGGCTTTCTACCCTCCGAGCCTGTGGGTGATCGGGGGCGTCGGGTTGCCGGCCGTGGTTGTTGTGTCGGCGCGGTCTTCTCCACTCGAGCGCCCCATGGTCGCGCGGCGCGTGGGGGAGCTGGGCCTGGGAACGCTGGGCGCACTGGCGTTGCTGCTTCCGTGGAGCATCGGCTTCTTTCGGGCCGGCACGCCTTTGCTGCCCGGTGATCCGCTGCTTTCCAGCCCCGGTTTCGCGGGTCTGCTCCAGCTTCGCCCTGGAGGCCCGGGGATGCCGGGGTGGCTCGTTGGTCCCGTCTTCCCGCTGGTGGGCATCGCTGCGTTGGCGCTTGTGAGGGTCGAGAGAAGGCGCCTGGCAGCCGGCCTGATCACCATCTATCTGGGGGCAACGCTCTGGGCCTTCGGCGCGACCGAGTGGTCGGGCCTGAGGCCGGTTAGCTGGCCCGGAGTCCTGCTTGTTCCAGGGGCGGTGGCGGTGGCGCTGCTTGGGGCGCTCACGGCCGACGGGTTGAGGGAATCGCTTTCGGCCCACGCGTTCGGATGGCGGCAGATCGTCTCCGCGGGACTGGCCTTGGTGGCCGCGCTCTCGGCGGTGTTGACCGCCGGACATCTGCTGCGAGGAGACTGGTCGCCGCTGGCCACTCATCGGGACGAACGACTGCCGGCTTTCGTCGCCGAGGAGGCCAGGACCGTCGGGCCGTTCCGCGTGCTGTGGGCTACACCTTCGGGCGACCGAGTCCGCTTCGCGATCACCACCGTCGACGGAGGAACGCTCGCGGAGACCTACATCCCGGTGGGAAGAACGAGTCGGGAAGTGGGTGCCGGCGTGGTGGGCGACATCCTCGCGGGCCGCACGGACAAGGGGGGCCACCTTCTCGGGCCGCTCGGTGTGCGCTACGTGGTGGTGCGCGGAACCGACGATTCGTCTTTCGTCGAGGACGCCATCGAACGGCAGGCGGATCTCGACCCGGTGGGGCCGGGGTTGGGCGGGTTATACATCAACCGGGCTTTCTTGCCGCGTGCCGCGTTCCTGGGGGTGGGCCAATGGGCGCTGGCTGCTCGCGGCGAGAGTTTTCGGGCGGCCACCGCCGGCGCCGGTCAGGCGCTGTCTATTCCCGCTCACGCCGGCAGCTACTCGGACAACTTGCCCAAGGGAGGGGGAGTCCTGTTCCTTGGCGAGTCGTTCGACGCGGCGTGGAAGGCGACGGCCGGAGGTCGGGCTCTTCGTCACTTCCGGGCGTTTGGTTGGGCCAACGGATGGGAGGTTCCGGCCGACGTCACTCGTGTCGAGATCCGAGCGGCGGGCGGACTGACGAGGAAGCTGCTCTTGGTGGTCCAACTCATGGTATTCATGGGCGTAACCGTGGTCTTGGCGCGTCCCAAGCCGGCGCCGCAAGCCGCCGCGGAGGACGAGGTCGAGGAGTTGGAGGCATGATGGGCCGGCGTTCCACGCTTGCCGTGGCCATTGCCGCCATGGTTGTCGTTGCCGGGGGCATCACGCTCGAACGGGTTTTGCCGGGACCGGCTTCGCCCCGGGCGGCAAGTGCCGCCGTCGCTTACTCGGGAACCTGGTACTGCGCCGCCGGCCGGGTGGCCGAGGGCTACGACGAATGGCTCATGTTCTCCAACCCCGGCTCGACACCGACGCATGCTCACGTGGACTACATGGGAGAGAAGGGGGTGGTGGGGACTCAGGACGCCGACGTGCCGGCGGGCCGCAGAGTCGCGCTTCACGTGGCGGGGAGCCTTCCGTCCGGCCCGGTATCGGCATCAGTGCATTTCTCCGGCGGGGCGTTGGTGGTCGAGCGGGCCGTGTACTCCGGACGAGAAGCCGGCAACCTCGGCGTCTACGCGGGTCTGTGTGCCGACCGTCCTTCCCGGGTCTGGTATGTGACGGGAGGAACCACCTACCGCGGCGATGATTTCGTCCTGACCCTGATGAACCCCTTCGAGTCGGATGCCGTGGCCAAGGTGATCGTGCTGACGAGCGAAGGACAGGTCGAGCCTCGCCGTCTGCAGTCGGTCTACATTCCCCCCAAGTCCAGAGTGAGCTTGCTGCTCAACGAATCGGCTCCGGACCTCGGCCAGGCCACGGCCGTGGTGCAGGCGCGCTCCGGCCGGCTGGTCGTGGAGGGCACGCTCGCGCGTTCAGGTTCGGAGGGGCGCCCCAAGGGCATCACGCTGCTGCCGTCCTCCCATCGGCTATTGCGGCAGTTCGCCTTCTCCGCGGGGCAGACGCCCAACAACTCCGGTCAGTGGCTCGAGATGGCCAATCCCAGTACGGAATCCGTTGCCGTGGACCTGCGCTTCCAGACCGACAGTGAGCAGTTCACTCCCAGCGGGCTGGAGGAGATCACGGTGCCCGCCGAGTCTGTCGTGGAGATCTCACTCGTTGAGCGATTCCCCGATCACCCGGCGTTCGGGGTGGTGGTTGACACCCAGGGCGGCAAGGGGCTTTCGTCCGCGTTGATGAGCTATCGGCCGACGAGCGCCGGCGGAGAACTGGCGACACAGGCCCCGCAAGGGGTCGCCTCCGGCGAGACGTCGGTGGGTCCCGCTTCCTGGGCGGTCGTCGAGGGCGGAGCGAGCGACGAGTTCAAGACGAAGTTGACGTTGCTGAACCCCGGATCCGAACCGGCCCTCGCAGGCGTGCGTCTGCTCGGAGAACAGGCCGAGGCTTCCCCCGCCGCGCTGGCCGCCATCCAGGTTCCGGCCGGAAGGCAGATCACGGTGGACCTCAATGCGGGTGCGCCCTTCCAGTGGTTCTCCATACTGGTCAAGGTGAGTGCGGGCCGGCTGGTCGTCGGAGCGGAGATCGCGCGCTCCATGCCGTACGGGCAGAACGCTTGGGAGCTCATTGCCGCCTATCCCTTGTCCGGGTCCGCCGATCCTCGGGCGGGTGTCCCGCTGGTACAGGACGTTGGCGCCTCGTCTCCCTAGGTGCTCGCCTGCCGAGTGCTTGCGCCCGACCCTGGTTCGCCGCAGGTCGGGATGGCGTCTCTACCAGCCCAGCTCGTCCAGCCGGTCGTCGTCGATTCCGAAATAGTGGGCCACCTCGTGGATGACCACTTGCCGAACGAGGTCGGCAAGCTCGGCGGAGCTGGATGAGCGAGCCTCAATCGGCCGGCGAAATATCACGATGCGATCGGGTAACACGCCCGCGTAGCCCGGGCCCCGTTGGGTGAGCGGGATCCCCTGGTAGAGGCCAAGGAGCACCGTGTCGGGTCGGCCGGGCAGTTCGTCGCCGCGAGGGACGTCCTCCACGATGAACTCCACGTTCTCCAGTCGCTCCTTGAATTCCACGGGCAGGCTTGCCACCGCCCGCGCCACGAGGCCACGGAACGCCTCACGGTCGTTGCGCCTATGTGCGGTTCGTTCGGGGGGAGACGGTCGGGGGCCGGGAGTGCGGCGCCCGCGTCGTTGACGAGAACTCATTCGGGGACCTTCCGAGAAGGGAGACAAGTCGAGCAGTTCAAGTCCGGACTCGGCGCAACGGTAGTCCCGGCCCCGCGCCCGGTCAACGCGGCGCCGCGACGGCGAATGAAGGAGATCGGGGAAAACGGGGTTCGGGGAAAACAGGGTCTTGCGCGGTCGCTCTGGAGGATGGTAGGTTAATTTGGCACTCCCAGAAGTGAGTAGGGGAAACCTGAAAGCTACTGGGGGTGCACCCTTTTTGTCTCGAGGTAGCCGAGAGGCAAGCGGGGCAAAGTCCAAGGCAACATCCAAATAGGCAGAACTGCCGAGGGGAGGCCAATCACCGGGCCTCTCCTTCGCTTTGGACCGTGAGTCCCACCGGCGTCTTGGACCGTAAGTCCCACCGGAGCGCACAGACGCGGTGCCCGCTGCCCTTGAGGTGAAATACAAAAGCGGCTTATGTAACCGTCGGGGGGTAAGATCGGGACATTCTTGCAAATCACACGGATGTAACCTAGCCTCTTGCCACTATGAGTGGACCTCGACTGACATTGTGCACGAAGTCGGGATGCGGCCAGGCAGCGGTCGTGACCTTGACTTTCGAGTACGCCACCCGGCAGGTCTGGCTTTCCGAGTTCGTGGGCGGGAACCCGACCAACTCATACGCCTTGTGCAGGGATCACGCCGGCCGCCTGACGGTGCCGTTGGGCTGGGAGAAAAGGGACATGCGGGGCGGCGAGGTGGCTGCTGGGACGGCTACCGCGATCGATCTGTCCGACCCTCAGCCTTCCCTGCTTTCATAGCCGGCGCGATCCGGTTTCCCTGCGCGGATGCGGGGGAATGTCGGCACGCGTGGCTCTGACCGTCTCTCAACGCCGGTCACCAGCATGCGGTTCATGTGGTTCCCACGGGCCTGACTACCGCGGACCGTGAACATCTCGAACCGGTGACCGGCATGTCTTCCCATCGTCCGAAACCTTGTGTAATCTGCGTTAGGTAAGACGGCCGAAAGGGTGAGAAGGTTGCCGATCGATAGGGACCTGATACGTGCCGTTCGTGGCCTGGACGAGTACGACCTGCGCAGGCTGATGATCTTCGCGCGCGGCCTGCTTCTGCAGGCGGGGGTGCCCGCTCCGGCGGAGGAGCCCGCCGGCCCCCCTGCCAGGTTCGGCAAGGTCACCTTCCGTCAGCAGATGGTGCGCTGCGGGCGAGCAGGGTGCACCCGCTGCCCGCACGGGCCCTACTGGTACGCCTACTGGCGCGAGGACGGACGTCTGCGTTCCCGCTACGTCGGCAAGAACCTCTCGACCAAGTCGGGCTCGGGCGAGGAAAGACCGTCGCCATTCGGGATTGGTCCTCGCCCCACCTAACCTGCGGAGGCGAGTACTGATATGAGACGGCCCCCCCACGATTCGTTGCTGGCTGCTTCAAGCCCCGGTTAGACTGGCTCGGGCGTCTCGCGAAGGGAGAACCGTGGCCGACCTGGAACGCATCTTCAAAGCCTACGACGTGCGCGGCATCGTGCCCGACCAGCTCAACTCCGACATCGCCCGCGACATCGGCCGGGCGTTCGCGGTTTTCACGGGAGCCCCCGCCATCGCCGTGGGCTACGACATGAGGGTCTCCTCACCCGAGCTGGCCGGGGCCTTCATGGAGGGAGTCACGATCCAGGGCGCCGATGCGGTCGACCTGGGGATGGTGTCCACAGACCTGCTCTACTTCGCTTCCGGCCACCTGGATATGCCCGGGGCCATGCTCACCGCATCACACAATCCGCCGGAGTGGAACGGTCTCAAGCTGTGCGGACCGGCGGCTCAACCCCTGAGCGAGGACACGGGCCTGGGCGAGATCAAGGCGCTGGCCACCGCGCGGGCTTTCCCCGCGGCGGCGGCGCGCGGGGTAGTCGGTCGGCGTGATCTGCTCGACACCTATGCGGAGCACGTACTGTCGTTCATCGACACCTCGACCCTGTCACGTCTCGAACGGCCCCTGGTCGTGGCGGTGGACGCGGGTAACGGCATGGCCGGCGCGGTGGTGCCGCGGGTGTTCGCCGACCTGCCGGTTCGCCTGGTGCCGCTCTTCTTCGAGCTGGACGGCAGCTTTCCTAATCACCCGGCCAACCCCATCGAGCCGGAGAACCTGAAGGACCTGCAGAAGGCCGTGCTCGAAGAGAAGGCCGATCTTGGGCTGGCTTTCGACGGGGACGCCGATCGCTGTTTCGTGGTCAATGAGAAGGCCGAGCCCGTTGCCTCCGGACTGATCACGGCACTTGTGGCCCAGCGCATGCTGGCTCGCCATCCCGGAGCCAAGATCATCCACAACCTGATCGTCTCCAGGGTTGTTCCCGAGGTCATACGCGAGAACGGAGGCGAGCCGATACGAACGCGCGTGGGTCACTCCTTCATCAAGGCCGTTATGGCCGAGACCGGCGCGGTCTTCGGCGGTGAGCACTCCGGCCACTACTACTTCCGCGACAACTACTGCGCCGATTCCGGACTGATCGCCGCGGTGCACATCCTGGAGGCCCTGGCTGAAGCGGCCTGCCCGCTTTCCGAGGTGCTGCGGCCTTTCGAGCGCTACTCGGATTCCGGCGAGGTCAACGTTCGCGTGCCGGACCAGCGGGTGGCGACGGACTTCGTCGAGAAGCACTATCCGGGGATCAGCGTCGACCGGATGGACGGGCTCACCATGGATTCGGGCAGGTGGTGGTTCAATCTCCGGCCGTCCAACACCGAGCCGCTTCTTCGTTTGAACGTGGAGGGAGGCGATGAGGCCGAGATGACTCGCGTGCGCGATGAGGTGCTTGGGCTGTTGCGCGAGGCGGGAGGCACTCCCGCATAGGCATTTCGCACGGATGGCATGTTCGCCGCCAACGGCCGGCCCTGGGGCTTGCGAAGAAGGGAGACAAGAGATGGCGCTGGACCCGCAACTGCTGGAGATTCTGGCCTGCCCAAACTGCAAGGGAGCCGTCGAGTACCGCGAGGACGAGCAGGTGATCGTCTGCATCGGCGATTGCCACTACCGCTATCCGGTCAAGGACGACATCCCCGTCATGCTCATCGACGAGGCGGAGAAGCCAGGGGCGAAATGATCGATCTCGACGACCAGTCGGTCCTGTTGCGGCTGGACCCTCAGGACATGCTGGGTGCGGTCGAGGCGCAGCCGAACCACTGGCGCAATGCCGTCGAGATCGCCGATGGGGCTGGGGACTTGCCCGAGTCGGGCGACCTCGACAACCTCGTCGTCTGCGGCATGGGGGGCTCCGGAATCTCAGGTGACATCCTGGCCGCGGTGGCCTCACCCCGTCTGTCCGTGCCGGTGATGGTGGTCAAAGGCTACCGGCTGCCCGAATTCGTGGGCCGGCACAGCCTGGTTTTGGCAATGAGCTACTCGGGCAACACCGAGGAGACGCTCGAGTCGGTCGGCGAGGCATTGGCCCGAGGGGCCCGCGCCATTTGCGTGACCACCGGCGGCGCGATGGGGGCGCTGGCCGAGGAGCAAGGACTGGCCACCGTGAAGGTTCCCACGGGCATGCAGCCTCGCGCGTCCGTGTGGTACCTGGCCGTTCCGCTGCTGGTGGTCTTGGAGCGCATGGGAATAATGCCCTCGATGCGCGCTCAGCTCGAAGAGGCCCACCGGGTGCTTGCGGCGGGGACGGAATCGATGGGTCGCAGGGCCCCCGAAGCGGCCAACCCCGCAAAAGCCTTGGCACGGAAGCTTCTCGGGCGCATACCCTTGATCTACGGCTCCGATGGGCTGCCCGGGGTTGCGGCGCTTCGCTGGAAGTGCCAGTGGAACGAGAACGCCAAGGCGCCCGCGTTCTTCAACGTTTTCCCCGAACTCAACCACAATGAGATCGTGGGTTTGGCCCGCCCGGCCCAGGCCGACGAGCGGTTGGCGCTGGTGGCCCTTCGCGACCCGGGAGAGCATGCGAGGGTGACTCGCCGCATCGCCGTCACCCTGGATCTGGTGGCGTCCCAGGTCGGGCTGGTCGAGCAGGTTCGTGCCGAAGGCGAGTCCGCTCTCGCCCGGTTTGCCTCCCTGGTGCAGATGGGCGACTTCGCCAGTGTCTACCTGGCGCTGCTTCGCGGGCAGGACCCCACGCCGGTCCAGGCCATCACCACACTGAAGAACGCGCTGGCACGATAGGGTTCGGCTGGCGCGAGGCGGGTTTTCGGTCGCCTGCGTTGCCGGGAGTCCGGCGAAGGGGGTCGGCGGTGGGCGCTGGCTCGCAAGCGAAACCGCGAGACTGGGAGCCTTCCTACCTGGCGCTTTCGCGCTCCGGGGAGTTGGGCGAGCGGGCGCGCGAAGCCGTGTCGCTCCTGGGCCCATGGTGCACCGTGTGTCCGCGGGGATGCCGCGTCAACCGTCTCGAGGATGAGCGGGGCCTGTGCGGGGTGGGGCGCAGCGCGGTGGTGTCTTCCTACTTCCCTCACCTGGGAGAGGAGGAATGCCTGCGAGGCCGGCGGGGCTCCGGGACCGTCTTCTTCTGCGGGTGCAACCTGCGTTGTGTGTTTTGCCAGAACTTCGACATCTCCTGGCAAGCGCGCGGCGAGCCCACAGGCCCCGCTCGCCTGGCGAGAATGATGATCGAGCTTCAAGCGGCGGGATGCCACAACATCAACTGGGTCACGCCCGAGCACGTGGTCCCCGAACTGCTGGAGGCTCTGGCGCTGGCAGCCCAGGACGGGCTTCGCCTGCCGATCGTCTACAACTCCAGTGCCTTCGACGGCCCGGAGAGCTTGCGGCTGCTGGACGGGGTCGTCGACATCTTCATGCCGGACTTCAAGCTCTGGAGCCCGCAGGCTTGCCAGCGCTACCTCAGGTCACCTCGCTACGCCGAGGTAGCGCGCGCGGCGATCGCCGAGATGCATCGCCAAGTCGGAGACCTGGTGGTGAACGAGGAAGGGATTGCGCGCCGCGGGCTGCTTCTGCGCCACCTGGTGATGCCCGGGCTGCTGGACGAGACCGAGGCAATCCTTCGTTGGATCACCCAGGAGCTGGGCTCCAACACCTACCTCAACCTGATGGACCAGTACCGGCCGAACGGGCTGGTTTCGGGCAGGGGTGACTACCCGGAGATCTATCGCCGCCTGTACCCAGAGGAGTTCCGACGCGCCGTGCGGATGGCTGATGAGTTCGGCCTTCATCGGCTCGACCAGCGGCCTTCCCTTGCGTGATGGAGGCGCCCCCGAGGGTCATCTCGACTCGGCTCCGTCCGGAGGCGCTACTCGATTCGGTCGGGTCTCGCCGGAACGATATGATGGCTCGCTCGACCAAGCGATCCACTGACGGAAGACGACAACCTCGGAAGGGGAGCGGGATGAACTACGAAGTGGCCGACCTGGGCCTGGCGGACGAGGGCCACCGGCGTATCGAGTGGGCCGATCAGCACATGCCGGTCGTCAGGCAGATACGCGCCCGCTTCGAGAAGGAGAAGCCCCTCGAGGGTCTGCGCATGGCGGCTTGCCTGCATGTCACCACCGAGACCGCCAACCTCTGCCGCACCCTCAAGGCCGGTGGCGCTGAGGTCACGTTGTGCGCCTCTAACCCGCTTTCCACTCAGGACGACACCGCAGCCGCGCTCGTGACCCACTACGGCATCAGCGTGTACGCGATCCGCGGCATCGACCATGACGGCTACTACCGCCACATCGACGCTGCGCTGGACACCCACCCCCACGTCACGATGGACGACGGCTGCGATCTGGTGACCCGGCTGCACACCCTGCGTCCCGATCAGGTCGCCGAGGTCAGAGCCGGGACCGAAGAGACCACCACCGGCGTCATCCGGTTGCGCCAGATGGCGGCCGACGCCGCGTTGCGCTACCCGATCGTGGCCGTCAACGACACGCCCACCAAGCACCTGTTCGACAACCGCTACGGCACCGGTCAGTCCACGCTGGACGGAATCATCCGCGCCACCAACGTGCTGCTTGCGGGAAGCAGCTTCGTCGTGGCCGGGTACGGCTGGTGCGGGCGCGGGGTGGCCATGCGGGCGCAGGGCCATGGGGCGAACGTGATCGTCACCGAGGTCGACGCGGTGAAGGGTCTGGAGGCCGCGATGGACGGCTATCGCGTCATGCCGATGGCAGAGGCTGCCCCGCTGGGTGATGTGTTCGTGACCGTCACCGGCGACTGTGACGTGCTGCGCCCCGAGCATTTCGAGGTCATGAAGGACGGGGCCATCCTGGCCAACTCCGGACACTTCGACGTGGAGATCGACGTCAAGTCGCTGCGCGCGACGGCCACCTCGGTCACCGAGGTCCGCGAGGGCGTGGAGGAGTTCACCATGGCGGACGGCCGGCGCCTGCAACTCATCGTCGAGGGACGCCTGGTCAACCTGGGTGCGGCCGAAGGACACCCGGCCGCGGTCATGGACCTCTCTTTCGCCGACCAGTCGCTGGCTGCCGAGTGGCTCGCCAAGAAATGGGATGATCTGGCCGCCGGCGTGCACGAGGTCCCGGCGGACATCGATGTCGAGGTCGCCAAGCTCAAGATTGCGACCATGGGCCTCGAGATCGACGAACTGACCGCGAAGCAGATCGCCTACCTCGGCTCCTGGACCCAGGGTACTTAGCACTCGCCCCCGCAAGTACGGTGACATTCAAGCGCCCCCGCATCCCCGATGGCGGCGTTGCTCATCGCTTGCGTACCGTCAAGGTACGCGGCGCTCCTCGCGGCCTTGCCCTCGCGGCGCGGGAACGCTCTCGGTGCGCACCGTACATGTGGGGGCGAGTGCTTAGCGGCTCGGCGGGTATGGCTGCGGGTACGTCATCCAAGCCCGGTTCGAGCGGTACTGGTGCGCGGCGGCCACCGCCATGAGAAATGCTTCGGGCCAGGTTCCGGGTGGCACCTGCGCGCCGAGCTTGCGCGCGTAGTGGTCGGCGAACTTCAAGGCGAGGCTGTTGCGCGCCTCGAGGTCGAAGCGATCCCGGCGTAGCAGGAACTCCCGAATGAGCTGATAATCGCGATCGCTCAAAGTCGTGGTGTCGAGAGTCGAGGCAAGCTGCTCCAGTCCCGAGGGCACGACGACCATGAGCGGAGGCGGCGGCGCCGGGGCGCGTTCGCGGACCACGATCGTCCCGGCGGCCATGTCTCCCAAGCGTTTGGCCTTGCGCGAGAGAAGGATCGCCATGACCCCGACCGGGTAGGTGACGGGGTTGGCCTCCAGCACGCGCAGGACGCCTCGCACTGCGGCCGCGCGGAAGGTGATGGGAGAGCCGTCGTCGCGGACGACGCGCAGACCCATGGCCATCTTGCCCACGGTCTTGCCTCGCAAGAAGGTTTCCATGGCGATTGGAGAGCCCAGCATGATGAGGAACAAGTAGATCGGCACGAGCACGAAGACGACCGTGGGGTGAGAGCGCGCGGCGGCCATGGAGCTGATGAACAGGATCGTCACCGCCGCGGTCTGGATCGCCATGTCCAACAGGGCCGCGATGAGCCGGGATCCGATGCCGGCCAAGGGCAGGCGCACCACCACCGCCTCGGGGGTGATCAGGTCGGCCGGTTCCTTCACGCGGTCCCCTCGTGCTACTAGAGTTGGCGGGAGATGGGATCCCCGCAAACGATAGCATCGTGGCGGAGGGATTCATCCAGTGCCTGGGGGAGGCGGTCAGCACGGACATAGATGCCTTCATCGCCGGCCGTCGCCTCGACTGGACCCGCTTGGACACGCTGGCGCGCGCGAACGTCCAGGGCGCATCCGCGGTCGAGTTGGACGAGATGGTGCGGCTGTACCGGCGAACCTCGGCGGATCTTTCGCTGGTGCAGACCCGCTACCACGACCCGCACCTGGAGGCCTACCTCTCTTCTCTGGTCTCGCGATCAAGGGTCAAGGTGTACGGGTCGAAGGCGCGCTCGCTGCGGGGACTTCAGGCCTTCTTCACGCGTACCTACCCCGCCGCCGTGGCCCGCAACTGGGTGTTCATCGTGGCGGCGGCGGCGGTCTTCTGCGCTTCGGCACTGGCCATGGGGGGCTGGATGCTGGGCAGTTCGCATGCGCGCGACGTGGCGCTCTCGCCGGAGCAGCAGAAGGTGCTGGTGGACCGGCAGTTCGCCGGCTACTACTCCTCGCGGCCGGCGGCCGAGTTCTCCGCACGCATCATGACGAACAACATCGAGGTCGCCTTCACCGCTTTCGCGGCCGGCATGGTGTTCTGCGTCGGAGGGGCGGCTCTTCTCGCGCTCAACGGCGCGAACCTGGGAATGCCGGTCGCTCTCTTCCATCTGGCGCATCGGGATGGGATCTTCTGGGGGCTCATACTTCCGCACGGGTTGCTCGAGTTGACCGCGATCTTCATCGCGGCGGGGGCGGGACTTCGTTTGGGCTGGACGTTGATCGACCCGGGGGAGAGGCGCCGTGAGCAGGCCCTCGGCGAGGAAGCGCGAATCGCGGTGGTCATGATCGCGGGGGTGGTGCTGGCTTTCGTGGTGGCGGCGTTGGTCGAAGCCTTCGTGACTCCGTCCCACCTGCCGACCTGGGGGCGCGTCGGCATCGGGGTCGTGGTCGAGGTCGCCTATCTCCTGTACCTTGTGGTGCTGGGGCGGCGCGCGCATCGTCTCGGCCTAGCTGAGGCGCCCGAGGATGCAGACGTGCTCCCGGCGGAGGTGGCGCTCGCGCGGGAACCCGTGTAGACAGAGAAAACCGGGGTTCCTGCTCACGTCGGTGCGGACAGGGCAGGCCGTTCCTCACGCGAGTCGTCGTCTGTGGCCGGCGGCGTCCACAGCTCGCCGTGTCTACAGCCTGCCGCGCGCCTTGACGTCCAGGTAGGCGTCGGCCAGCCGCGGCGCCAGGGCCCCCGGCGGAGCGTCCACCACCAGCGCCCCCAATGCTTGCATCCGCGCGGCCACCGAAGCGCGGTCCGCCATCGCGGAAAGGGCCGCGGCCTGCCGGTAAGCGGCGCGCGCATCCTGCGGCGTGGCGCGGGCGAGCGCCTCCACGGCCGGGTCGGCGACGCTGGCGATCACGACGAGGTGATGGCGAAGCGCCAGCGGCAGAGAGCGCAGGATCGTCGATGTGACCGCCTCGTCCGCAAGCTCGGTCAGCAGCACCAGCAGCGCGCGGCGCGGGAATCGCGCCAGGGTTGCGGCCACGGCGTTTGCGTAGTCGCTCTCAGCAAGGCGCGCATCGAGAGTGTAAACAGCCTCCACGACCCTGCCGAACTGCAACCGGCTCGCGGATGGGGAGACGGTTGCGCGCACGTCCTGTGCGAAGGCCACGAGCCCGGCCCGGTCGCCCAGGCGGGTGGCCAGTGTGGTGAGGGTGAGAACCGCGTCCAGGGCGTGCTCGAGTCGCGTGACGCCGGCCACCCGTCCTGCCATCGTCCGCCCGGTGTCCAGCAGCATGATCACCGGCTGGCTGCGCTCGGCACGGTAGTCGCGTGCGATCGCTTTGCCCGAGCGGGCGGTTGCGGACCAGTCGATCCGGCGGAACTCGTCGTCGAGATGGTAGTCCCGCAGGCTGTCGAACTCGGTGCCCCCGCCGCGACCGGGCGCGGAGCGCAAGCCCACTTCGAGCAGTCGCCCGCGCTCCACTCGAAGATCCGCTTCGCGCTTGCTCGCGAAAGGCGGGTACACCTTGAGGAGGTCGCCGAGGTCGAAACGCCGCTGGCGTGCCGCCAGCCGCAAGGGTCCGGCAAGGCGCACGGTGACCGTTCCGAGCGGGATCCTGCCCCGGTCGCGCGGCCGGATCTCGACAGCCATCTCCGCTTCTCCGAGCGCCGGCACCGCGACCGCACGCCGGCGGGCCGACGGACGCAGCGAGCCGGGAAGCGCTTGATACAGCAAGCAGTGGGCGGGACGGGGCCAGGGATTGGCCAGGCGCAGCCGCACTCCGCCACGTTCGCCGACGCCGAGATGGCTCGGTGCCTCACGGACGAGGCCGATGCTCGCCGGCCGGTGCGCAAGAAGTGCGTCCAGCGCGATCAGAGCGATAAGTGCTCCGTCGACCAGCGCCAGGCTTGCCTTCACCGGCAAGGGCAGCACGGCCACGACGACCGTGGCCAGTGCGGCGGCCAGTGCGGCACGCGAGGTCAGGGCCATCGGTGCTGCTCCCGCTTCAGCGCCATACGCACTCCCTTTACTTGAGTGCCGGCTTACTTGGGCACCGGCACGCCGGCCAGGACGGCTTCCAACACGCCCTCAGCGGTGATGCCCTCGAGCTGAACTTCGGGTCGGAGGATCACACGATGGCGAAGTGTCGGGCGGGCGACGGCTTTGACCTCGTCGGGGCTGACGAACTCGCGGCCCGACATCCATGCCCAGGCCTTGGAGGCCCAAAGCAACGCGGTTGCCCCTCGAGGGCTCACCCCCAGTGAGAGTGAGGGCGACTCGCGGGTGGCTCGGACCAGCGCCACGATATAGGCCATCACCTCGTCGGTCACCCCCACCTTCACCATCTCGCCGCGCGCGGCCTGAAGGTGCTTCGGCGTCGCGACGGCGCGAACGCCCAAGGCCGCGAGATCGTGGGGATCCAGGCCGGCGTGGTGGCGCGCCAGCACCTGCTGCTCTTCCGCCGGGCTCGGGTATCCCATGGTCACCTTGAACAGGAACCGGTCGAGTTGCGCCTCCGGCAAGGGGTAGGTTCCTTCGTACTCGATGGGGTTCTGAGTCGCGGCTACCAGGAACGGGTCGGGCAGGGGGTGGGTCTCGCCTTCGATCGTGACCTGGCGCTCCTCCATGGCTTCGAGCAGGGCCGCCTGGGTCTTGGGGGGTGTGCGGTTGATCTCGTCGGCCAGTAGGAAGTTGGCAAACACCGGCCCGCGCCGGAATCGGAAGCTGGCCGTCTTGGCTTCGAACACCACCGTGCCCGTCACGTCCGAGGGCATCAGATCCGGGGTGAACTGCACCCGATGGAAGTCGGCCGAGAGACTGGCCGCCAGGGCTTTCACCAGCAATGTCTTGGCCACGCCCGGCACGCCTTCCACCAGCACGTGGCCTCGCACGAGCAGGGCGGCCAGGAACGCCGACACGGCACCGTCCTGACCCACGACCACCTTGGCCACCTCTTCGCGCACGGCCAGGATGTTTTCTCGCGCGGATGTCTTCGGGGTCACGATTTCCCTCCTCTATCGGCCGCGGCCGGACCGCCGGCCGCACGCGTACTGTGATCCAGCAAGCGGCGCACCGCCTGGGCTTTCTGGGCGAAGGCCACCAGGCCGGATGCGGAAAGGGTGTCGGGGATCGGATCGAGCACGGCGGCGAGGTCCGCGGCCGTCAGGGCGGTTCGCTCGCCGGCGATGCGAGCCAGGTCCCCAACGGGCAGGTCGGCCGGCAGGCCCAGTTGGATCTTGAGCGTGCGCCGCAGGTCGGATTGGATGCGCCGGGCGGCGTGCCCCGCAGCCCCGGCGCGATGCAGCAACCCTCCCGCGGCCAGGACGATCTCGCTTCCGGGAACGCTCACCGGTCCGGGATCCGCGGGCGGCAGCCCCAGGCGTCTTGCCCTCCAGGCGGCGAGGGCCGCGAAGGCCACGAGCAGTTGGAGCAGCGCGGCCTTGGCTCCCCGGGGCATGATCGAGGACAGGGTCTCTTCCCCGGTGCCCGCGATCAGCCCTCCTTCGAGCAGGGTGACCGCGCGGCCCGCCGCGGCGAGCAGGTTGTGCGCGAGCACGGCGTTGTCGCGTTCTCCGAGGCCTTCATTGGTCAGCAGCCACGGCTCCGAGAGCATCACGATCTCACCGCTGCCGTAGGGTGAGTCGATCATGAAGGCGCCCTTGCCGCCGGCGAAGCAGACGCTCGCCGGAACCCGCGGATCAAGGGGGAGGTAGACGGCGGTCTCCGGGAGGATCTCGATTGCCTCCACGCCTTGCGTGAGCGGCGAGATGCATTGCGGCGTGAGGTCCTGTTCCCGCGAAAGCTCGACGGCGCCGACCGACAGCGTCTCGCCCAGCTTGCCGTCCAGGTCGGTCAGCACCAGCCGTGAGCCCGACCTCACCGTGGCCAGCAGCGACTCCCGCTGGCGGGAGCTCAGATCGTCTCGCGGCACGAGAATGATTCCGGCCGAGCTGGGTTCGGTCGAGGCCTTCAGACCAGAGCCTGCCTGCTCGAGCAACAGCCGCAGCGCCTTCAGGCCGGCCGGTTCAGGGGAGTCCGGCGAGTAGGGCGCATATCCACTGGGGTTGCCGGCGACCAGGGTGATCGCGACGCCGATCGCAACCAGCGAGAGCAGTACGGCGACAACCCGGACCCGGCTCCGGACTCGCCGCGGTGGCCACGCCCGGTTCATCGCCGGCTTCCTTGCGCGTCCGCGAGCGCCGAGGAGGCGAGTTCGGTGAGAGCGGCGCCGTCCTCGACACGGCACTTCGCCTGTCCGTACCAGGCACCCTCGAAGATCTCCGTGGCGCGCGCGAAGGCGGGCCCGGCCTGCGGCGCGCATCGAGTCAGTTCCTCTCGGTACTCCCTTGCGGTGCGCCCCGGGCGCTCGTCGACGAGGCCGGCTTCGGCCAGGCCGCGCAGGGCCGCTCGGTAGCGTGCTCTGATGGCTTCGCGGTAGTGCCCGTCGGTTTCCAGCCTTGCCGCCTCAGCGATCCATTCGGCGGAGGTTCGACTTCGGACCGCGGCATGCGGCACCGGGATCGAGGCGTCCTTGTCGATCCGGCCGGCCAGCTTGCGGAAAGCGATCAGCAGAGCGGCAGTCACGAGCGCGACACCCAACCAGGCCACCCACCAGGTGCGGGAGGCGGCAGACGTGACATGAACGACGGTGTTCCGCAACAGGCCCGTGAGCCAGTCGGCGAAGCGTTGCAGAGGATTGGGGGAAGGGGGTCGGAACTGGCGCTGGGCCAGGATGGCTCGGGCACGCGCCTTGATCGCCTCGGGATTCCCGGCGATCATGTGGGCCTCCTTCTCGATCTGTGAGGCGAGTAGCACCAGGTGCGCTCTGACGAACGCGAATGTGGCCTTCGTCGGCTTCCCCGCAAGCAGCTCTTCGAAAAGGGGATCTGTAACACGCACAGTGCGTTCGTCGCGCATGCGCACGTCCACGCCCAACACCAGTGAGCGCACCCGTTCGAGGACTTGTCGGGTGCGAGGCGCTTCCGGGGCGGCGAGGGAAAGGGCTTCCTCGACGCGCGCGCGATAGGCATCCAGGTCCATTACTGCCGGCGCAGCGGGAAGTCGGGCGTGAAGGGGGACCGGAAGCGTAGGCGCAGCCGACGAAGCCCTCTCGGAGGCGAGGCGGCTGTGCGAGGGCGTCTGGGCGGAAGCCGGAGCGGAGGCGGGCGGCAGGCCGACCACGAGAACCGGCGTCGTCGCCAGGGCGACGGCCAGGGCGGCGATCGAGGCAAGCCTACGTGGCAAGGTCCAGCTCCGCGGCGGCCAGGGCCAGGTCGTAGCCCTCCTTGCGGATGCGCTGATCCAGGACCAGCAAGACGACCACTCCCGCCAGGTAGGGCTGGGAGACCAGTCCCGACAGGAAGTCCGCGGCGCCTACAAGAGCCCAGCCCTTGGATCCCAAGACCAGCCCGGCGATCTGGAACGGCAGGGACAGGAAGCCGCCCGCAACGGAGACGACAAGCTCGGCCAGCACGAACGTGCCCAGGGTGCGCCAGAAGCAGCGCCGGGAAAGGGACCAGGACCGGCGCAGGGACGGGAGAGCCTTGGTGTTGTCGATCACCGCGGCGGGAATGCTGCCCAGGCAGCGAACGAATACGAACGCTCCCAGGGGCAGCGCCACGAGCATGGTCAACAGGAAGAAGCCGGGATGCACCCAGGTCCCGAGCGCCAGGCTCGCCGCGAAGGGGAGCCCCGCCGCCATCACCGGGGTGGCCACACACGCCAGGAGGGTCCAGATTCTCGGCGCCACCGCGCGAAGGGCGTCGCGGCCGCGCGCGGGACGGCCGTGGCAGCTTTCGACCACGATCCAGGTGAGCAACCCCAGCAGCAGCGGAACGACGACCAGCAGCTGCAGAGCCGTCAGACCGTAGGTGCTGACGGGGTTCACGGTCGGCGCGGTCGGGGGAGTGTCCGTGCTCGTCAGTGCTTGGAAGTTCACCATGCCGGCACGTCCCGCAAACGCCGAGAGGAAGCTCAAGGGAACCAGCAGCACGGCTGTGACGAGCAGGATCGCTCGAGCGTTGGCGCGGTAGACGGTGATCGCTCCGTCGAGCACGTCGCCCAGGTCCATTGGCAGCAGCGCGAGGGGCTGGCGCCCGGCGTCGGTCGAGATGTCCGGCTGGGTGATGGAGGCGCCCGGCGCCGGCGAAGGCGTTGCCGCGGCCCAGTTCCAGGCCGGCGGTACCGCGGCGTAGGGCTGCCCGCCCGGCGGCAGAGGTGTCCCGACCCAAGGTGGCACGGGGCCGGCGGTCCGTGCTGGGCCGGCGGCGGGGGCGGAGCGGGGTTCCCATCCGGGGGGCGGGATGGGGGCTGGTTCCCATCCGGGGGGCGGCAGTGGCTTGTCGGGTTCCCTCTCGGGTGGCCGGCAGCTTTCTGGTCCCACGCTTCCTCCTACCCCTGGGCCGCCATTGTCTCGATTGGGCCTGGACGGGTCAACGATACCGGGTGCTCCAAGGCAAGTCCTCGCGCGCCGGGCCGGGCTGCCTTATCCTTTCGCGCGTGAATCCCCGCAAACCTCCCGTGGCAATCGCGTGGCGAGACGGCGCTGTGCGCATCCTCGACCAGACCCTGCTGCCATCTCGCGAGATCTACCGCAATTGCCGCGACAGCCGTGAGCTGGTCGAGGC
The DNA here is from genome assembly GCA_041658225.1 of Actinomycetota bacterium. GTDB lineage: Bacteria > Actinomycetota > CALGFH01 > JBBAAN01 > JBBAAN01 > JBBAAN01. Next base: position 52,441 of record JBBAAN010000005.1, read on the forward strand.
CATCCGGGCCTTGCGTATCCGAGGTGCTCCCGCCCTGGGCATTGCGGGGGCAATGGGCGTGGCGCAGGCCGCGTGGCTATCTCGAGGCCGGACCGGCGCCGCGGTTGTTCGGGACTGCCAGAGGGCCGGCAAGCTCCTGGCCGGCTCGCGCCCGACGGCGGTGAACCTATCTTGGGGAGTCCGCCGGGCGACGGATGCGGCATGCCGGGCCGGGGACGCCGGGCCGCAGGCGGTTTGGGAGGCCGTTCGTGACGAGGCTCTGGCGGTTGCCTCCGAGGACGCGGCCGCTTGCGACGCCATGGCGGCCAATGGGCTGGGGCTGCTGCCCGCCGGAGCGCGCGTGTACACACACTGCAACACGGGGGCCCTGGTGACCGGGGGGCGCGGCACCGCGTTGGGTCTGGTGATCGCCGCGCACGAGGCCGGTCGCTTGGACCACGTGTGGGTGGGCGAGACTCGGCCGCTTCTTCAGGGCGCGCGTTTGACGGCTTGGGAACTCTCGCGGGCGCAAGTCCCGCACTCGGTGGTCGTGGACGGAGCAGCCGCCTCGCTGATGGCCCGGGGGGAGGTCGACCTGGTTGCGGTGGGAGCCGACCGCATCGCGGCCAACGGCGATGTGGCCAACAAGATCGGCACCTACAGTCTGGCCGTGCTGGCTCACCACCACCACATTCCTTTCTACGTGGTCGCACCGTGGTCGACAGTGGATCTCTCGACGAGATCGGGGGCCGACATCCCCGTCGAGGAGCGTGATCCCGCCGAGGTTCACACGGTCCTCGGCAAGATGCGGATCACGCCGATGGACAGTGGTGCGCGCAATCCCGCTTTCGACGTCACGCCCGCGAGCCTGGTGAGCGCAATCGTGACCGACCTCGGTGTGGTGCGGCCGCCCTACCGGAGCGCTCTTGCTCGTCTGGAGCGCCTCTCCCGCTGATGGGAGCCACCCGGTCTCGTCGCGGGACCGGCTCCGAGTCACCGGCCGGTGAGCACTGTTCGTCGCGATGTTGAGCTGCCCCGGGTCCAGGGCGATTGCGGCCGCGGCTGCTGTGGATGGCCGCGTTCCGCGCGCTGCGTTCGCGCCTAACCTTGTCACCATGTTTGGGGAGCTTGCCTGCCCTTCCCGCTGCGTGGGATGCGCCAAGCCCGGCATCAGTCTTTGGTGCGCAGCCTGCCGTTCCGCCTTGCGGTCGGTTCCGTCTTGCTGCCTGGCCTGCCGGCTTGCCTGGCGCGGCTGGGAGCGCTGCCCCCGGTGCTCGTGCCCCTGGCCGTGCTATTCCTTGGCCGCCTACTCCCGCCCCATGCGGGACGCGGTGCACGCGCTGAAGTTCCGGGGCGAGCGCGCGGTGGCGGGGCCCTTGGGACGGGCGATGGCCGCTCGGGCCGCGGCGGAAGGACTGCGGGCCGATGTCGCGACCTGGGTTCCACTCGCCAGGCGGTCGCTGCGCAAGCGGGGGCACGACCAGGCAAGGCTCCTGGCTGAGGCCGCCGCCGCCACGCTGGCCATACCCGCCGTGCGTCTGTTGGTGCGACCGCACGAGGGCCCCGACCTGGGCCGCGCCGGCAAGGAGGCCCACACCGTGGCCGGACGTCGTCTCGGGTTCGCTCCCATTAGAACCCTTGGAGGCCAGCGCGTGTGCCTGGTCGACGACGTGGTGACCTCAGGCGTGACTGCGGCCGCTTGCGCGCTCGCTCTGGAGACGGCGGGAGCCGGCGGCGTCAGTGTGCTCTGTGCCGGTCTGGCCGGTCTGCCGAGCCTGGCTCGTGCCTGCCCCGAGCGGACCTTCGCGCGTCTGGTGGCAGGCGAGCCGCATCTGAGCGTCGATCCGGAGGCGCCCTACCGAGAGCGCCCGGCCTGGAAGTAGAATGGGATCTGACCCCCGTCCGGGTCTGTGGTTGAGTCCAGGGTTCGTGCCCACTCACGGGAGGAATCCGGACAAGTCGATGCCAGTCGCAGGCGAAACGACCCACGTAAGGCGACTATTGGTCGCCGAGCATGGTGCGACTTAGGTGTAAGTCCTGCCTCGCCGGACGCGCCGCGTCCGGCGAGAGACGGGCAATAGTGGCCATCGAGGCTGCGAGGTCCGCGGCAGGCGGGTGTGGGGCCAAAGACCAGGTCAGCCGGGCGGGGGTTCCTACCGTTTTCAACGGGGGAAGGGAAGGAGGAGTCGGAGTGGAGCCGGTTGTTAAGGGCAAGAACCTGGAGGTTTCGGCGCGCCTTCGCGAGCAGACCCAGGAGAAGATCGAGAAGGCCACACGTTTCCTGGATCGCATCACCGCTGTGGAGGTGGAGTTCTCCGAGCTGCGAAACCCCCGGGCGTCCGACGGGCGCAGCGGGGTCGAGGTGACGGTGCACACGCGCCACCATGTGGTCAGGGCCACCGCTTCGGCGCCCGACCCCCTGTCGGCGCTGGACGAGGCGAGCGAGAAGATCGAGCGGCGCCTGAAGAAACTCAAGGGCAAGCTGCGCAGCCGTCCTTCGCATCAGGGGAATTCGGTAAGATCGCTGGCGAGTCGGGAGTTGTTGGCAGAGACGTTGACGGTGGAGGGGGGCGGCAAGCCTGAGCCTCGCATTGTGCGCACCAAGCGGTTCACGATCCAGTCCATGGCACCCGAGGACGCCGCGCTCCACATGGACCTTCTCGGGCACGATTTCTATCTCTTTCGTAACCTTGGCACAGAACAGGTCAACCTGGTCTACCGGCGAACCGACGGGGACTTGGGTCTGATCGAGCCCGCCCTCTAGGGCCGGCCGGGAGCGAAGGAGGGGGAGGTGGGCGAGGAGAAGGGCAAGCCGGAAGCCGAAACGGCGGAGAGAATCCGAGTACTGATCGCGGACGACCACGCGTTGTTCCGCCGCGGCCTGCGCATGGTCCTGGAGCAGGAGGCCGACATCGAAGTCGTCGGCGAGGCGGAGGACGGGACCGAGGCGGTGGATCGGGCTCAGGAGCTGATGCCGGAAGTGGTCCTGATGGACGTGCGCATGCCCCGTTGTAGTGGCATCGAGGCGACCCGGGCCATCAAGGAGGCTTCGCCCCACGTCAAGATCCTCATGCTCACGGTTTCCGACGAAGAGGAGGATCTCTACGAAGCGGTGAAGGCGGGAGCATCCGGCTACCTGCTCAAGGAGATCTCCATCGATGAGGTGGGTGAGGCCATCCGCGCCGTGCAGCAAGGCCAGAGCCTGATCTCCCCGTCGATGGCCTCCAAGCTCCTCAACGAATTCGCCTCGATGGTAAAGCGCGCCGACGAGCACCAGGCCATTCCCCAGCCGCGACTCACCGGTCGAGAGATGGAGGTCCTCGGGCTCGTCGCCAAGGGCCGCAACAACCGTGACATCGCCAAGGAGTTGTTCATCTCCGAGAACACCGTCAAGAACCACATCCGCAACATCCTCGAGAAGCTACACCTTCACTCACGGATGGAAGCGGTCATCTATGCCGTTCGCGAGAAGCTCCTCGAGTTGAAGTAGCCTAGGCGTGGAGGCGGCTGTGGGCCGCCTCCACGGTGGGAGCCACGATGATCCTCGACAAGCTCCTTCGCGCGGGCGAAGGAAAGCGCTTCAAGAAGTGCGCCGCGGTTGTTCCGCCGGTCAATTCGTTGGAGACCGACTACCAGGGTCTGTCCGACTCCGAGTTGCGGGAAGAGACGGCCAAGTTGCGCGCACGCCTGGCCGACGGCGAGGCGCTGGACGACGTGCTGCCCGAGGGCTTCGCGCTGGTGCGCGAGGCGGCCAAACGCGCCCTGGGGCAGCGTCATTTCGACGTGCAGCTCATCGGCGGAGCCGCGCTGCACTTTGGGATGATCGCCGAGATGAAGACCGGCGAGGGCAAGACTCTCGTGGCCACCCTTCCGAGCTACTTGAACGCCCTGGAGGGCAAGGGCGTCCACGTCGTGACGGTCAACGACTACCTGGCAAAGCGCGACGCCGAGTGGATGGGTGGCGTCCATCGGATGCTCGGGTTGTCCGTTGGGCTCATCCAGGCCCCGATGACCCCCGCCGAGCGCCGTCCGGCCTACGGCGCCGACATCACCTACGGCACCAACAACGAGTTCGGTTTCGACTACCTGCGCGACAACATGGCCGTCAGGCCCGAGGAGCTGGTGCACCGCGGCTACAACTACTCCATAGTCGACGAGGTGGACTCGATCCTCGTCGACGAGGCGCGTACCCCACTGATCATCTCCGGGCCCGCCGAGCAGACCGCGCGCTGGTATGTGCAGTTCGCCCGCATCGCCCCGCGGCTGCACGCCGAGGAGCACTACGAGGTGGACGAGGCCAAGCGCACCGTGGCCGTCACCGAGGAGGGCGTGCACACGGTCGAGACGATGCTCGGAGTGGAGAACCTCTACGACCAGCTCAACACCCCACTCGTCCACCACTTGCAGAACTCCCTGCGCGCCAAGGAGCTCTACAGGCGCGATGTGGACTACATCGTCAAGGACGGCGAGGTCCTGATCGTCGACGAGTTCACCGGACGGGTGCTGCACGGGCGCCGCTACTCCGAGGGGCTCCACCAGGCCATCGAGGCCAAGGAGAACGTGCGCATTCGGGAGGAGAACCAGACCTACGCCACGATCACGTTGCAGAACTACTTCCGCATGTACTCCAAGCTGGCCGGCATGACCGGCACGGCAATGACCGAGGCCACGGAGTTCGACACGATCTACAAGTTGCAGGTAGTGGAGATCCCGACCAACCGGTCGATGATCCGCCTGGACGAGGCCGATGTGATCTACAAGACCCCCGAAGCCAAGTGGGACGCGGTGGTCGCCGACCTCGCCGAGCGCAACGCCAAGGGCCAGCCGGTCCTGGTCGGCACGATCTCGATCGAGAAGAGCGAGAAGCTCTCGGGGATGCTCACGCGCAAGGGCATCCCGCACACGGTCCTCAACGCCAAGCACCACGAGAAGGAGGCCCACATCATCGCCCAGGCCGGCCGGGTCGGTGGGGTGACGGTGGCGACCAACATGGCCGGGCGCGGAGTGGACATCCTGTTGGGCGGCAACTCCGAGGAGATGGCCCGTCAGGACATGCCCTCCACCGGTATCGACCCCGAGGCCGATCCGGAAGCCTACGAGCGCGAGTACCGGCGCATCCTGGAGGACAAGAAGCGCGCTTGCGCCGCGGAGCACGAGAAGGTCGTGGGACTCGGCGGGCTGTATGTGTTGGGCACGGAGCGACATGAGTCACGCCGTATCGACAATCAGCTTCGCGGCCGGTCGGGTCGCCAGGGTGACCCGGGCGAGAGCCGCTTCTACCTGTCTCTGGGCGACGACCTGATGCGGCTGTTCAACACGCGCGCCGTGGAGAGCATCATGACCAGGCTCAAGGTCCCCGAGGATGTGCCCATCGAAGCCAAGATGGTGAGCCGGGCCATTCGCAACGCCCAGCGTCAGGTGGAGAGCCAGAACTTCGAGATCCGCAAGAACGTCCTCAAGTACGACGAGGTCATGAACAAGCAGCGCGAGGTGATCTACGCCGAGCGCAAGCGAATCCTCGAAGGCGAGGACCTGAAGGAGCAGATCCAAGGTTTCATCGCCGACACCATAGAGGGGGCCGTGGCGACCTGGTGCTCGCGGGAGGTCTTTCCCGAGGAGTGGGACTTCGACGGCTTCTTGACCTACTTGCGGCAGAACTACCCGACCGGCCTTGCCAAGGAATCGTTCGACTTCCCCAAGGTCACCCCGGAGGAGGTTGCCGAGCGCGCTCTCGAGGATGCCCTTGCCGCCTACGACGCCCGAGAACGTGAGCTGACGCCGGAGGTTCTGCGGAGCATGGAGCGCCACGTCCTTCTTCAGGTGCTGGACCGGCGCTGGCGCGAACACCTCTACGAGATGGACTACCTCCAGGAGGGCATCGGGCTTCGGGCCATCGGTCAGCGCGATCCGCTGGTGGAATACCAGCGCGAGGGCTTCGACATGTTCCAGACCATGATGGAGGGCATCAAGGAAGAGTCGGTCGGCTACGTCTACAACCTCCGCGTGGTTCGTGAGGAGGAGCAGGCCGCGCGCCGTCCGAGCCGGGTAACCCTTTCGTCGGCGCAGAGCGAAGAGGGGGCCGGGGCCGCGGCGGGTCCCGCCCACTCGGACAAGATCCCTCGCAACGATCCCTGCCCGTGCGGATCGGGGCGCAAGTACAAGAGATGCCACGGGGCGGCGTGAGATGCCGCCCGGCAAGCGGGGTCGCCTTCCCGCGGCCGATCCGGACCGGGCATGGAAACCGTCCTCTGGAGGTTTGATGAACCCCGTTGGTGCCGTTGAGATGATGGCTACGGTTCCGCTTTTCTCAGGGCTTCCCAAGGCTGCCCTGGGCGAACTCGGATCGAGCTTCCGCAGGAAGGAGTTTCCGCCGGGCGCCGCGATCTTCCGGCAGGGTGATCCTGGAGGGGAGATGCTGGTCATCTTCTCCGGGCGGGTGAAGATCGAGACCACCACCCCCCGAGGACGCCGAACCGTGGTCGCGCTGTTGGGACCGGGCGACTTATTCGGCGAGCTGTCTCTGATCGACGGCGCACCGCGTATGGGCGATGCGGTTTGCATGGATCGGGTCGAGGCATGGAGCCTTTCCGCGAGCGACTTCTATCCTTGCCTGGAGGCGCATCCGGAGCTGGCCTCCGGTTTCCTTCGCATCCTGGCTTCGCGTCTGAGGGACGCCGACGCCGCGTTCCAGGACATCGTCTTCCTGGACATCCCGGCGAGGGTGGCCAAGCGGCTACTGGAGCTGGCCGAGTCTCACGGCACCGAGCGGGACGGTGCCATCGAGTTGGGCATGCCCCTGACCCAGGGCGAGCTGGCCAAGATGGTGGGGGCTTCCCGCGAGCGGGTGAACCGCGCGCTGGCCGGGTTTGCCGCCGCGGGGCTCGTGGAGGCGCACGGGCGGCGTTACACGATCCGGGACGTGGCGGGGCTGCGCGCCGCCACGAAAGGCCCGCGCCGCTAGCCGCGTACCTTCCACGGACGCTGTTTGCGGACCCTGTGGGTCGGACGAGCGCCGTCAAGCCCTCCCTGCGGGCAGGGCCTCACGACGAAACCGTCCGAGGGTGCTTGGATACGCTCGTGGCATCGGGGATACTTTCTTCGGCCGCCGGAGGGTGCCGTCCGGCGGGCTTCCCCAAACGAAAGGACGGGTTGGCATGGCCAGGTGGTGGGACAGAGTTCAGGAGTACCTGGGACTGGAAGGCGAAGCCGACGATGAGTCCCTGCCGCTCGAGGACCTGTCTCGCTCCCGCGAGGGTGGCCGGCAGATTCGCCGTCCGGGCATATTCGTCAGCGAGCCCGAGAACTTCGACGGCTTGGAGCAGGCAGGGATCGCTTTCCGCCGCGGTGACGTGGTGTGTATCTCGCTCAACCGCATGGGATCCTCGCAGCGCCAGCGTTGCCTGGACTTTATGGCGGGCTTGGTGCACGGGCTCTGCGGCGGGATGCGCAAGGTGGCCGACAACGCGTTCGTGCTGACTCCCGAAGGCTCGCAGGTTTCCGGCGAGGGAGACGACTCGTATCACGCCCAGTCGGCACCCGGCCGGCGAGTGATCTCTCTCGGCCGTTAGGGTTTCATCCGGCGTCCGACGTGAGCACGGGACGACTGGCTGCTGGCCGGTAGGCCGGCGAACCATTCGGTATCGATCGAGTTGGCCCGGCGCTCCAGGCGCCGGACTCACTGCCTTCCTGTGGAGAAAGCAGCCGGCGTGTCGCGCCCGGCGTCTATCGTCAGATCCGCCTTCCCAACGGCGGATTCGACGGGAGGAGATTGCCGTGGTGGCGTGCACGATCCCTCTGTTCCTCAAACCCGGTTGGGAACTCGGTGAGGGGGCCGATGCCGAGCCGGCTCTGTTGCGGGATCTGGGCGAGGAGTTGGCCGGCCGGCTTGCCGGGGCCGCCGATGCGTTGGAGGCGCTGTTGCGCCGCGGATGGTCGGCGTCGGTCGGGCTCTACGACGTGTGGGCGACCAAGGACTGCCGCCGGGCCGAGGCGATGAACGATTTCTTGGCGGCGGGTCTGGACCCAGTGACGCTCTGTCTGGAGGAGATCGACCCCGAATCGCCGCCTCCGCAGTGACGGCCGCCGGTCGCCTGTCGCGCTAGGCTTGCTCCCGTCGGGTGCGCGAATGCCCAGAGGGGAGGATGGCGTGAATCCGGAGTTGCTGATTGCGGCGGTGGAGGACAACCTCGCGGGAGTCCTTCGAATCGTCGATGGGTTGTCCTCTTCGGACTGGGGTCTTGGCACTCCTTGTGCGGGCTGGAGCGTCAAGGACGTCATCGCGCACGTGGCCGGGATCGAGTCCTTCTTCGGAGGCATGCCGCAGCCGCCGGCGATCTGGCCGGACCCGCAGCCGATGTCAGCCTCGATCGCATGCTGGGTCTTGTGCCGTGGGGATTCGGGAAGCTGGCCGGTGCTCCGGAGGGGGCGGGTCTCGAGCTGAGGCTCACCGGTCTGGTGGAGGGGTCCTGGCGTTTCGCGGTGGTGGATGGCCGGGCACGAGTTGTCGAGGAATTGCCGGCGTCGGCCGGGCTGGTGGAAGAGCTGGCCTTCGCCTTGGCCCTTGTGGCCGCCGGGCGGTTGGATGACGAGCGGGCACTCGAGGAAGGCATCCTGCGGTTCGAAGGCGAGTGGGCCCACACCTTCCTTCGGAGTTTCCGGCTGTTTCCTTAGCACTCGCCCCCGCAAGTACGGTGACATTCAAGTGTCCCCGCATCCCCGATGGCTTCGTTGCTCGTCGCTTGCGTACCCTCAAGGTACGCGGCGCTCCTCGCGCCTTGTCCTCGTGGCGCGGGAACGCTTTCGGTGCGCACCGTACCTACGGGGGCGAGTACCAGCCGTACTCCCTGTGGATGCTGTTGGCATCCAGGAGCTCCGGTGAGCAGGCGCCGCTTCGTGCCGGGCCAGAAGGAGCCGCCGACACGAGACGGGGCCCTGCCTTGCCCGCCGGCGAGCGGGTGTCGTCTCCTAGGGGCCGGGCAATGGCGTTGGGCTCGGCGTTGAGCTTGGTGGTTCGGTGGAGCTCGGCGTCGGGCTTGCCGTAGGGCTGGGCGAATCCGAGGAGGAGGGGCCGGGGATCGTGGGCGTGTCTGTCGGGCTCGATGTGTCGTCAGGTTCGGGAGTTGGAGATGCGACTGGGGTGCTGGCGATCTCAGGCTGGGGATTATCTCCCGTGGGCCCGCCGTAGACGTAGACGCGCATATCCCGCGGCAGGTGGTCGTACATCCACATCGACAGGTACATCGGCACCCGCACGCAGCCGTGGCTCGCGGGGTAGTTGGGGACCGATGAG
>JBBAAN010000006.1:0-59158 GCA_041658225.1 Actinomycetota bacterium
GGTTGCCTCGATCGGACACTCGGCCGCCTCCTACGATCTCGCCCGAGCGGCGGCCGACGCCGGCGCCCGCTCGGTCACACATCTGTTCAACGCGATGAAGCCTCTCCACCACCGCGACCCAGGCCTGGTGGGCGCAGCCCTGGATGACGACCGGCTCACCCCGGGCGTCATCGCCGACTTGATCCATGTGCACCCTGCCGCCCTGCGGGTCGTGTTCGCCCGAAAGCCCAACGTCGCTCTCGTGAGCGACTCGGTGGGCATCAAGGCCCCGGAGCTGGCCGAGATGAAGATCGCCTATGTCGACGGCGCGCCCAGACTGGCCGACGGCACCCTTGCCGGATCGACACTGACACTCGACGTGGCGGTGCGAAACGTCGTATCCCTCGGCGTGCCGCTCGAACGGGCCGTGGACATGGCCACGCGCGTTCCGGCCGACCTGATCGGCGCCCACGATCGCGGACGGCTGGACCCGGGGGCTCGCGCCGACCTCGTGCTACTGGACTCCCGTGAGCTCACCGTGAGAGCGGTCTGGCTGGGGGGCCACTTGGTCTTCGGGAGCCCGCACTCCTAGGCAGCCCGGCACGTCGTGGGTGGTTTCGACACACCGGCGGCAGTGGCCCTGGCGGTGGACACATCGGCGGCGCCCAAGAGCGCGGCCACGACCCGGAATTGCCTGGACTTCCGTCAGCCCGCGCTTGCTCCTACGGCTTGCCGCCTTCGGGCAGCCGGCTCTTGAGGATCCTCGCCGGCACCCCGCCCACTATCGAGTAGGGCGGGACGTCCTTGTTGACCAGCGCATGGCTGGCCACAATCGACCCGCGGCCGACGGTCACGCCACGAAGGACCGAGCATTTCTCGCCGACCCAGATGTCGCCTTCGAAGCGCACCGGGCTCTTGACGATGCCTTGGTCCTTGATGGCCACGTTGGTGTCGGCGTAGCGGTGGTCGAAGTCGCAGATGTAGCACCAGTCGGCGACCAGGGACTTGGGTCCGAAGTAGATGTCGATGTAGGCGTTGACGGTGTTACAGCGTCCGAACACCGACTTGTCCCCGATGGTGAGGTTTCCCTCGTGGCACCGTATCGCGTTGCCGTCGCCGATGTGCACCCACCTGCCGATGCGCATCCGCCCGTAGTTCTTGTTGCAGTAGATTTCCACGTTCTTGCCCAGGAAGAAGAAGCCGGAGGTCTGGATGTGAGGGTGGGTGACCTTGAACTTGATGAACCGGTAGGCCGCGACCCAGTACCGCCAGGTGTACATGCGGTTGCGGCGAATGAAGGCGAGGTTGGTCAGAAGCCCGGTCTTCTTGCGCTCCTTGATGACCTGCGTTCCGCCCAGGGCGTCCCGACGGATTCGCTGCCCGGTCAGCAGTCCCACCGGCCTACTCCTTCGACTTCGCCCCACGAGGCGTCCGCGGCGCAGCAGCCTTGTTTCCGGTCGTCTTGCCGGTCGTTCCGGCCGGCGCCGCAGCCTTCTCCCCCGCAAGGATCAGGTTGTAGAAGAGCTGGCGCGGCATGAAGCGGTACAGCCAGCGGTCGTCGAGCGAGTACAGCTTGAGGTAGTTGTTGTAGGCCCAGAACGGCCACCAGCCGGGAAGGCTGCCGGGCTTGGCCATGCCCTCGATCGTGCGCACGCTCCATCCCAGCAGACTCGACAGAAGCTCCTCGGTCTCGACCCGCACGTTGCGGAACCCGGCGCGCTTGGCCCACAGGGCAACCTCATCGGGATCGAAGGTCCAGAGATCTACCTCGGACTCCAAGGCCTTAGCCTCGGCATCGGGCGAGTCGTCCCCGGGCCGGGGGTCCTGGCGCAACTTCCTGCCGGCAGAGGTAAGGGAGAACGCCTTGAAGCCGGCGACGGCGCTCTTGCGGGCGACGCTGGCGATGCGGTGACCCCAGCGGGTCGGCTCGCCGGCGACGACGATCATCCCGCCGGGGGCAAGCACGCGATGGATCTCGGCGAGGGCTTTCTTGGGGTCGGGCAAGTGATGAAGGAACGCGTGGCCCACCACGAGGTCGAAGCTTCCTTCCTCGTAGGGCAAGTTCTCCACGTCGGCCGGCCGGCCCTCGATTTCCAGGCCGAGGCTGCCGGCGTTGCGCAGGCAAACCTCGACCATGCCTGGGGAGATGTCGCAGACCTCGCCCTTCTTGATGAATCCCGCCTGGCAAAGGTTGAGCAGGAAGAAGCCCGTCCCGCAGCCGACCTCAAGAGCCTGCTCGAAGACCCGACCCCTGGGGATCACCTTCTCGAACTTCTGCGCCGCATAGGTGATGCACCGCTCGTCGAAGGAGATGGACCACTTGTCGTCGTAGTTGCGTGCCTCGTAGTCATGGTAGACAACGTTGGCCCGCTTGACGTCCTCGGCCCCGTTTCCTCCGAGAGTGGTGATCTTGCTGCGCATGCGCTCTGAGCCTTTCCCTACTCGGGTTCTGCCCGGGTATCTCCGTCCCTGCGACCGGCTACCTGCCGGTGAAAACCGCCTTGCCCGGACCCTTCTCGAAGAAGGTGCTCATGCCCAGTTTCTGGTCCTCGGTGGCGAACAACGCGGCGAACGCTTGCTGCTCGATGGCGAGACCGTTGGCGAGATCCACCTGGATACCGTGGTCGATGGCGGTCTTGGCCGCGCGGATGGCCTGCAGGGGACCCCTTGAGTAGGCCGCCGCCATCTCGACGGCCTTGCGGTACACCTCGTCGGCCGGATACACGGCGTCCACCAGGCCGAACTCCTGGCACTCCGAGGCCCTGTAGAAGCGTCCGGAGTAGATCATTTCCTTGGCCTTGGACACTCCGACTATTCGGGGCAGGCGCTGGGTGCCGCCCGCTCCCGGGATGATCCCGAGGAGGATCTCCGGCACGCCGATCTGGGCGTTGTCGGCCGCCACGCGGAAGTCCGCGCAGAGGGCGATCTCACATCCGCCGCCCAGCGCGTAGCCGTTGATCGCGGCGATGACCACCTTGGGAATTGCGGCCAGCTTGCTCACTCCTGCGTGGAGCAGTTGCGCGAACCCGGCCATGTCCTGATACGAGGCGGTGGACAGTTGCTTGACGTCCGCTCCCGCCGCGAAGATCTTGGGGCCCCCCCAGACGACCACGGCTCCGACGCGCGCATCGGCCGTCGCGGCCTCCGCCGCCTCCCCGATCTCCCTGAACACCTGGAAGTTCAGGGCGTTCACGGGCGGGCGGTCCAGCCGTATCGTGCCCACCTTGTTCGATTCGTCTATTTCGAGATGGACGAATTCACCCATTGTGTGCTCCCCCTTCTGGGCGGGCCGGAAAGCCGGCGAGGCGGGTCTTGTTGCCAGGGCTCGCATTCTACCTGGGCGGCACGGCAGTCCCAACCCGCAGGCAGATGCAGCCCACCCGGAATCCGCAAGAGAAAGCTCGCGCCCGGAGAGCCGCACAGGTGTTGCGGCCGGCTACCTGCCGGTAAAAGCCGCTTGACCGGGGCCCTTCTCGAAGAAGGTCTTCATTCCGATCTTCTGGTCGTCGGTGGCGAACAGAGCGGCGAAGACCTGCTGCTCGATGGCAAGGCCGGTGGCGAGATCAACCTGCATGCCGAAGTCGATAGCGGTCTTGGCCGCCCGCAGGGCCTGAAGGGGACCCTTGGCGTAGCCCGCCGCCATCTCGACGGCCTTGGAGTAGACCTCCTCGGCAGGGTAGACCGCGTCCACGAGGCCGAACTCCTGGCACTCCCAGGCCTTGTAGAAGCGCCCGGAGTAGATCATTTCCTTGGCCTTGGACACTCCGACTATTCGGGGCAGGCGCTGCGTGCCGCCCGCTCCCGGGATGACCCCAAGGAGGATCTCCGGCTGGCCGATCTGGGCGTTGTCGGCCGCCACGCGGAAGTCAGCACAGAGTGCGACCTCGCAGCCCCCACCGAGAGCGAAGCCGTTGATCGCGGCGATGACCACCTTGGGAATCGCGGCCAACTTCTTCAGCGGTGCGTGGAGGAGCTCCGCGAATCCGGCCATGTCCTGGTAGGACGCGGTGGACAGTTGCCCGACGTCCGCTCCGGCCGCGAAGATCTTGGGGCCTCCCCAGACGACCACGGCTCCGACGCGCGCATCGGCCGTCGCAGCATCCGCAGCCTCGCCGATCTCTTGGAATAGCTGGGAGCTCAGCGCGTTCATTGGGGGCCGGTCCAGCCGAATCGTGCCCACCTTGTTCGATTCGTCGATCTCGAGACGGACGAACTCACCCATCGCGCACTCCCCCTCTTGAGCGGGCCGGAAGACCGGCTGGACAAGTCGGACTGTCAGGGTTCGCATCTTACCTGGGCAGCGCGGCAGTCCCAACCCACGGCCACGGCGGTCCCAACACACAGATAGATCCAACCCACCCGGAATTCGCAGGGGACGGCTCGCGCCCGGAGACGGCAGCAGTCTCACTGCGAGACAAGCTCCTTTGGGCAGGTCGGACCGCCGAAGATCGAGCCCCCGTGCGCGTCCGCGAGGGCCCGGAGCGGGAGCGATCGTATGCGACTGCCTACGGGGCCGGTTTCCTCGCATAGACCTTGGCGCTCCAGATCTTGCCCGCCAGCTCCTGGGCAGCCTGGCCCAGAGGGGCACTGCCCTCGGCGCTCGAACAGCAGGCAAGCTCAGAAACCTCCGAGTCGACGAATGCCCTGAGTTGGCCGGAGTCATAGACGAGGCGTTCGCGCACCTCCACGTCCACCAGGCCGGCTCGACGCAAGCCACCGAGGTAGTCCTTCTCGCTGATCGCTCCCGCTATGCAGGAGGAGTAGAGAGCCGCGTTCTCTCTTGCCCAGGCGGGAAGGTCCTCCACCACGATGTCCGACACCAGCATCCGTCCGCCCGGTTTCAGAACGCGGGCAATCTCAGCGAAGACCCGGTCCTTCTCCGGCGAGAGGTTGATGACGCAGTTGGAGATGAGCCAGTCCACCGAGCCGGACTCGACCGGGAGGTCCTCGATAAGGCCCTTGCGGACCTCCACGTTGTCCAGCCCTGAAGCCGCGACGTTCTCGCGCGCGCGCTCGATCATCTCGTCGGTCATGTCCACACCGATGACGCGGCCCGTCGGTCCGACCTTTCGGCCGGCCAGCAGGATGTCGATACCCGCGCCCGATCCGAGATCCACCACGACGTCCCCGGGCCCCACCTCGCTGAAAGCCAGGGGGTTCCCACATCCGAAGGAGTTCGCTACCGCTGAGGGCGCTACGGTGAGCAACTCGTTCGGGTCGTAGCCGGCCATCTTGGCGGCCACTCCCTTCATCTCCTCGGAGGAGCAGCATGCCTTGGTGGAAGTGTCGGACACAGCCTTGGCGTAGGCGCGGGAAACCGCATCCCGTGTCTTGTCGGCCTCGTTCATTCCCGGTCTCCCTTCTAGAAGGCTGCGACAAACACCGCGGTAGGCTGGAGATCCAGCCTACCGCGGTTAGAGGCGATTGACAGTCGTGCGACCCAACTTGTCCGCACGCCGCAAGAGATGGAGTCGACTACTTCGGCGGCATGCGCAGAGCGCCATCCAAACGAATGGTCTCGCCGTTGAGCATCGGGTTCTCGACGATGTGTCGAACGAGGATCGCGAACTCCTCGGGCTTGCCCAAGCGCTTGGGGTGGGGAACCTGCTCGGCCAGCGCGGCCCTTACCTCATCCGGAAGCGCGGCCAGCATGGGAGTGTCGAAGGTACCCGGGGCAATGGTGACAGTCCGGATCAGGCGAGCCGAAAGGTCCCTGGCCACGGGCAACGTCATCCCGACGACGCCGGCCTTGGAAGCCGCATATGCGGCCTGGCCGATCTGCCCATCGTAGGCGGCAAGAGACGCCGTGTTGACGATGACCCCGCGCTCCTCTCCGTCGGGCTCCTGGCCGCTCATCTGGGCAGCCGCCAGGCGCATGACGTTGAACGTGCCCGTCAGGTTGATCGCGATGACCTTCTCGAAGATTCCAAGGTCATGGGGTCCCGTCTTGCTGATGATCCGGCCGGCCCAGCCAACCCCGGCGCAGTTCGCGACGATGTGCACGCCGCCGAACTTCTCCACGCCGGCCTTGATGGCAGCGGCCACTTGATCGGAGTTGGTAACGTCGGCCGGCACAAATACTGCCCTCTCGCCCAGCGCAGCAGCCACGGCCTCTCCCTTGGAGGAAGCCAGGTCGCAGATCACAATCGACGCGCCTGCCCGATGCAGCTCCTCCGCCGTCGCCTGGCCAAGGCCCGAGCCGCCGCCGGTCACCAATGCGCACTTACCCTTGATCTTCACTCTGGTTCGCCCCTTTCTCTGCTCCCACAGTCCGCCTACCCGCTTCGGTATCGGCCCCGAGCGAGACGCTACCGCCCGCATTTCGAGTGGAGCCTATGCTGCGGTGGCCCGCAGGCGCAAACGCCCATGGGGCCCGCCACGGAGCCAAAACGCGGGCCGCTCCCGGCGCTAGAACGCGGGCCGCTCCCGATACTCCCCGAACACCGTCTTGAGGGCCCCGATGATCTCGCCTTCGGTGGCGTAGGCGCGAACTGCATCCATGATCGGCGGGATCAGGTTACCGGTTCCCTTGGCCACCTCGACGAGACCGTCGAGCGCCCCGGCGACCTTGGCCCCGTCCCGCTTGCCGCGCAGTTCGGCCAGCGCGGCCACCTGTGCCCGCTCCACCTCCGGCGATATGCGCAGGATCTCCAGCTCCTCCTCCGCCGCCTCCGTGAAAGCGTTGACCCCGACGATCGTCTTGGTCCCCTTCTCCAGCGACTGCTGGTAGCGGAAGGCAGCGTCGGCGATCTCGGACTGGAAGTAGCCGGCCTCGATTCCGCGCAGCACTCCGTCCAGGATCGATCCCGATCCCATGCGGTCGATGCGCTCGAAGTACTCATCGGCGAGCCCCTCGATGCGGTCGGTCATCTCCTCCACGAACCAGGACCCGCCCAGCGGGTCAATGGTGTTCGTCACCTCGGTCTCGTGGGCGATGATCTGCTGGGTGCGAACCGCGATGGCCGCCGCGCGCTCGGTCGGAAGGGCGTACACCTCATCGAGTGCGTTGGCGTGCAGCGACTGCGTGCCTCCCAGTACGGCGGCCAGCGCCTCGATTGCCGTGCGGGCAATGTTGTTGTCCGGTTGCTGCGCGGTCAGTGAGACGCCCGCGGTCTGCGTGTGGAAGCGAAGCTGCATCGCCTTCTCATCGGTGGCGCCGTAGCGGTCACGCATCCAGCGGGCCCAGATGCGGCGGGCGGCACGAAACTTGGCGATCTCCTCGAAGAAGTCGATGTGGGCGTCGAAGAAGAACGAGAGCTGCGGGGCCACCACGTCGACCGACATGCCCCGCTGCTTGGCCAGTTCCACGTAGGCAAACCCGTCGGCCAGCGTGAATGCGAGCTCCTGCGCCGCGGTCGATCCCGCCTCACGAATGTGGTAGCCGGAGATCGAGATCGGGTGATACTTGGGGACCTCGGCGGCGCAGAACTCGAACAGGTCCCCGATGATGCGAAGGTGCGGACCGGGTGGGAAGCACCACTCCTTCTGGGCGATGTACTCCTTGAGGATGTCGGTCTGGAGAGTGCCGTCGAGGATCGCCAGCGGTGTGCCCTGCTTCTCGGCCGTGACCGCGTACATACAGAAGAGCACGGCCGCCGGGCCGTTGATCGTCATCGAAGTCGAGATCTTGCCGAGGTCGATGCCCCTGAACAGCACCTCCATGTCGGCAAGCGAATCGATTACCACCCCACAGTGGCCGATCTCGCCCAACGAGCGCGGGTCGTCGGAGTCGAGACCCATCAGCGTCGGCATGTCGAAGGCGACCGAGAGCCCGGTCTGGCCGGCTTCCAGCAGGTAGTGGTAGCGCTCGTTGGTCTGCTCGGCAGAGCCGAAGCCCGCGAATTGCCGGATCGTCCAGAGCCTGCCGCGATACATCGTGGGGTAGACACCTCGCGTGTAAGGATAGGCGCCGGGCATTCCGATCTTGTCGAAGAAGCCGTCGTCCAAACGATCCAGCGGGGTTACCAGAGCAGGAACCGGCTCACCGGAGAGAGTGGTGAACTCGGCGTCTCGCTCCTTGCCTGCCACGCGTCTCTGCCAGGCCAGCCACTCGGCGTGTGCCTGACTTCGCTGTTCCTCGTCCATTCGTCCCCTCCTACGAAGAACTGTCGTGGAACCGCTCCACCAGGTGCTCGGCGGCCTCGAACGGATCCATGCTGCCCTCGAGCACCTTGCCGGCCAGCTCAGCGAGCTCGCCGTCCTCGCCCACGTCGCCGATCAAAACCCGCATCGAGGAGAGTGCGATCTCCCTTACCTCTGTCGCTGCGCGGTGAAGCCGTTTCTTCCTCAGCTCCCCGCTCTCCTCAAGGTAAGCCCAGTGGGCTTCGATTGCGGCGACCAGCTCCTCCACACCGTGGCCGTCGATCGCCGTGGTCTTCACGATCGGCGGCTCCCACTCTCCCTTGGCTCCCAGCTCCAGCATGGCTTTCAGGTCCCTCGCGAGATGTGCGGCCCCGTCGCGCTCGGCCTTGTTGATCACGAAGACATCGGCTATCTCGAGGATGCCGGCCTTGGCCACCTGGATGCCGTCGCCCATGCCGGGTGCAAGCAACACCAGCGTGGTGTCCGCGGTGCCGGCCACCTCCACCTCAGCCTGGCCCACACCGACGGTCTCCAGCAGGATCACGTCGGCGCCCCCCGCATCCATCACACGAAGGGCCTGTGGGGTGGCCCAGGAGAGCCCTCCGAGATGACCGCGCGAGGCCATGGATCGGATGAAGACCCGAGGGTCGGTCGCGTGGTCCTGCATGCGAACTCGATCCCCCAACAGCGCCCCTCCGGTGAACGGTGAGGACGGGTCCACGGCAAGCACGCCCACGGTGCGATCCTTGGCGCGAAACGCCGCCACCAGCGCCGAGGTGAGGCTGGACTTGCCCACCCCGGGCGAACCGGTAAGACCGACGATCATCGCCTTGCCGGCCAAGGGCGCCAGGGCTTTCACGGCGGCACGCAAGTCCTGGCTGCCGTTTTCGACCATGGAGATGAGCCGGGCGACCGCCCTACGGTCTCCTCGCTTCAGGCCCTCGATGAGATCCGGGAGTGCGGACTTTCTCTTGGTAGGCGCTCCACTCACCCCTCGACGCGAACGATCAGGGCGTCGCCCTGCCCGCCGCCGCCGCACAGCGCGGCCGCCGCGTACCCGCCGCCCCGGCGGCGAAGCTCCATCAGCGCTGTGAGCACCACGCGCGCGCCGGAGCAGCCGATCGGGTGGCCCAGCGCGACCGCTCCGCCGTTGACGTTGACGATGTCCTCCGAGATTCCCAACTCGCGGGTCGACCACAGGGCCACCGCGGCGAAGGCCTCGTTCAGCTCGACGACCTTGAGGTCGCTCGCCTTGAGGCCGGACTTGGCAAGGGCCTTCTTGATCGCGTTGGCCGGCTGGGACTGCAGACTGGTGTCGGGTCCGGAAACCATCCCGTGGGCAATGACAGTGGCCAGAATGGGAAGGCCCATGGCCTCGGCCTTCTCGCGCGAGGTGACCACCGTCGCGCAGGCCCCGTCGGAGATCTGGGAGGCGTTGCCCGCGGTGATGGTGCCGTCCTTCTGGAAAGCCGGCCTCAGTGCGCCGAGGCTCTCCGCAGTGGTCCCCGCACGGATGCCCTCATCCGCCTCGACCACGACCGGGTCACCCTTGCGCTGGGGAACCGCGACACCGAGGATCTCGTCGGCGAAGCGGCCTTCCTTGGTCGCCGCGGCGGCCTTCTCGTGGGAACGCGCCGACCACTCGTCCTGCTCGGCGCGGCCGATGCCAAGCTTGCGGTTGACGTCCTCAGTGGAATCGCCCATGTGCCGGTTGTCGAAGGCGCACCACAGCCCGTCATGGACCATGGAGTCGATGAGCTTGGCGTCGCCCATTCGCAGGCCCGCGCGCGCGCCGGGCAGGAAGTAAGGAGCGTTGGTCATTGACTCCATGCCGCCGGCCACCGCGAGTTCGATCTCACCGGCGCGAATCAGTTGATCGGCAAGCGCGATGGCGTTCAGGCCGGACAGGCAAACCTTGTTGACGGTCACGGCCGGAATGGTCATGGGGATGCCGCCCTTGACCGCGGCCTGCCGGGAAGTGATCTGGCCCTGCCCCGCCTGGAGCACGTGGCCCATGATCACATAGTCGACCTGGTCTCCCGTGATCCCCGCGCGCTTGAGGGCTTCGGCGATGACTTGGCCCCCAAGGTCCATGGCGCTGAACCCCGAAAGGGCCCCTTGGAACTTGCCGATGGGAGTCCGAACCCCAGCCGCTATGACGGTCTCGCCCACTGGAACCTCCTGACACGATTGCTGGCTTGAATCCGGCGCGAGATCCCGCGTCTTGCGTGCCGGACGAACCGGCCTGGGACCGGCCCGCCAATTCTAGTGCTTAGTCCCCGCCGGCGTAGGTACGGTCACGACCGAGAGCGTCACCGCGCCCCGAGGGCTAGGCCGCGAGGAGCGCCGCGTACCTGGATGGTACGCAAGCGACGAGCAACGCCGCCATCGGGGATGCGGGGGCGCTCGAATGTGAGCGTATCTGCGCCGGGGGGCACTTAAGCCCCAGTTGACGCCCACTCGGCGTTGATCCCTACTCGCCCGGCGCGAAAACGAAGGGCGGCCGATCGGCCGCCCTTCGAAGTCTTCGGGGAAGCTACTGAGGAGCCTGCCCCTGCCCGGGTGCGGGAGGAGGCGGCGGGGGTGGAGGGGTGTAGGCAGGCGGCGCCGGTGGGGCGGGAGGCGGAGGAGGAGTGTAGACGGGTGGCGCCGGAGGGGGCCCGTACTGAGGCTGGCCCGGCGGAGGCGGAGGCGGAGCCTGGGATCCCGTGAACTGCTTGATGTCGGGGACTTTCCCTCCGCCCTCTGTAAACAGCTTGATTCCTCCGAAAGCCGCGAGCGCGGCTCCGACCAGGGCAACGATCAGGCCGAACCTCATGCTCTCGAGATGGAGAATGAAGTGCAGGAACCCGAAGACACCCGCCCCGGCCCCGACCGCTCCGAAGAGCATGGCCCGGGTTGTGGGCGGGATCTTGACATCGGGCATGAAGCGGGGCACCAGCCAGAGCACCACCCCGCCCAGTGCAAGCAAGAAGGTGATCCACAGCAGGCCATAGTGCACACCGGCGCTACCCACGCAGAAGCCGAAAATGCAGGCCCCCTGCTGCGCCAAAAACAAAGAGATGAATAGGATCGCGGCCCCGCCCAACAGAGCCAGTTCCGAGGTCTTGGGCTTCGCGTCGGACACGTCGCACCCCTTTCGGCGCCCTGCAGTCCACATACCCCCCAGCGGTTGCCAGTCAACCACAACGGCTACCCGATTGCTAGCATTTCGCCTCCCTTTGACCCTCTTCCTCCCGAGCCGCCGACCACCGTGCTAGCCTTGCGAAAACAACCTGGAGGGGAAGTTGTGCCCGAGGTGAAACTGCATCCCAAGACGGTGTTCATGTCGGCCATCGTGGTCGCCGCCGCCGGGTTACTTCTCTACGTTGGCTACCGCATTCGAGGCATTCTGCTGCTGGTCGTCATAGCGGCTTTCCTCGCGATCAGCCTCGAACCGGCTGTGGAGTTTCTTCAGAAGCTGCGTTTCCCGCGAGGGGCCGCCGTGGCGGCCATCCTGCTGGCGACCATCGTGTTCGCCGCGGGCTTCTTCGTTGCCGTTGTTCCCCCGCTCTCCCGCCAGGTACAGAATCTCGCGCACAACATCCCCACCTACACCGAGAAGCTGACCGACTACTCAAAACGCTTCCAGGAATACAACGAGAAGTACCAAATCGCCGACAAGATAAAGAGCACCTTGGAGGCCCTGCCCTCCAAGGCCGGCGCGTACATGGGCAACGTGGCGGGGGTTGCGCTCGGGTTCCTCCGGGTCCTGGCAAACACAGTGACGGTGCTGGTGCTCACGATCTACTTCTTGCTCGACGCTCCACGGCTCAAGCAAGGGATGTTCCTCCTGCTGCCCAAGCGGAGGCGCAAGCGCGCCGGGGAGCTGGTCGAGCAGATCTTCGACAAGGTCGGCGGCTTCATGATGGGCAACATCCTGGTTTCCATCGTCGCGGGCACCGCCGCGTTCATCGCGCTCTCGATCATGCGGGTTCCCTACCCGGTGGCGCTCGCGCTTTGGGTCGCCATCGCCGACATGATCCCCATGGTGGGCGCCACGTTGGGCGCGATCATCTGCGTGATCGTCGCGCTGTTCCAGGGCCCGCTCATCGGGCTGCTCACCCTCATCTACTTCGTCATCTACCAGCAGACCGAGAACTACCTGCTGGTGCCGCGCATCATGAAGAAGACGGTGGATCTCTCACCGGCGGCGGTGATACTTGCGGCCATGATCGGCGGAACGCTCGCCGGGTTCGCCGGCGTGCTGCTCGCGGTTCCGGCGGCGGCCGCGGTGAAACTGCTCACCCAAGAGCTCTGGATGAAGCAGCTGGAGGAAAACCCCGAACTGGAGTCCGGCGGGGCCTCCTGACTTATGCCAACACCCCTCCGTCCACCGCCAGCACCTGGCCGGTGATGTAGGAGGCGGCGGCGCTGGCAAGAAAAACGGCCGCGTAGGCCATTTCCTCGGGGCGTGCCCACCGACCCATCGGGATGGTCTTGGCCATCTCCGCCTTGGCCTGCTCGTCGGCCCAGGCCGTCAGTTCCGTCAGTGTCCAGCCCGGCGCGATCGCGTTCACGCGCACGCCTGCCGGCGCCCACTCCACAGCCAGGCTCTTGGTCAGGTTTGCGATGCCGGCCTTGGCGGCCCCGTACGGGTAGAAGTACGGGGTCGAGCGCAGACCCGCGACGCTGACGAGGTTGATGACCGAGCCCGATCCGCCACTCAGCAGGTGAGGACCCGCCGCCTTGCAGAACAGGAAAGTGCTCTTCAAGTTCAGTGCGACCACCTTGTCGAAGCCCGATTCCCTCCAGGCGGTGATAGGTCCGTGGAACGGGCTGCCGCCCGCATTGTTGACCAGGATGTCGATTCCGCCCAGACCTTCCACGGTCTCGCTCACGGCGCGATCCACATCCTCGGAGACCGTCACGTCGCCGCGGATCGCGAGCCCGCGCCGGCCCTTTGCCTCGATCTCGCCGACCGCCTCGGCGAGCAGGTTCTCGCGCCGGGCAACGACGGCGACGTCGGCACCGGCCTCCGCGTAGGCGATCGCGATGGCACGCCCTATCCCGGCGCTGGCCCCGGTCACCAGCGCCCGCTTGCCTTCCAGTGAGAACAGTTCCTTCATCTCCGTCCCCCTCTGCGCGTCCCCTTCGAAACCGCCGCCTGCCCTTGTCCGCCGGGCACCCGGCCTGCCCGCAAGCGACTCCCGCCTCGAGGGCACCGCTCGACCAGTCAGCTTATCGATCCTAGGGAGAGTGCTTGCCTCTTGCCGAGCGATCCTCCGGCCACAGCGGCTGGAAGAGGTGCCACTGCTCCGGAGCACGCCGGATCAGCCCCTCCAATGCCTCCGCAACTGCCTGGACTCCCCGGCTCATGTCCAGCGGTCCCTCTATCACGGCCCGCCATCCGCCCGGCACCTGGTAGGCGTCGGCAACCAGGACCGCCGCCCCCGTCTCCGCCGCCAGGCGCACCGCTCCCGTGGGCAGCGTCGTGGGGGCGCCGAAGAAAGTGACGGGATCTCCACGACGCTTCAAGTCTCGATCGCAGAGGAGACCCACCGTGCGCCCGCGTTCTATCGCCTCGCATAACAGGGGCGTGATGTGCATGCCCTTTCGCATGCCGATGATCTCGATACCGTAGCCCTGGCGAACTTCCGCGAAGTAGCGAAACACGCGCTCCGGGCGAAGCTGTTCGGCCACCGCGATCACCTGGTATCCGTGGGCACCCAACCACGCCCCACCAATGTCCCAGTTCCCCAGATGGGCACCGAGGAGAATGACCCCCTTGCCTCCCGCGCGTGCTGAGTCCAGCAGGTCGAGCCCCTCGATCGTCAACCGCCGATCCAGATCCTCCTTTGAGAGCCTGCCCAGGCGAAAGAACTCGACCCAGTACTGCGTGTAGCTTCGAAACGCGGCACGCGTGCGACGCGAGAGAGCCCGACCGGACTCCCCCGTCACCCTGGCGAGGTTGCGGCCGACCGTGTGGCGCGTCTTGGGAGACAGGGCCCACACGATGTTCCCGCCGAAGCCGGCCACCCCGACCAGAGCGCGCTCGGGTATCAGAAGAAGGAGCTTGGCCAGCTCCAGGTAGAGGAAAGCATCCAGCCGCTCGCGCAGCGTCTCGCGCTCACCGTCCGCAGGCAGCCTGGTCATCTGAGAATGCCCGACCGCCGGCCGGCCTCCAAACCGATACGGTAGACTACCCCACCCACGGCCGCGGCGGCCAGGCCCTTGATCCCGACCGTCCAACTCACGTCGTGCCGAGGCCCCAGAGCCCTCAGAAACTCGATCCCTCCGGCCGCCAGCAGCGCGCCTCCCAGAGTCGCCGACACCCCCCAGACCCGCCGGGCGAGCCGCGCCGAAGACAGCGCGCCGGCGGCGCGCGCGTCGAGACTCGTCAACCACACGCGCACGTCCACCGGTCTTCCGTCACCACCCGCGCTATGAGGAAGTCGACATCATGCGATTCAGCCGCATGAGAAGAGGAAGCGAGCCGAACAGCCCGCGCACCTTCAACTTGCCGTTGAGCAGCTTGCGGGTGACCTCGCGCCCGGCCGGGTCCAGCACACTGGGCAGTCCGCCGAGCAGCTTCACCGTCGACAGGCTCATGATCGTCTCGGCGTCCCCGCTGACATCCAGGTTCGCCCGCGGCGCCGGTTGCGAGAGCACCCGAAGCTTGCCGCCCCCGAACAGCAACCCCACGGCCACACCGGCGTCGGTCACGCGGATGTTCACCACACCCTTCGTGGTCCTGAGCATGCGGGCCCTGGCCGGGTCGGCCTCGCAGTTGGCGCGAACCAACTCGCCGATCATCATCGCGAAGCCCTCCGGCTCCGCCGAGTCGTAGACGACCTCTGCCACCTCTTCCCCCTCCGGGTTACGATGCGGATCACTCCTGGCGTCCTCGCGCGTTGCCTGCCCGCAAGCGGACAGGCGGTCCTGCGCGCGAGCCCCACTCTCTGAGCGAGGGGACGCCCGAAGGCGTCCCCTCGCTGGAAGCCTTGCCTACTTCTCGTCGATGAACTCTGTCTCCACTGAACCGGTCAAGTCGACCAGCAGGTTGGCGGCCTTGACGTAGCGCACGATCGTGGGCAGGTCGCCCTTGAGGCGCAGCTTGCCCTGCATCATGCCCTTGACGGGGTCGAGCTCTTTCTTCATCACTTGCTTCCAGCGGCTGTAGGGCGCGCGAATGACGAACTTGGCGTTGGCAATGCCTTCGAGGGTCTCGATGCGGCCCTGGCGACACTTGCCGTGCCAGAGGTCCAACCATGCGTGGACGTCCTCGGGAACGCCCTTGTCCGGCTCGGCCTCGAAGACGAATGCGAGGTCGCCTTCCCAAGTCGCCGCGGCTTGCGCGTACTCGTTCGAGGCGTTGATGGCGTCCACGTAGAGCTGGAGCCACTCTTCCCCAGGGAACAGCGCCATGCCTATCTCCCCCTTCTCTCGACTGCGGCCTCCGCGCCGATTCCTCCCGCTTGCCGGCTCACAGGCCGGCCTGCCCGGCGGCGGTTTCCCAAAGATACGCCACTCGGGCCCGGCGGCCAACGCAAACCGGCCACCGCCCCAATTCCGCTCCGGCCCTCCACTCCGGCCCCGCGCCTCGGCTCACCCTGGCGACCGAGATCCTAGGAAAGCCCGAGAGGTGCCATCCCGTCTGCCGGTTGCCCGCCGGAGCGAGTCACCTTCGACTCGATCGCGGCCACCACCAAGACCTGCGCCAGGGCATTGCTGGCGGCCAGGCCGGTGTCGTTTAGCAGGATCAGCGGAACGCCCGCGGCACAGGCCGCCGCCATGATGGCCGCGCCGCGCGCGTCATCTCCGTCGCCGGCGCGCGCACGCCGCCAGGCGAGGACCCCGATGATGACGAGAGCGATGGGCCCGAAAACCGACAGCGGCAGGTGCAGGAGTGTCTCGGCGTTCATCGCCATCTTGTGCGCGGCGACTCGTGCGACCTCTCCCCAGCCCGCTTCGGCCGCACGGCGCACGAATCCGCCCGCGTGAGTGGCGCCGGGACGAAACGCGTCGACCATCAGGCTGCCCCCCACCGCCAAAGCCGATGCCAGCAAGGCGTACAGCCCATCGCGCCGGCGCATGCGGCGACCCCCCCAAAAGACCCAGACGGCGCATGCCGCTCCCGCGACAGTTGCGGCACCTCCGACGTCGGCACCCAGCCACGGCAGTCCGTACACGAGCGCCAGCACGGCCAGCATGCCGGTTGACTGGCGGCGCGTGGGACGAGTGAAGGCGAGCACCACCGCCACCACCGCGAGCAGGATCGCGGCATAGCCGTTCCCGATGCCGAAGAAGCGCTCCCCATCGAAGGGGTTTCCGCCCAGATAGGCGCGCAGCGCCAGCGGCGCCCCCAGCCCCAAGTCACACAATACGACCGTCGCACTGAACATGGCGGCCACCGCTGCCGGGGGGATGTGCCTCTTCAGGGCGAGCGCACACATTCCGACGGCTGCCGCGATGGCGATGCCCACGAGGACCGCGATCGGGCCGCCCTCCCGATACAGGCCGGCCGAGACGAGGTAGGCTCCGGGGAGAGCCAGGCAGCCGAGCAGCCCTGCCCGCACCGGCCCCAGCGCCGCGCACCAGAGTTCGAGTCCCTTGGACCCCGAGGGTTTCGCCGACCTCGAAAGAGACGCCCACCTGCGGGCGATTCCGGCCAGGGCCAGGCCTGCCAGGCCGAACACGATCGTCAGGGCGGCCAGTAACCCCTGCGCCAGGCCGCGCGCGCCGGCCGCGCCGCGGGCCTGACAAGCCAGCGAGAGAAGGCTCTCGGGTCCTACCGCGCCGGACGAGCGACGGATAGGGTTGCCGGCCATGGTCGATGGGACGGGAAGGTCGAACAGCGCGAGCAGGCTCGGGGCGAAGTCGGCGTCGGCGACGATCCCTTGACGGCGAGTCGATGCCGAGGTGAGCAACCGCTCGCCACCTGTGGTCTCGAATCCGACCGTGCCCATGACCAGGACACCGAAGGAGTCCTTGCGCTCCTTGCCTTTGGCGGGAGCCACAGCCGAAACCACCATCACCGCGGCGCCGCGAGGCATCTCCAACCCCTCGAGGAAGGAGTCCACGCCATGCAGCGCGGCGAGCCTCGCGTCGTCCCACGCGTGCTGCGACGCCAGACCGGCTTCGGCGTCGATGCGGCGCAAGTCTCCCCAGTCCAGCACAACGAGTCCGCCGCTTCGCAGATCCTCTCTCACGCGCGAGGCGATCGCCCCAGACATCCTCGCCCCTCCGAGCACCGCCCCTGAGGCCACTGTCGCCGCATCTCCAACTTCACCGGAAGGAACAACTCCATCGGAGTCCATCGCCAGCAGGGCCCCCAAGCGTTCCCGGCCACCAGCGCCGTCGGCGTTTCCGTACACGCTCACGTCGCGCCCGGCCTCACGGAGCGCATCGGCCACCACTCCCGGTCGCAAGCCGTCCGGCAGGTCCGATCCCGGGCCGGGCCGCGGATCGACCACCAATACCGAACTCGTCGGCGCCTCGCCGCCCGTGCGTGCGAGGAAAGCCCCGGCTGCTTCGGGAACCTGCGATGGACTGCCCGCGACCAGTGCTTCGGGGCGAGCGCGCACCGCGGCGCCCGTGGCCAGGGTCAGGACCCTGGATGCCACGACAAGTTGGCCGGCCTCGGGAACCGGGTGGAAGGTCAAGATCGCCGCTCCCCCGCCCCGGCGAAGCCGTGTGAGGAACGGAAGATCGGCCCGCAGCAAATCAGCGGTCGATGCCCCATCGGCAAGCACTACCAGCACGCCGGGCACCTCGGGGACTGCCCCGGAACGCACGGGCACGGGGGAGGATGCGGCGGCCGGCAGCGCCAGGACCAGCAGCGCGGCGGCCGCGGCGGCCGCGGCGGCGGCCCGGAGCTTCATGGCTTGCCGTCAAGACCGTTTCCCGCGACCACGCTCAGGTCGGCGCCCAGGGACCGAAGCTTGTCGGGGAATCGCTCATACCCGCGCTCGATGTGGAAGATGTCGCCGACCTCGGTCGCGCCCTCGGCCACCAGTCCCGCCAGTACGAGCGCGGCGCCGGCACGCAGGTCGGTGGCTCGCACGGGAGCCCCCGAGAGCCGTTCCACCCCGCGGACCAACGCGTGATGGCTCTCGGTGCGGATGTCGGAGCCCATACGGTTCAGCTCGTCGACGAACATGAACCGGCTCTCGAAAACGTTCTCGCTGACGATGCTGGTCCCCTCGGCTATCGAGAGCAGGACCATCATCTGGGGCTGGAGATCCGTCGGGAACCCCGGATACGGCAGGGTCGCCACGTCCACTCCGCGGGGGCGTCCAGGTCCCACTACCCGGAAGCCCGATTGCGAGGCATCGATCTTGGCGCCGGCTTCTTCGAGCTTGTCCAGTGCCATCTCCAGGTGCTCGGCGCGTCCCCCTTCGACGGTGACGTCTCCGCCGGTCAGCACGGCTCCGATGGCGAAGGTACCCGCCTCGATCCGGTCGGGCATCACCCGGTAGCGCACGGCGCGCAGCGCGTCCACCCCTTCGATCTCGATGCGACTGCCACCCTCGCCCTCGATGCGTGCGCCCATGGCCTTTAGAAACCGCGCCAGGTCAACGATCTCCGGCTCCCGAGCGGCGTTGTCCAGCACGGTCGAACCCTGGGCTGTGACGGCGGCCATCAACAGGTTCTCGGTCGCCCCCACCGACGGGAAGTCCAGGGCCAGCGAGGCTCCACGAAGACGCGTGGCGCGCGCGTCCAGGTAGCCGTGCTCGAAGGAGAACTGGACCCCCATGCGCTCCAGGCCGGCCAGGTGCAGATCGATCTTGCGAGTGCCGATGTTGCACCCGCCCGGCATGGCCACCCGCGCGTGACCGTTTCGCGACAGAAGCGGTCCCAGCACGATGATCGAAGCACGCATGCGCCGAACCAGCTCGTAGGGGGCAACCTCGCCGAGGGTCTCGGGAACCTCCAACCGCATCGACCCCTCATCGACGCTCACACCCGCTCCCAGACCGGCCAGCACCTCGCACATGGTGGCCACGTCGGCGATATCGGGGGCCCCATCCAGGACGGTCTCGCCGGGGGCGAGCAGGGCGGCGACCATCAGTTTGAGCGCGGAGTTCTTCGCGCCCGAAGCGCGCACGCTGCCTTGCAGCGGATTGCCGCCGCGTACCAGATAGGAGCTCACGCCGGGCCCTTCTGCCGGCCGTCGACCACAGATTGCGTCACGACCGGTCCCGCATCGACTGGGGCTTGTTCTACCGGCGCCATTCTACCGGACGGCACCCGCGGTGCCGTCCGGCCGGCTGGAACGTCGATTAGGTGCCGCGGATGCCTGGGCGCAGGTGCAAGCGCAGGTGCGCCCGAGCCAGGGCGGCCTGGGTCTCCGCGTCTTCCGCGTGGGTCAGCTTTGCCTCTGCCCGCTCCAAAGCGTGGCGGGCGCGCTCCACGTCGATCTGGTCGGCCAGCTCCGCCGCATCGGCCAGCACGATGACCCGGTTGTCGCGCACCCCCATGAACCCGCCGTGCACCGCGGCGACGACTTCCTGGCCGCCCGGCAGGATCATGCGCAACTCACCGATCTTTAGCACACCGATGAGTGGGGCGTGGTGGGGCAGGATGCCGATCTCGCCCTCGACGGTGCGGGCAACGAGCATCTCCGCCTCACCGGAGTACAGCATGCGCTCCAGTGAGACCAGCTCGACCTGCATCGTGGAGTTGGCCATCTAGCCCTCGAGTTCCTTGCCCTTGGCCACGGCCTCTTCGATACCGCCCACCATGAAGAACGCCTGCTCCGGAAGGTGGTCGTACTCGCCCTCGACGATGGCCTTGAAGGATGTGACGGTGTCCTCGAGCTTGACGTACTTGCCCGGGATGCCGGTGAACTGCTCGGCCACGAAGAACGGCTGGGAGAGGAACTTCTGGATCTTGCGCGCTCGGGTGACGATGACCTTGTCCTCCTCGGACAGCTCGTCCATACCGAGGATGGCGATGATGTCCTGGAGGTCCTTGTAGCGCTGGAGGATCTCCTGCACCCGCCGGGCCGTCCGGTAGTGCTCCTCACCGACGTAGCGCGGGTCGAGAATCCGGCTCGTGGAGTCGAGCGGGTCCACCGCCGGGTAGATGCCCAGCTCCGAGATCTGGCGCGAGAGCACGGTCGTCGCGTCCAAATGGGCGAACGTGGTGTGCGGGGCAGGGTCGGTGATGTCGTCGGCCGGCACGTAGATCGCCTGCAGTGAGGTGATGGAGCGACCTCTCGTCGAGGTGATTCGCTCCTGCAGGGCCCCCATCTCGTCGGCCAGTGTCGGCTGGTATCCCACGGCCGAAGGCATGCGACCGAGCAGCGTGGACACCTCGGAGCCGGCCTGGGTGAAACGGAATATGTTGTCGATGAACAGCAGCACGTCCTGGTGCATCTCGTCGCGGAAGTACTCGGCCATGGTCAGCGCCCCGAGGCCCACGCGAAGGCGGACACCCGGCGGCTCGTCCATCTGCCCGAACACCAGGGCGGTCTTCTCGATGACCCCCGTCTCCTTCATCTCGAGCCAGAGGTCGTTGCCCTCGCGGGTGCGCTCACCGACGCCGGCGAACACCGACACACCACCGTGGGCCTGCGCCACGCGGTGGATCATCTCCATGATGACGACGGTCTTGCCCACGCCGGCCCCGCCGAACATGCCGATCTTGCCGCCCTTGACGTAAGGCTCGAGCAGGTCGATGACCTTGATGCCGGTCTCGAAGATCTCGGTCTTGGACTCCAGTTCCTCGAAGGGCGGAGGCTGGCGGTGGATGGGCCAGCGGGTGTCGGCCTTGATCGAGTCGGCCGGGGCGTCCAGCGGCTCGCCCAGCATGTTCCAGACGTGCCCGAGCACACCGGGACCCACGGGAACCTTGATCGGCGCCCCCGTGTTCGTAACCTTCGCGCCGCGGGTAAGGCCGTCTGTCGGCTGCATGCAGATGGCCCGCACGACGTTCTCACCGATGTGCTGGGCCACCTCGGCCGTGATGACCTTGGTCTCACCGCCGATCGTACGGTCCATGTGCAGGGCCGTGTTGATCTCCGGCATCGCCTCCGGCGGGAACTCCACGTCCACCACCGGGCCGATCACCCGCACGACTCGCCCGAAGGTCGAGATCGTCTCTTGGGTCTGAGTTTCGGTCATGGGCTACTCTCCCGATGCCTGTCGCAGGGCTTCCGCGCCACCGACGATTTCCGAAATCTCTGTCGTGATCTCCGTCTGCCGGGCCCGGTTGGCCACCCGGGCCAGGTGCTTGATCAGTTCCTCCGCATTGTCCGTCGCGGCCTTCATGGCCCGCCGCCTTGCCGCGTGCTCACTGGCGGCTGCCTCCAACATGGCCGAGAACACCTTGGACACCACGTAGCGCGGCATCAACGAGGCCAGGATCTCCTCGGAGCTCGGCTCGAAGATGAAGCCGGCCGTGGGCCCCTTGGCCTCGACGACTTCCTCCTCCACAGGCAACAGTGGCGCGTTCGCCACCCGTTGCACCAGCGCCGAGCGGAACTCGGTGTACAGGATGCGCACGGCGTCCACGTCGCCGGAGTTGAAGTCCTCGATCACGCGCTCCGAGATCTCCTCCGCGGCTTCGTAGCTGGGGGTATCCGATACCCCTGCCCAGGTCTCGGCGATGTCGTAGCCCTGGTAGCGGAAGGTGGAGATTCCCTTGCGGCCGACCAGGTATAGGCGATAGCCGCGGCCCCCTGCCATCTCCGATGCCAGCGTGTGCTGGACATTGCGGATCACGTTCGAGTTGTAGGCTCCGGCAAGCCCCCGATCGGAAGTGATCACGACCAGGCCCACGTTGGCCACCGACTCGCGCTTGGCCAGCAGTGGATGGGCGCCTCCCGAGGTGCCCCCCAGGTCGCGAGTCATCGCCGTGATCGCCTCGGCGTAGGGCCGGGCCGAGTCGACCCGCCTCTGCGCCTTCACGATGCGCGAGGCCGCGATCATGTCCATGGCCCGCGTGATCTTCATGGTGGACTGGACGGTGCGGATGCGCCGCCTTACCTCGCGGAGCTTGCCCGCCATCTACCGGGTCCCTACCGCGGCGGTCGGATGGAAGCTCTTCTTGAACTCCTCCACCGCCTCGACCAGAGCGGACTGGACATCCTCCGGGAGGGTTCCCTTGGTGCGGATGTGCTCTCCCACCTCGGGCTTGCGCGTGTGGAGGTAGTCCAGCATCCCGGCCTCGAAGCGGCGTATGTCGGCTATCGGGATCTCGTCCATCAGCCCGCCGGTCACCGCGGCGATGACCACCACCTGGTCCTCGACCGGCATCGGGTTGTACTGCGGCTGCTTGAGGACCTCGACCACGCGGGCGCCGCGCTCGAGCTGAGCCTGCGAGGCCTTGTCCAGCTCCGACCCGAACTCCGCGAAGGCTTCCAGCTCGCGGAACTGGGCCAGGTCTATGCGAAGGCGTCCGGCCACCTGCTTCATTCCCTTGAGCTGGGCGTTGCCTCCCACGCGGGAGACCGAGATGCCCACGTTCATGGCCGGGCGGACACCCGAGTAGAACAGGTCCGTCTCCAGGTAGATCTGGCCGTCGGTGATGGATATGACGTTGGTCGGGATGTAGGCGGAGACGTCACCGCCCTTGGTCTCGACGATCGGCAGCGAGGTCAGCGACCCGCCGCCCAGTTCATCCGAGAGCTTCGCGCCGCGCTCGAGAAGGCGCGAGTGAAGATAGAAGACGTCTCCCGGGTAGGCTTCGCGACCCGGCGGGCGGCGCAGAAGCAGCGACAGCGTACGGTAGGCCACGGCCTGCTTGGACAGGTCGTCGTAGATGACCAGCGCGTCCTCGCCCTTGTACATCCAGTAGGCGCCGATGGCCGCGCCGGTGTAGGGCGCCAGGTACTGGAACGGAGCCGGCGAGGAAGCCGCGGCGATGACGACGACCGTGTAGTCCATCGCACCGTGGTCGGTCAGGTTCTTGACCACCTCGGCCACCGTCGAGGCCTTCTGGCCTATGGCCACATAGATGCACTTGACCTGGTTCGAGGTCCCCCAGTTGGAGTGCTGATTGATGATCGTGTCGATCGCGATCGTCGTCTTGCCCGTCTGGCGGTCGCCGATGATCAGTTCGCGCTGACCGCGGCCGATCGGGGTCATGGCGTCGATGGCCTTGATGCCGGTCTGAAGAGGCTGGCGCACCGGTTGGCGCTGGACGACCGAGGGCGCCTGGATCTCGAGTTCACGGATCTCATTCGTCTCGATGGGACCCTTGCCGTCCATGGGACGCCCGAGAGCATCCACGACGCGCCCCAAGAGCGCATCGCCCACGGGCACCGAGAGGATTCGCCCGGTCAGTTTGACCGCGTCTCCCTGCTCGATCCCCGAGGCCTCGCCGAGGATTACCGCGCCGATCTCGTCCTCGTCCAGGTTGAGGGCAAGCCCCATCAACCCGCCGGGGAACTCGATGAGCTCGTTTGCCATGCACTTCGGTAGCCCGGAGATACGGGCGATTCCATCCCCCGCTTCAAGGACTCTCCCGACTTCCTCGCGCTCGAGACTGGGCTTGTAGCCCTCGGCGTAGGTTCGCAGGGCGGCGGAGATGTCCTCCGACCGGATCGTCAGCTCTGCCACGCTCAACACTCCTGTCTGATCAGCTTGCCGCCAGCCGGGCCTTCAGGTCCTCAAGGCGCCGGCGAACCGAACCGTCGATCACTTGGTCACCTACTCGAGTCACCACGCCGCCGATCACACTCGGGTCCACGAAGACCTTGAGCTCGACCACCTTGCCGGTGGCGCGCTCCAGCGCCTCCGTCAGCCGCCGGCGATAGTCGGCGTCCAGGGGGATCGCCGTGCGCACCTCCGCCACGGCGCGGGACCGCTCCGATGCCGCAAGCGCGACAAGGGAATCGATGATCCCGCGAAGGTCGCGCGCCCGGCCCTGAGCGACGAGGAATCGCAGTGCGTTGAGCGTGTGGGGGCTAACCTTCTCACCGAGGAGATCGGTAAGCAGCGCTTCCCTTTGCGCGGCAGGCAGCAAGGTGTCGGTCAAGGCCTGTGCCAGATCGGAGCGCTGCTCCAGCACCCGAGCGAAGCCGAACAGCTCGTCCTCGACTTGGGCGAGAGCCCCTTCGGCCTTGGCAATCTCGAATATCGCTTGCGCGTAGCCCTTGACCTTCGCGTCTGCGCTCATGACAGGCTCGCCAGCTCCTCGATGTAGCGGTCCACCAGCGCCCGCTGGGACTCGGAGTCCAAGTTCTTCTGCACGATGCGCCCGGCCAGCACGATCGACAGCTCACCCAGCTCACGCCTCAGCTCGGAGATCGCGCGGTCCCGCTCGATGCGGATGTCCTCCTGAGCCCGGACCAACTGGGTCTGGGCATCCGCGTCGGCCCGGCGGCGGATGTCGGCCGCCATGGCCTCCGCGGTGCGCCGGGCCTCTTCGATGACGCGGTTGCCCTCGGTCTGAGCATCGGCAAGCTGGGCCCGGTAGCGCTCGAGTACCCCGTCGGCCTCGGCTCGCGTGTGCTCGGCCGCCTCGATCTGGCCCTGGATCTTGGCAGTGCGCTCCCGGAGGACCCGACGAAGACCCGGCATGGCCAGCTTCGCGATCACCACGAAGAAGACGATGAACGCCGCCGCTCCCCAGATCATCTCGGCTTCGTCGGGGAAGAGCAGGTCCATCCCCCCCTTCGCCTTTTCGGCGGCAAGGATACTTGCGTGAAGGATCACGGCTCGCGCCTCCTCATGCCCCCGTTGGGCCTACGCGTTGCCCTGGATGATGAACGACAGGACAAGACCGAACAACGCCAGCGCCTCGGTAAACGCGATACCGATGAACATCAGCGTCTGAACCCGGCCGCCCATCTCAGGCTGGCGCGCGGTGGAGTCGATGGCCCGACCGACGATGTAGCCGATGCCGATGCCCGGCCCGATCGCCGCGCCGCCGTACACGATGCCCGCCCCGATCAGCGCACCCAGGGAGCTAGCTGCTGCTTGTTCCACTCGCGTTCCTCCTTTTCCCCCGGGGTTTCTCGAACCCCGTCCGCACCCGAAGACTAGTGATGCTCGCCGGCCAACTGGATGTACACGGCCGTAAGGATGGTGAAGATGTAGGCCTGCAGGAACGCCACCAGCACCTCGAAGCCCAACAGCGCCACGGCCAGGGCAAAAGGCGCAACGGCCATGAGTGCCGTGATCTTGGGCGCGAAGAAGAGGTCGGTGGCGAGGAAGAAGACCGTCAGGATCATGTGACCCGCGAGCATGTTGGCAAAGAGCCGGACGCTCAGGGTAAGGGGGCGCACGATAAGGGTGGAGACGAGTTCGATCGGGGCGAAGATCGGAAGGACGTAAGCGGGTACACCCGCGGGCGCCACCAGGTTCTTCAAGTACTTGAGGAAACCCTGCTTCTGTATCCCCACCACGTTGAACATCACCCAGGAGATGCCCGTCAGGAACAGGGGCATGCCCATCCGGCAGTTCGTGGGGAAGTTGATGCCCGGGATGACCTCGAGCATGTTGTTGAACAGAATGAAGAAGAAGAGAGCCGTGAAGTAGGGAAGCCACTTCAGGCCCTCCGGCCCCACGGTCTCCATGATGATGCCGTTGCGCACGAACTCGACGCCGATCTCGGCCACGTTCTGAATGCCTCTGGGCACGAGCTTGGGCCGAGTGAACGCCGCCAGGAAAAGCGCCGACGCGACCCCGGTGGCCAGGAATATCAGCAGGACCACCCGGTTGATGGATAGGTCGAACCCGGCGAGGTGCAGGGTCCATATCGGCGGCCAGGTGACCAGTTCCTCAACGGGGGGGACGGTGAAGGCGAGAGGATGCACTGCCGCCTACTCCTTTCCTGCCGGTGCCGGGATGTAGGGAGTGTGCCGTACCAGACTCACGGCCTGGAGCAAGAAGAGAGCGGCCCCGGCCAGAGCCGCGCACGCGAAGGTGAGGTGATCGAGGGCTCGCGCATGCCTCAGAGCGAACAGGACCGCGCCCACGACCGCGAGCTTGACGACGAAGCCGCCGAGGGTGGCCGCGGTCATCGCCTCCGGCGATCTCCGGGCCCCCCATGCGATCAGCCAGCCCGAAACGGCGAAGAACCCTATGCCCAGAACGAGCCCCGAGGCGGCTCCGACGAGGCCGGGCCCGCCACGAAGCAGTCCTCCGGCGAGCAACGCGGGCACGACAAGGATCAGCGTCGAGCGCCGCATGGCCTTGCCGGCAAGCTCGCTGGTGTCCATTCAGCCTCCACCCGCTCCAACCCGCGCCCTTACTTTCGTCCCAACTTGTCTCACGAATCCGGGCGCTCCGATCGGAGCGCCCTACCGTCCGCCTGTCGCATCCCGCGACTCCGCCAAGCTTCTCCGGCACAACAGGTAGACGCCGGCGCCGTTCCCCAACATGAGGCCTCCGCACAACGCCCATGGCGCGGTGCCCAGCCAGTGGTCCAACCCGAACCCGACGGCACCCCAGACGGCCGTGGACGTAACGAACTCCAACGCAGCGCTGAAGCCCTGGCCCAGACCTTCCCAGAGATCCCGGCGGTCGGTTGGTCCTCGCCACGGCTCCCGCCGGCTTGAGTGAGAATCCCCTAAGCTCGCCATGGCGCGCGAATTCTAAGAGAGGGCCTCATCGCGTGTCAAAAAACGCAAGGCCGTGCAAGTGCCCCCCCGCCGGGCGACGCCTTCCCGCCACGAGCCGCGAAGCTCGTGAGGCGAGCACTTAGGGGCCGAGAGGAAACCAACCTCAGCCACGCTTCGCCCACGCCTTGCCCGCCCGCGGTCCGAGCAGGTAGACACCCGCGCCCACGCCCACCATCAGCGAGGCGTAGAGGATCCCCCGGGCGCGAGGAATCGAGAGGCCGAGGGAGGCTGCCGAGAACAGGGCGGTCCACGCATACAGGATCAGCACCGCCCTTCGGTGCGAATGACCCAGCTCGAGCAGGCGATGGTGGATGTGGGCTCTGTCCGCGTGGGTCACCGGTTTGCCGCCACGGGCCCGGCGCAACACGGCGAAAACCGTGTCGGCAATCGGGATCCCCAGGATCAGCAGGGGGATCACCACCGGGGCCACCACCGCTGCCATGTCGGCCGCGCTTGGCGCCGTGGAACGACCGATGGCACTGACCGTCGCCGCGGCCAGGATGGTGCCCAGCATCAAGGCGCCGGTATCCCCCATGAAGACCCTGGCGGGGTTGAAGTTGTGGGGCAGGAACCCAACGCACGCCCCCGCCACGAGGATGGACACCAGCGCCGCCGATGACGGCGCGGCAAACCCGAAGGAGACGTCGGTCTGGTAGGTGTAGAAGAAGAAGGCCAGGGCCGCAATGCCGACCACCCCGGCCGCCAGGCCGTCGAGGCCGTCGATCAGGTTGACGGCGTTGGCCATCACGAGCATGACGCCGATGGTGAAGGGGGCGGCCAACTCCGGCGAAAGCGAGATGACCCCCACGAACGGAACCCAGAAGAACAGCACCTGGATACCCGACATCACCAGCACACCGCCGCCCAACACCAGGCCGGCCATCTTGCCGGCCGCGGTGACCCCCCGCGTGTCGTCCAGCACCCCGAGCGCCATCACGAGGGTGGCCGCCACGAGGATGCCCACCGGCTCGGCATAGAAATCGTGGAACAGGCTGTGGAATGTCGGCATAAGACTCGCCACCCCGAGCCCGACCGCGAAGCCGGCATACATGGCCACTCCGCCGGCCGTGGGCACCGGCGAGTCGTGGACATGGCGCTCTCCTCCATGGTCCAGGGCCCCGATGCGCACGGCGAGCTTGCGCCAACCGTAAGTTGCCCCATAGGCCACCAGGGCCGAAACCGCGAAGCAGAGAGCGTAGGCGCCCATGGGGGCTCCCCCCTGGTCCTAGGCCCCGGAGTAGAACGGGAAGCGGCCGACCAGCGCGCCGACTTCCTCGCTAACCGCGGCCGATTCCGCCGATCCCTCCTCGGCTCGCAAACCGCGCATGATCAAGCTGGCCACCTGCTTCATCTCCCCCACGCCCATGCCTTGAGTTGTGACGGAAGCTGTCCCAACCCGGATGCCGCTGGCCACCGCCGGAGGTAGCGGGTCGAATGGAATGGCATTCTTGTTGGCCACGATCCCGGCCGCGTCCAGCCGCGCCTCGGCGACCTTGCCGGTGATGCCCTCCGCCGCGAGGTCGGCAAGCAGCAGATGGGAGTCGGTCCCTCCCGAGACCAACCTCAGGCCCTCGGCCGACAGACCCTCCCCCAGAGCTCGGCAGTTTGCGACCACTCCCGAGGCGTACGTCCTGAAGGCCGGGCTCATGGCCTCCTTGAGGGCGACGGCCTTGGCGGCAATCGAGTGCATCAGCGGCCCGCCCTGCATCATGGGGAACACGGCCTTGTCGATTGCCTGGGCGTGCTCGGCTCGGCAAAGGATCATGCCGCCCCGCGGACCGCGCAGCGTCTTGTGGGTGGTGAACGTCACGACATCGGCGTGTGGCACGGGGCTCGGATAGGCGCCGCCCGCGACCAGGCCGACGAAGTGGGCGGCGTCGACCATCAGCTTGGCGTCCACCTCATCGGCGATCTCGCGAAAAGCGGCGAAGTCAATCACCCGCGGGTAGGCAGTCGCCCCGGCGATGATGAGCTTGGGCCGGCTGGCCTTGGCCAGATCGCGAAGCTCGTCGTAATCGATCAGCTCGGTGTCCCGACGAACTCCGTAGGCGACGACGTTGAACCACTTACCCGAGTAGTTGACCTTGGAGCCGTGAGTCAAGTGGCCCCCGTGGGGCAGACTCATGGCCAGGATGGTGTCGCCGTGGCCGGCGAAAGCGAAGGTGGCGGCCATGTTCGCCTGCGCGCCCGCGTGGGGCTGGGCGTTGGCGTGCTCGGCTCCGAACAGCGTCTTGGCCCGCTCGATCGCCAGGTTCTCGGCCACGTCCACAAACTGGCATCCGCCGTAGTAGCGGCGACCGGGGTAGCCCTCGGCATACTTGTTGGTGAGCGCGGACCCCAGAGCAGCGAGCACCGCGGGGCTGGAGAAGTTCTCGCTCGCGATCAGCTGCAGCTTGGATCCCTGACGGCGCACCTCACTGCGGATGGCCTCGGCGATCTCGGGGTCGGTGGCCTCCAGGGCCGACCAGTCGGGTCCCCAGGTCATCAGCAGTTCTCCTCTCTCATCCGTCTGTCAGCGGATCCGGCCGGGCCGGCGCCGGTTTCCAGAGCGGCGATCTTGTCCACGCGTATCTGGTGTCGACCCCCGCCGAACGGAGTGGTCAGCCAGGTGTCCACGATTGCCTCGGCCAGCGGGGTGGCCAGGATCCTGGCCCCGAGGCACAGCACGTTGGAATCGTTGTGCTCACGCGAGAGCCGGGCAGTATAGAGATCCGAGACCGCGGCCGCCCGGATACCGGGAACCTTGTTGGCCGCCATCGCCATCCCCGCGCCGGTGCCGCAGATGAGCAAGCCGCGAGGAACCTCACCCCCGGAGACCATCCGGGCCACCGCCCGCGCGAAGTCGGGGTAGTCCACCGACTCTCCATTGGCGGTGCCGACGTCGATGACTTCCAGCCCTTTGCGCTGCAAGAAGAGCGTCAAATGAACCTTGAGTTCGAACCCGGCGTGGTCCGAGCCGACTGCGATGCGTTCCATCCCGCTCCCCTCTTCGTTCCGGCTCGCCCGGCGAGTCTACCACCGCCCGCGCCCCGCAAGGCGCACCACCCGTCACCCCGGGTGCCGGGTCACCGACCGTGCGCGGCCCCACTCACCAGGGCCCCCACCAGCCGTTCAACCCCCGACCAGATGGTCTCGGCCACCTCCCGGAAGCCGGCATGGGAACCCCCGAAGGGATCCCGCACGTCCTCGTTGCCGGCGGGCAGCGAGCGCGAGCGGGCACCGTGGGCTCGAGCCACCATCCCCCGGGCCGCGGCAGGCCCCTTTTCTGCCGGCCGACCCCCGATCGACTGGCCCGGCGGTTCCGAAGTCGGCCGGCCCGGGGGGTCTTCCCGAGCCACGCTATCCGTGCCGGCCGTCTCTCCCGCCTGCCGAATCACACCCTCGACCGCCAGCAGCCGCTCCAACTCCCTCAAGGTGAAGACCTTCCTAAACGAGGAGGCGACCAGGTTCGCGGCGAACGCCCGATGCTCGGCGGTCAGCCCCACCACCAGGTCGGCCCGCTCCACCATCTCGGCGGTGAGAACGCGCGCCACATGGCCGGCGATATCCACGCCCCACTCCAAAGCCGAATCCACTGCCTCCTCGATGGCGGCGGAACCTTCCCATCCGTGCGTGCCGGCCGAGGAGACCCGGAACCTCTCCATGCCGGGCTGGGTCAACCCCGAACGGGTGAAGCCTTCCGCGATCGGGCTGCGACAGATGTTTCCCGTGCACACGAAGACAATCTCGAAGTCGCCCTCCGATGCCTCGCTCACGCCGGCTCTCCGTCGGGTTCAAGAGGGCCGATGCCGGCTACCCTGAAAACATCGACCGCTTCGATCCCGCCGTGGCGCAGGATCTTCGGATACTCCCCGGTGAGATCCACTACCGTCGAGGTGGTTTCCTCGCGGGCTCCGCCGTCGAGATAGAGGGCCACCGAATCGCCGAGGGCCGCCGCAACCTGCCCGCAATCGCGCGGCGTCGGCTCGCCGGAAAGATTGGCGCTGGTCGCGGCGAGCGGCCCGCACACAGCCAGCAACTCGAGAAGGAAGGGGTCACGGGGCATGCGCACACCGACCGTCACTCCGGCCGCGCCCAGATCCCAGGTCAGGCCCGATTTCCGGCGCAGTACCAGTGTGAGGGGCCCGGGCCAGAAAGCCTCCACCAGGGCGGCGGCCTGGCGAGGGACGGACTCCACCAGGGGATCGGCCTGAGCCCAGGAGCCAACCAGCACCGGGAGTGCCACGTCGCGCCTGCGCTTCTTGGCCTCAAAGACCCTTTCCACGGCCTTCGGGTTGAAGGGGTCGGCCATCACTCCGTAGACCGTGTCGGTCGCAGCGACGATGACCTCGCCGGCGCGAACGACCCGGGTAGCCTCCAGGCAGGCCTCAGGCCAGGCCTTCGGGTCCTCGGGGACCGCAAGGATGCGCGCGCCGCTCACCGCGGAGCACTTCCGCCACGGCCCGCAGATGCGCGATCGGCCGGCACTTGGCCCGGCTTGCGGACTTCACTCACGCCGGAGCACTCCCTCGACGAAGCGATCACGTCCGGCCAGATCGCGACCGGTGCGCGCTGCCGCAAACCCGTTGCGCCGCAGTGCTTCCACAAGAACTGGGCCCTGGCCCTCGGCCATCTCGACCACCAGCAGCCCTCCGGGGCGTAGCCATATCGCGGCACCTTCGATCACGCGCAGCGCGAGGGCCATTCCACCCCCCGGTGATACGAGCGCGACGAACGGCTCGTGCTCACGCACGTCCACCGGCAGACTCGCAAGCTGGTCGGCCGAGAAGTAGGGAGGATTGGCCACGACGACGTCCACCGCGCCGCGAAGCTCGGCCGGAAGCGGCTCGTAGAGATCGCCGGCCGCCAGGTGCACTCGGGGTTGTCCGGCCAGGTTCCGCTCGGCCCAACCACATGCCTGGACGGAGATCTCGGTCGCCCAAACCTCACAATCCGCCACCTCGCGCGCCAGCGCCAGCGCGATACAGCCCGATCCGGTGCCGATATCCACCGCGAGAGCCTTGCGCCCCATTCGATTCAGAAACTCGATAGCCCGCCCGGCCACCACCTCGGTCTCGGGACGAGGCACCAGCGCTCCCGCACCCACCTCGACGTCCAGCCCGCGGAAGCCGGCCTTGCCCGTGATGTACTGCAGCGGCTCACCTGCTGCCCGGCGCTCGAGCATGGACTCCAACTTCCGCGCCTGCTTCGCCGAGAGTTCGCGCGATTGCTCGAGGCCAAGCCGCGAGCGCTCCACACCCAGGACCGTCGCGAGAAGCTCCGCCGCCTCGGGATCCGGGCTCGTCGTTACGGCCGTGGCCAGGCGCGAGCGAGCCGCGACCAGGGCGGCGCGAACCGTGATCGAGACGGGCCCGGCCGCGGTCGGGACGGCGCGGGCGTTTGGGCAAGTGGTCCCCACCGTCACGCCGTTCCCCCCGCCAACTGCTCCGCCCGATACCTTGCCGTGAGCGCGTCCACCATCTCGTCGATGTCTCCCTCGAGGACCGAGGGCAGGTCGTGCAGCGAAACGTTGATTCGATGATCGGTCACACGGTTCTGCGGAAAGTTGTAGGTGCGAATGCGCTCCGAGCGATCGGCGGTGCGGACCTGGCTGCGCCGGTCTGCCACCGTCGCCGCTTGCGCTTCTTCCTGGGCCCGCTGGAGCAGGCGCGCGCGCAGCACCCGCAGGGCTTTCTCCCGGTTCTGAAGCTGGCTGCGCTCATCCTGGGAGGTGACCACGATGCCGGTCGGCACGTGCGTGATGCGCACGGCCGAGTCGGTGGTGTTGACCCCCTGACCGCCCGGCCCGGACGAGCGGTAGACATCGATCTGGAGGTCACTGGAGTCGACGGCGATGTCGACCTCTTCGGCCTCGGGCATTACATACACGGCCACGGCCGAGGTATGGATGCGTCCGGAGGACTCCGTGACCGGCACGCGCTGCACGCGGTGCACGCCGGCCTCGAACTTCAGCTTCGAGTAGGCGCCCCGACCCTTGACGGCGAAGGTGACTTCCTTCAGCCCCTCGAGGTCGCTTCCGGCCATCGAGATTACCTCGATCTTCCAGCCATTCTTTTCGGCAAAGTACTCGTACATGCGGAAGATCTCGCCGGCAAACAGCGCCGCTTCCTCGCCTCCGGTACCGGCGGCGATCTCCATGATCACGTCGCGCTCGTCGTTTGGATCCTTGGGCAGCAGCATCTCGCGAAGCTTCGCCTCCAGGCCCTCACGATCGGCATGGAGAGTCTCCATCTCCTCGCGAAGCATCTTCTGGTCGTCGGGGTCCGGCGCGGCCTGGAGCAGCGCCCGCGCGGCCTCCAGGTCGTCGCCGGTGCGTTTGTAGGAGCGGTAGGCGGCAACGATGTCGGAGATCCCGGAATGGTGCTTGGTCAGGGCCTGGTAGCGCTCGCGGTCGGTGACGACGCTGGGGTCGGACAGGGCGGCGTTCAACTCTTCGTACTTCTTCTCGATCTCTTCGAGGCGCTCGAACATCGGAGTCTCCTTGGAGGTCACGCGAGGGACGGTGAACGGGCAAGGCCCGCTAGCCGCCGGCGTGCACCACCGGAGAGGGCAGCAGCGCCACGCGCTCGCGCTCGTCCTCGGGCAGCACGGCCTCCAGCGCCCGGATCGCGACCTCGATCTGCTCTCGGTCGGGAACGCGAGTGGTGACCTTCTGCATCCACAGCCCCGGCGCCATCAGCGCCCGAACGATCGAGGTGTCACCAAACCGCCCGGCGCCCAGCTTCAGAAACTCGTAGGCGATGCCGGCGATCAGGGGGATCGCCAGGATGCGCGAGCCGATACGCCAGACCAGGGCCGGCCGGCCGAAGAATGAGTAGACCAGGATCGTCAGGACCATCACGATCAGCAGGAGGTTGGTCCCGCAGCGCACATGCAGGGTCGAGTACTTCCCGGCGGTCTCGGGCTCCAGCGCCACGCCCGCCTCATAGGCCGCGATCGTCTGGTGCTCCGCACCGTGGTAGGCGAACACCCGACGGATGTCCTTCAGACGCGCGATCGCCACCAGGTAGCCCACGAACAGACCGATCCTGAGCACGCCCTCCAGAAGGTTGGACACCAGTGAGGAGGAGATGCGCCGGTCCAGCAGGGACAGGCCCCAGTTGGGCAGCGCTATGAACACCGCACAGAAGAACACCAGGGCCAACCCCAGGCTGACCCCCATCGCGGCGGGGCCGAGTTGCTCTTGCTCGCCCACGGCCTGATTGCCCGAGATCGAAAGGGCCTTGAGGCCCACGGTCAGGGAGTCGGCCAGCGCGAACACGCCGCGCAGGACCGGCCGCTTCCATACCGGGTGGCGTTCGGGGAAGTCGGAAACGGGCCGGACCTCAACGTAGATCTCGGACGACGGCCGGCGAACCGCCACGGCCCAGGTCGAGTGCCCGCGCATCATGACGCCTTCCAGCACGGCCTGACCGCCGTAGGCGGGGGGACGTTCGGACACGCGAGTCGCCCCTTACTGGCTCTTGGGTGCCGTCCGCTTGCCGTACCTGCGCTCGAAGCGCTCCACGCGACCGCCGGTGTCCACGAGCTTCTGCTTGCCCGTGTAGAACGGGTGGCACTTGGAGCAGATGTCGACCCGCAGCTCTTTGGCGGTGGAGCGCACCTCGAACTGCTCGCCGCAGGAGCAGCGCGCGGTGACGGTGTCATAGGACGGGTGGATGCCGGATTTCATCTCTCAGCCTCACTCAGGTCAGTTACGCACAGTCAGGCACCATACTACAGAAGAGCCAGAACCCCCAGCCCGGCGAGCTCGAGGGATGCGGGGGCGCTCGAATGGGGACGTATCCGCGGGGGCGAGCACTCAGCCGCCCATGTTGACCTTCTGGATCTCGCGGAGGAACTGCTCGTTGGTCTTGGTCGCCCGGATCTTGTCGGTCAGCAGCTCCAGGGCCGCCCCGGGCTCCAGCGAGTGCAACACCCGGCGCAGCTTCCAGGCGACGGCCAGCTCCTCGGGTGCAAGCAATAGTTCTTCCTTGCGCGTACCCGATGC
The DNA here is from genome assembly GCA_041658225.1 of Actinomycetota bacterium. Taxonomy (GTDB): domain Bacteria; phylum Actinomycetota; class CALGFH01; order JBBAAN01; family JBBAAN01; genus JBBAAN01. The sequence goes on from JBBAAN010000006.1 coordinate 34,608, forward strand.
CTCGATGTCTATGGCCGGGAACATGCGCTTGTCGGCGAGCTTGCGGTCCAAACGCAGCTCCATGTTCCCCGTACCCTTGAACTCCTCGAAGATGACTTCGTCCATTCGCGAACCCGTCTCGATCAGGGCCGTGGCCATGATCGTCAAGCTCCCGCCGTCCTCGATGTTTCGCGCCGCCCCGAAGAAGCGCTTGGGCGGATAGAGAGCGGTGGAGTCCACGCCTCCCGAGAGGATGCGCCCCGAGGCCGGCGCCGCCAGGTTGTAGGCTCTGGCAAGCCGCGTGATGGAGTCGAGCAGGATCACCACGTCCATGCCCATCTCCACCAACCGCTTGGCGCGCTCCGTCACCAACTCGGCGACCTGGGTGTGGTCCTCGGCGGGGCGGTCGAAGGTCGAGGAAACGACCTCACCCCGGACCGAACGCTCCATGTCGGTGACCTCTTCCGGTCGCTCGTCCACCAGAAGCACGATCAGGTGCACTTCGGGGTTGTTGGCCGTGATGGCGTGGGCGATCTGCTTCAGGATCGTGGTCTTGCCGGCTTTGGGGGGCGAGACGATCAGACCGCGCTGTCCCTTACCGATCGGCGCGATCAGGTCCATGATCCGGGTCGTGACCTCTTTCCCGTCATGCTCGAGGACCAGCCGGTCCTCCGGGTAAAGGGGCGTTAAGTCCTTGAAGTCCGGGCGCGTGCGGGCAACGTCGGGATCCTTGCCGTCGACCGTCTCGATGCGCAGCAAGGCATGGTACTTCTCGCCCTCGCGCGGAGTGCGCGCCGCGCCGACAATGTCGTCGCCGCGGCGAAGGTGGAAGCGACGCACCTGCGAGAGCGAAACGTAGACGTCGTTGTTGCCGGGCAGGTAGCCGGAGGTGCGAAGGAAGCCGTACCCCTCCGGCAGGATGTCCAGGATGCCCCGCATCGTCACGCCGGGCTCGTCCTCGGCCACGACGCGAGTCCCGCGGTCGAAGGTGCCGGGCTCCCGCTCACGCTCCCGGCCGCGACGGCCGCGACGGCCGCGACGGCCCTCGCCGGCGAAGCGCTCTTCGCGAGGGGAGAACCCGGGCTGCCCGCCGGGGCGGCGTGGCTGCTGGCCCGGGCGCGTCTGTGCGGGCGGCGCCGCCGGTGGATTCCCTTGCGTTTGCACACGTGCCGGGGCCACCGGCACCGAAGCCGTCTCAGCCGGCACGGCCGGAGCATTCGCGGTGCTCTCGCCCTGAGCAGTCTGGACGCCTTGAGGCGCGCCGGCCGTCGGCTCTTGGGGAATGTGGGGGACGACTGATGGCCGGGACGGCGTGGGCTCCCCTACCGGGGGAGTAACCGAAGCTGGAGCCGGCTCGGAGACAAACGCGGGCCGGCGCATGGCGGGCGTGGGTGCGCCTGCCTCCGCACGCCCCACTTCTGCCCCTGCGGCGATGGGAGCGGAAGCCGGCAATCCCCTGTCGGTCACCGCCCGGGACTCAGTGGCCTCCTCAGCCGGCGCGGTCGCCGCCGCCTTCCGAGGACGACGTCCGTTGCTCGCGGCCGGCCGGCTCTCGCCCGCGCCATCACCCACAGCGGCCGTCAGGATCGCTCCGATGAGATCCTGCTTGCGCCTTCGGCTGACGGGGAGTCCCAAATCCACCGCCATGGCCTGGAGCTCAGGAAGCACCTTCGCTTCCAGCTCCTCACGGCTCCTAGGTTCCACCGTCAGTTTCCCTCCCTCATGATGACCATCTGCCGGTCGTATGCCGTCCTGCTGGTCCCGTTCTTCATGCATTCATCTCCAAATCGCCCGGTTCGAGCATCCCTAAATCGCGCCGGTGGCGCGCTGGTAGCTCTCCCAGTCCTGTGTGAATCGCCTTATCCCGCTGTCGGTCAGCGGGTGGGCGACCATCTTCTTGAACACGTCGTATGGAATCGTGGCCACATCGGCGCCGATCCTGGCCGAGGCCGACACCTGCTGGGGGCTTCGCAGACTGGCGGCAATGATCTCGCACTCATAGCCCTGGACCGCGTAGACCTCGCAGATCTCCTCCAGCAGGTCCATCCCGGGATTTCCCATGTCGTCCATGCGCCCGAGGAACGGCGAGACGTAGGTCGCTCCGGCCCGGGCGGCCAGGATGGCCTGGTTGGCGGAGAAGCAAAGAGTCATGTTCGTCTTGACGCCCTCATCGGTCAAGCGCCGCACGGCCGCAAGCCCCTTGGCAGCGATGGGGACCTTGACCACGACGTTTGGCGCGAGGCTCGCGAGGTGGCGAGCTTCCTTGATGATCTCCTCGGTTTCGAGGCTGATGGCCTCCGCGGATACCGGGCCGTCGACCTCCGCGCAGATCTCCTTGATGGTGGTGTAGAACTCCTTGCCTTCCTTGGCGCAAAGGGTCGGGTTCGTGGTCACCCCACCCAGCACTCCCCAGGAGTTGATCTCGCGGATGTGGTCGATGTTGGCGGTGTCGAGGAACAGCTTCAACTGGTTGCCTCCTGCTTCGCTCCGAGCCTTGTCCCCTTGCCGGGCACCTCCTGCGCAACCGCTTGCCGGCCGGCCTGCACGTCGGCCGTCGCTTTGCTCACAACGAGATCGATCACGGCCGCCAGAGTCGCATCCAGGCCGTAGCTGGGGATGATGGGGATTCCCTTCTGCAGGGCCAAGCTCTTCACGAAACGCTGGATCTTGCGGATGCTGTGGAAATGGGAGAGGTAGCGCTCCTGAGGCCGCAGTCTCGCCTCATGACCCCGCGTGTAGAAGTGACTGCGGTGAACGTCCTCGTCATCAACGGTGATGATCATCGGCACCACAATGGCGCCCTCGACCGCCGACAGATCGATCGATCCGGGCACCAGATGCGCTCCTTCGATGATCACGTCGGTTCCCTCGGCGACGGCGCGGTCGAGGATCGCCTGCACACCCACGGCCACCGCCGCGACCTGCTCGCCGAAGGCCACCAGCAGCCGGTCGACCGAAGGGGGAATCGGGTCGTGCAGGGCCGTGTCGGCCTTGAAGCTGGAGACGTGCAAGGTCGGAATCATCGCCGGAGACAGCATCGCGCGCATGACCTCACGTATGGAGTCGGTCGACACGATGCGCACGATGCCCAGCCGAGCGGCAAGCTGGGTGGCGATGGTGGATTTGCCCACCCCCGTCGCTCCGCCGATCAGTATGGCGAGCGGGTGCTCTCGATCCCCCACACTCTCCCAGTTCAAGTAGGCCCTGGCGTAGCGCTCGCCCACCTCCCTGGTCAGCACGTCCGCCGCCACCGTGCGAAGCTCGGTGCGCGTGACCGTCGGCGTTCCACGCCCGCGAAGCACTTCTTCCACCTTCTCGGCCACGCGGTAGGCGCGGGAGGGGCTCAGTCCCGTGGCGGTCAAGGACGAAGCCAGAAGGCCCTTGGAGAAGGGAAGCCCTTCACGGGTGTCGGTGATTGCGATCCGGCTGGCGAGCTCGCCCGGCTTGCGCGATGTGCGTGCCATGTTTCCTCTGTTCCCCCTGCACTTCCCGGATGACACCCGGTACTCTCCGCGGGATCCCCGGGTTCTTCCGCGGGTGACCGGACCCGCGCTAGCTGTTCCCCGCCCGCTCTCGAGCCAGGGTTGCGATGCGACTGAGCGCCTGCTCCAGAGCCTGCTTCCCATCCAGGGCAACGAGCTGGTTGTCGCAGAAAACCACCCGCACGCCCTCCGCGAGGACCTGCCTCGCCCCAACGTCCACCGCGGCCGCCTTCAACTCCGTCAGCAGTACCTCGTAGCTGCCACGCGCCTTGGACAGGTCGGCGCGCAAACCGGCCCGGTCGGCCAGCCGATGACTTGTTGCGACGACGGTTGCGCCGAAGTGCTCTTCGAGATGCGCTCGCAGCCGGGACCCGGCCGATTCCGGGGCCGTGGTCGCGTACAGGACACGGCAACCGGTGACGTCTTCCAGGGGGAATGGACGAAAGATCGTTCTGAGGTAAGCGCAGTCCCTGGAGATCTGTCTGATGGAGGATTCGATTGCGGAGAGCCGCCGCCCGTCGGCTACGGGCTCCTCACACATTGTAAGTATGACCAGATCCGAAAGCAACAGCCGGTAAGGACCCAGGTAGTCATGGAAGCACTCCCGCGCGCTGCCGGCCTCGGCCACGAGCAAGGTGGCATCGGCGTGCACCGGTGGGATTGCCGCGCCCGAGCCTTCGAGGATCACCAGATCGCCCAACCCGTCGGCGAGGCGCGCGGCCTCGACCACGTTGGAGGAAAACGGCGCGCCGGCGAGCCCTCCCCCACAGCGGCGAGCCCCCACCGTCGTGAGCCCGGTGCTCAGCGCATCTTCCAGGTAGTCGCTGGCCGCATGACGGCCGGAGTTCGCCAGGTCGAGCAGGCTGCGCGCGTCGAGCCCACGACCTTGCGGGATGATCTCAGGTTCCTGCGGCCCCCCGCGGCCCATCGCCACGATCACCGGGTGGGAGCCGGCAGCCGCGAATGTTCGGGCGGCCTCGGCCGCCACGGCCGTCTTGCCCACGCGCTTGCCGGTGCCGATCACCGCCACCGATGGCTTTGTCAGCACCCGCGGGCGCGGCGGAGGCCGCAGCAAGAAGTCCGCGCCCCGGTAGCTTGCCCCGGACAGCAGGGCGCGAGCGGCCAGGCGGAAGCGCAGCCGGCTGGAGACCACCGGTTCATCGGAGAGATCGATCACCTCATCCGGATGGAACTCCTCCAGGGCGGCGACCAGGGCGGCCTCGGGATCGACCCCTCCGGCCACCGGGAGGCCGTAGTCGGGCAGGGCCCCCGACTCGATCTTCTCCGCCCCGCCCAGGAACGCCGCACCCACCACCTCACGCCCCAACGAGGCGATGGTGTCGCGAACCACCTCGGGATAGTGCTCCCCGTCGATCAGCACGATGCTGCGGCCCAACATTAGATGAGCGTCTCGGGCGAGAGGGCGGATGTCTCGATCTCCCGGTAGTACTGCGCCCCGGAGGTCAGTGAGAAGTGAGCGATCACATTGGATCCACCGAAGGGGAACTTCCGGTGGATCTTCACCTCGTCCTGGTCGATCTCGAAGACGTTGTAGCAGGGCTTGGTGTTGCCCCGGAGTCTGAGTGAGGCGCAGGTCCCGGCGTTGACAACGTAGATGTTCTCCAGCCGCCACACCCACGGCACGTGCTTGTGGCCGGTGAGCACCAGGTTCACACCTGAACGGACGAGCACCTCCAGCAAGTCGCCCGCGTCGTAGACGATGTTGCGCTCCCGGCCGGTGCCCGGCACCGGCAGCAGGTGGTGATGCATCACCAGGGCCTTGCACACCGGGCCGTCCTCGAAGGACTCCATGACCCAGCCGTAGCGCTCACGACCGATTCGCCCGTGGTCGAGGTCGGGCTCAGAGGAGTCCACCCCGACCAAGCGCACGCCCGGCACCTCGGTTATCCAATGCCGCGGCCCGATCAGCTCCTCGAAGTGGGAGTAGCCGACGTTGCGGGCGTCGTGATTGCCGGGCACGGCATGGAAGGGGGCCCGGATCTGCTGGATGTAGGCCCCCGCGGTCTTGTACTCCTGGCGAAAACCCTCATTGGTGAAGTCGCCCGTGCACACCACGAGATCCGGATTCATCTCGTTCAGTTCGTTGATCACTCGGTTCATGAGATTGGGCACGAAGTGGATGGAGCCGACGTGCAGGTCCGAGATATGGGCGATCCTGATCACGAGTCCTCACTCCTCCATGACCACGCGCACGTCCCCTTCCTTCTCCATCAAGGAGAAGCCGGTGATCTCGCCCTCACGGCGAAACACCAGAGATATGCGGCTGCGGCCGACGCGCAGGTTTCGGACCTCCACGGTATTCAGCCAGGAGGGTAGAACCGGCTTGTTGACGGTCAGGAGGTTCTCGGGGGCCCTGGCGGAAAGCCCCAGCATCGCCTGCAGCAACAGGAACGGCGTCCCGGCGGCCCAGGCCTGCGGGCTGCACGCCACCGGATAGGCCACCGGGCGGTTGGGGCTCCGACGAGTGAACCCGCAGAAGAGCTCGGGCAGCCGCTGGTATTCGAACAATCGCGCGGTGTCGAACAGCGCGGTGGCGATGCGGTTGGTCGCCTTGTGGAAGCCGTATCGCTTGAGGCCGGCGGCGATGATGGCGTTGTCGTGGGGCCACACCGAGCCGTTGTGGTAGCTCATCGGGTTGTAGGCCGCCGCCGACTTGGCCATCGTTCGCACGCCCCACCCGGAGAACATGTCCGGCTGCAGCAGTCGCCGGGCCGTCAGCTCGGCGTGCTCGGGCGCGATGATGTCGCAGTAGAAGCCGTGGCCGGGGTTGGAGGCCACCGTGGTCACCTGGCGCTTGTCCCCGTCCAGCGCCATGGCGAAGTAGCCCTCCTCAGGGTTCCAGAAGGCTTCGTTGAAATCCTTCTTCAGCCGTTCGGCTTCCGCTCTGAGGCTCCCGGCGCGCGCCTGGTCCCCCAAGGCATCGAAGATGTCGGCGATGCGAAACTTCGCCATGTAAACGTAGCCCTGCACCTCGGCCAGCGCGATCGGCCCGCGCGCCGGGGTGCCGTCCGGATGGCAGATCGCCGTGCCGGAGTCCTTCCAGCCCTGGTTGGCCAGCCCTCGCGGGGATCGACGAAGGTACTCGACGAACCCGTCGCCGTCCATGTCGCCGTAGTCGCGGATCCAGGAAAGGCACCCCTCGACCGCCGGCAGCATCTCGCGGCAGAAGTCGAGGTCGCCCGTCCACTTGTAGAGGGTGCCGAGCAGCATCAGGAACAGCGGGGTCGAGTCGACGCTTCCGAAGTAGGGGCTGTGCGGGACGTAGAACGCCCCGGCGAGTTCCCCCAACCGGATCTCGTGCAGGATCTTGCCCGGCTCCTCATCTCGCCAGGGATCGAGCTGGCGGCCCTGGTAGGCGGCCAGAACGCGCAGGGTGTCCTTGGCGCAGTCGGGGTTGACGGCGAGGATCTGGTGACTCGCAAGCAGGCTATCTCTTCCGAAAACCGCCACGTACCAAGGGATCCCGGCGGCCAGCACCGGTCCGTGCGGCGTGGTGGTCTCCAGCGCCCGCAAGTCGCGAAGGCCCCGGTGGAGCATGGTGTTGAACAGCTCGTTGTCGGTGTAGAGGTCGGTGCAGGAGCGTTCCCAGTCTTCATAGGAGCGGCGAAGCTCGTGCACCGCCACGTCGAAAGGCTTGTGCGACAAGGGATCCTGGCCGACGCGAGGCTGCACGGCCAATCCCAGCATCCGGGTCTGGCCCGGCTCCAGGGCCACCTCGTAGGTCACCCGCACCCAGCTGTCGATCTCCTCCATCGCGTCGGGAGGATCGTCGAAGTTGATGCGGGTTTCCCGGTAGACCTCGTCCTCGCCGCGATAGGCGAAGCGGACCAGGGTGGGCTCCAGTCGGGGCACGGCGAACGCTCCGCGGCGCTTGCGGCGCAGTCCGCGCACCTCGAAGATGTCGGCGAAATCCGCGGCGAAGCTCATCTGCACCCGCACACGCACGCAGGTGTCGGAGTAGTTCTTCACGCGCACCCTCTCGTACATCCGGCCATGGATCGCGCGGATGCGCCGAAGACTCAGCGTCTGCTGAGCCACGACCAGGTGAGCGCCATCCCAGATGTCCGAGTTGGTCGTGTCCATGTAGGACATGTAGGCGCGCTCGGCCGAGGAGGACAGCAACACCGGAGCCTCGTCGGAGAGCGTCAGCACCAGGCCCGAAAGGAAGCGCGTGTCCCGGTAGTACAGCCCCATTCCCATCCCGGAGGCCGGAACCATGTTCCCCGTGGCGTCGGAATAGCAGAAGATCTCGCCTTCCTTGGTGGCCAGCAGGCGATGGCTCTGATCCATCGCCCCGGGGGCCCTGGTCGCGCCGAAGACATGCGGGGCCGTCTGGAACGTGGCCTCGAAGACCTCCCCTTCGGGGCTAGTGAGGTTGGATGTCGCCACGACCACCCTCCCAGTCGAGCCTCGGGATCCGTCTCGCCGACGCCGCGGAGCCAAACCCTTCCGGCATCACCCTCCAGTCCGAGGCCGTCTCGGCCACGATTTCCTCGACGCACCGGCGCGTGGACTCGAAGTCAACCGCGGAGGCCAGCACCACCAGGGAAGGACCGGAGCCGGAAAGCGCCGCGGCGATCCCGCGGTCGCGAAGAGCGCGGCGCAGCCGAGCGGTGTCCGGCATGTCGGCAAGCCGCGCCGGCTCGTGCAACCGATCCTCGGTCGCGGCCAGCAAGTCCTCGGGATCGCCGGACAGTGCGACCACCAGGAGCGCGGCGCGCGCCACGTTGAACACCGCATCGGTGCGAGGCAGGGAATCGGCAAGGAGGGAGCGCGAAGCGGCAGTCTCGTACGCACCGGGCGAGACCACGGGAATCGGCACGATCGCTTCGGCCTCGAGATTGCGCACGCGCCAGGCACCTTCCCACTCAAATGTCAGGGTGACTCCGCCGTACAGGCAAGCCCCCGCGTTGTCGGCGTGCCCCTCGATTCGGCAAGCCAGTCCCAAAAGGTCCTCGTCGGACACATCCAGGCCGCACAGGGCGCGCACACCGACAAGGCCGCACACCACGGCCGCCGCGCTGGAACCCAACCCCCGGCCGAGCGGAACTCCGTTGTCCGCCTCGACTTCCAGACCCGGCAAGTCCGCACCCGCTTGGCGGGCCAGGACCCGGGCGGAGCGCACCAACAGGTTCTCCGGCCCGGTCGGAATCACTCCGGCGCCATGGCCTTCCACTCTGACGTGATCGGCGCCGTCGCGGAAACGCAGGCGGACCCGGTTGGCCGGAGAGAGCGCGAGACCCAGGCAGTCGAAGCCCGGCCCCAGATTCGCCGCGGTCGCATGGGCCACGACGAGTACGTCCTCGCCGGACGCCGCGGGGCCCTTCGCGGCAGCCAAGACTCCGGTCTCCACGCCTGCCCGCGCGGAAACCCCCGTCTCGTCGCTCACCTTGGCTCCGGTGGATTCCCCGGTTCGCATCTCCCGACCCTCCAAAGCAACCAGTGGTCCTGCGGATCTCTCCCCGCGCGCCCGGAATTGGCTGAGGACTTGCCTCCCGCGGCTCGAGTCTCCTCTACAACCCCAGCTCCCGAGCAGCCTCGCCCACATCGGGAGAGATACGCACGGGCGCCGGGGCGCCGGCAATCGCCCAGTCTGTGTCCTTGAGGCCGTGGCCGGTCAGCACGCATACGACGGTGGCCCCGGCCGGCAGATCCCCCGTCTCCACAAGCTGGAGCAGCCCGGCCACACTGGCGGCCGAGGCCAGCTCCGCGAAAATGCCCTCCGTACTGGCCAACAAGTGATAGGCATTGAGAATCGAGCGATCGGTCACGGCGCGGATCGACCCCCCGGAGTCTTCGGCCGCTGCGACCGCGGAACTCCAGGAAGCCGGGTTTCCGATGCGGATGGCGGTGGCGATGGTCTGAGGCTCCTTCACCGGATGGCCAAGCACGATCGGAGCCGCACCCGCGGCCTGGAAGCCGCGCATGACCGGCAAGGTGTCGATGTGCCCGGCGGCTGAGTACTCGTTGTAGCCCTTCCAGTAGGCGGTGATGTTCCCGGCGTTGCCCACCGGGATCACATGGATGTCGGGGGCCCGGCCCAATGCGTCGCAGATCTCGAAAGCGCCGGTCTTCTGGCCCTCGATGCGAAACGGGTTGACGGAGTTGACCAGGACCACGGGGTAAGTATCTGCCAGAGCCCGTGCCAGTTCGAGGGAATCGTCGAAGTTGCCTTCGACCTCCAGAACCTTGGCTCCATGCACCAGCGCCTGCGCCAGCTTGCCCTTGGCGATCCGGCCGCGAGGCACGAGCACCGCACATACCAGACCGGCCTTGGCGGCATAGGCGGCGGCGCTGGCCGAGGTGTTGCCGGTCGAGGCGCAAATGACCGCGCGGCATCCTTCCTCAACCGCCCTGGAGATGGCCATCGTCATGCCGCGGTCCTTGAATGACCCCGTTGGATTCGCCCCGTCGAACTTGAGGTAGACCTCGCAGCCGGTGCGCTCGGACAAACCCTTGGAGCGCACGAGCGGCGTGCCGCCTTCCTGCAGGCTGACCACGGGAGTGGAAGCCGAAACCGGCAGGTAGTCACGGTATTCCTCGATCACTCCGCGCCAAAGATGCGTCATGTGCGTCTCACCCTTCTGATCCCTCCACCCGCATCACGCTGGCGATGCGCGAGACCGTGGGCTGGCGCTCCAGCCCCTGAAGGGTCGCCTGAAGGTCGCGCTCCCTGGCCCGGTGCGTGATCAGCACGAGCTGGGCCGCTTCGCCGGTTCCCTCCTGCCAGACCGAGCGGATGGACACCTCGTTGTCGCCGAACACCCCCGCCACCGTGGCCAGGACTCCGGGACGGTCGGCCACGTCGAGCAGGATGTAGTACTGCGCAAGGGTGTCGTCCATCGGCCGCACGCGCTTGGGTGATCCCACGCAGGGCATGCCGGGCCCCCGGCCCCCGGCGACCAAGTTGCGGGAGATGTCGACGATGTCTCCCGCGATCGCCGCACCGGTCGGGCTCCCGCCCGCTCCCCGGCCGTAGAACATGAGCTGACCGACCGCCTCGCCCTCGACGAAAACGGCATTGAAGGCATCGCGCACCCCGGCCAGCGGGTGAGACTTGGGGATCATCGCGGGGTGCACGCGCACCGCGACCTCCCCGTCCTGCTCCTCGGCGATGGCCAGTAGCTTGACCGCGTAGCCCAGGGAAGCGGCGAAGGAGATGTCCTGGGATGTGATGTTGGTGATCCCCTCCCGATAGACGTCGCCGGCCACAACCGAGGTATCGAAGGCGATCGTGGCCAGGATGGCGCACTTGGCCGCCGCGTCGAATCCCTCTATGTCGGCCGAAGGGTCGCGCTCGGCGTAGCCCAGGGACTGTGCTTCGGCCAGGGCCTCACCGAAGGAGCAGCCGGACTCAGACATCCGGGTGAGGATGTAGTTGGTGGTGCCGTTGACTATGCCCATCACCTTGGTCACACGGTCGCCGGCCAGGGACTCCCTGAGGGGATGGATCAAGGGAATCCCGCCGCCCACCGCCGCTTCGAAGTAGAGGTCCACACCGAAGCGGTTGGCGGCTTCGAACAGCTCGGGGCCCCTGGTCGCGAGCAGTTCCTTGTTGGCGGTGACCACGTGCTTGCCGGCGGCCATAGCCTCCAAGATCAGGCTGCGGGCCGGCTCGATGCCGCCGATGACCTCGACAACGATGTCCACGTCCTGACGCACGACCAAAGCATGGCTGTCGGCAGTGAAGCGCTCGACGGGTACCGGGACGCCCTCGGCTTTGGCCAGGTTGGGCTCGCCCACTCCCACGACCTCGACCGGAATACCCACCCGGGCCGCGATCTGGTCCGCGTTGGCATGCAGCACCCGGAGGGCGCCCGACCCCACGATCCCGCAACCCAGGACCGCAACCCCTATCGACCTGCGCTCTTCCATCTCTCTCCGCCTCTGGCGCGACCGGACGTCTGTCTCCGCTTTCTCCGGGCTCCGGCGCGACCGGACGTCTGTCTCCGCTTTCTCCGGGCTCCGGCGCGACCGGAACGCCATCCTGCTGGGGCCCGACGCTACGCCTCCAAGCGCAGAAGATCCTCCCACGTTTCCCGGCGGACTATCACCCGGGCATTGCCGTCGCGAACAGCGACCACGGCCGGCCGGGGGACCTTGTTGTAGACGCTGGCCATCGAGTAGCAGTAGGCGCCGGTGGCCGGGATGGCAATCAGATCCCCCACCGCAAGGTCATCTGGAAGCATCGCGTCCTTGGCCACGACGTCGCCGGACTCGCAGTGCTTGCCCGAGATCGTGTAGGGCCTCATGAACGCCTCACTGGAGCGGTTGGCGAGGACCGCCTCGTAGCGCGCTCCATAGAGGATGTAGCGCGGATTGTCCGACATGCCCCCGTCCACCGAGACATAGGTGCGGATGCCCGGCAGATCCTTGATGGTGCCCGCGCTGTAGACGGTCACCATCGAGCCGCCCACGATCGTACGGCCCGGCTCCACGGCAATGCGCGGGCAGGGCAGGCCCAATCCGGCGAAAACCGCCCGCACCGGCGCATGCAGCGCGGCACCCAGCGCCTCGATCGGCTGAGGATCGTCCTCTCGTGTGTAGGCGATACCCAAGCCGCCTCCGAGGTTCAACTCGGAGAAGAGCGTCTCCGTCTCGTCGTGGACGGTCTCACAGAAACCGGCCAGGGTGGCGGCCGCCTCGGCGAAGAACCGCGTCTCGAAGATCTGCGACCCGATGTGGGCATGAAGGCCCACTACCTCCAAGTCGTCGATCTTGAGGGCTCGGCGGACCGCCTCGAGGGCAGCGCCGGAGGCGACGGAGAAGCCGAACTTGGAATCCTCCTGGCCGGTGCGCACGAACTCGTGGGTGTGAGCCTCGACACCGGGGGTCACTCTCAACAGCACTCGCTGGGCCCGCCCGCGCCCGCCGGCCAGCACGGCCAACCGGTCGAGCTCATCGAAGGAGTCGATGATGATGCGCCCAACGCCGGCATCCAGGGCCGCGCGCAGTTCCTGTTCGGACTTGTTGTTTCCGTGGAAAGCCAGGCGCTCGACCGGGAAGCCCGCGGCCAGCGCGCACGCAAGTTCGCCACCGGTGCAAACGTCCAGGCCCAAGCCTTCTTCTTCGACGATGCGGCAGATTTCCTTTGCGAGGAACGCCTTGCCCGCGTAGTAGACGTCGCCGTCGGGAAGCGCCTTGCGGTACTGGCGGGCCATCGCGCGGAAATGCTCCTCGTCGAAGACGAACAGCGGCATTCCGAACTCCTCGGCCAGCGACACCACATCGCGCCCACCCACACACAGCCGGCCGCGCTCGTCGCGGGTTGCCGTCAGCGGCAGGATGCGGGCGATCTCAGGTGCGTCCATCACATGCGCTCCGGTGCCCCGACCCCGAGCAAACCGAGGATGTTGGCCAGGATCCCTCGCGCCGCGGTCGCCAGCCACAGGCGGGACTGGGTGAGCGCGGCGTCATCTGTGACGACCCGGCAGTCGGCGTAGAAGCGGTGGAACGCCGCGCCGATCTCCTCGGCCAGGCGGGTCAGCCGGTAGGGAGCACGCAGGCGGGCGGCAAGCTCGATCAACTCCTCGAACTCGGCCAGCTTGCGCATCAGCTCGATCTCGGCGGGATCAACCAGCAGGCCCAGGTCGGCCTGGTCGATGGGCAACAACGCCACACCCCGCTCGGCGGCATGCCGCAGCACCGAGCAGATGCGGGCGTGGGCGTACTGCACGTAGTAGACCGGGTTCTCCAGTGAGGCTCGGGTGACTTCCTCGATGTCGAAGTCGATCGGAGAGTCCAGCGAGTAGCGCAGGAAGGTGTAGCGTGCGGCGTCGCGGCCGACCTCGGCCAGCAGTTCGGCGAAGGTGACCATCTCACCGGTGCGCTTGCTCATGCGCACGGGCTCGCCGCCGCGCAGGAGCTGCACGAGCTGGCCGATCAGGTACTCGCAACGGTTGGGATCCTCGCCCAGTGCCGCGACCAGTGCCTGGTTGCGCTTGACGTAGCCGTGGTGGTCGGCGCCCCAGAGGTAGATCAGCCGGTCGAACCCACGGGCGCGCTTGTTCAGGAAGTAGGCGGCGTCGCCGGCGAAGTAGGTGGGGTCGCCGCCCTCGCGCACGAGCACGCGATCCTTGTCGTCGCCGTACTCGGTGGAGCGGAGCCAGATCGCGCCGTCCTGTTCGTAGGCTCGCCCCGCCGCGACCAGGTCATTGACCACCTTCATGATCGAGCCGGCGGTGTGCAGGGTGCGCTCGGAGAAGTAGACCTCGAAGTGGACTCCGAAGTCCTCGAGCACGCCCCGGATGTGGGCCATCATCCTGGCGTAGGCCTGCTCGCGGATCTCCTCCACCGGCCACTCGGCCGCTGCTTCGCCCGCCTCGGCACGCATCTCCTCGGCCAAGTCGACAACGTAGGCGCCCTTGTATCCATCCTCGGGAATCGGCTCGTGCCGAATCGCGGCTTGCACCGAACGGCCGAAGGCGTCCATCTGGCTGCCTGCGTCGTTGACGTAGAACTCGCGCTCGACCTGCCAGCCGGCGAAAGCCATGAGGTTGGCCAGCGCGTCGCCCACGGCGGCCCAACGCCCGTGGCCAACGTGCATGGGGCCCGTCGGGTTGGCTGAGACGAACTCGACCTGGACCCTCTCGCCGCCGCCCAGGTCGCAGGCTCCAAAGCGCTCGCCCTCGGCCACGATCCGGCGAACGAGATCCTCGAAGAATCGGTGGGCCAAGTGGAAGTTGAGGAAACCGGGGCCGGCGATTTCGACCTTGGCGATCTCGGAGGCCTCCGGAAGGCGCCGGACGAGGATCTCAGCCACCCTGCGCGGAGACATGCCCGCCTGCTTGGCAACGGCCAGGGCAACGTTCGTCGACCAGTCCCCGTGCTCACGAAGGCGCGGACGGGTGACCTCGATCGCCGGGTCCTCGGGGCAAGAAAGATCCCCGGCCTCGTTGGCTTGCCGCAAGGCAGCCGTGGCAAGCGACAAGATGCGGCGAGAGATCATCGGTGGACCCCGCACCTTGAGAAAGTGGCGCTAGCCGGAGGGACGGGCGTGCGCGGAGAGAACCCGCTGCACACAGACCAGCAGATCATCCGGGTCAAAAGGCTTCGTGATGTAGTCCGCGACCCCAAGCTCCATCCCTTTCCGAACGTCCGACTCCTGGGCCCGGGCCGACAGGAACACGACGGGGATTCCTGCCGTCTCCGGGTCGCCCCGAAGCACGCGAGCAACCTCCCAGCCGTCCAGCTTCGGCATCATGATGTCGAGGAGCACCAGTGCGGGGCACAGCACCCTCGCCTGCTGGATGGCTTCCTCGCCGTCCGATGCCTCCGCCACCTCGTAGCCCTCCAACTCGAGGTTCACGCGCAGAAGCTGCCGGATCAGCGCGTCATCATCGACTACGAGGATCCGAGCTCCGTCCCCCTCACTCACATCGGCCCCCCGGAGTAGGCCCGGCAACGGCACGTCAACATCGCAACGGCGAGGCGAATCGCAGCGACAGGAGAACCCGCGAACCGAAGTCCGTCGAGTGCCGAAATGATAACACCGCCCGACAGAGCCGCTCAGGCCAAATCGGCACGCAATGCCGCCCGTGCTAGCATCGAGTCGCCGCCCTCGTAGCTCAGAGGATAGAGCACCGGCCTCCGGAGCCGGGTGCGCAGGTTCGAGTCCTGCCGGGGGCACGACACAGATCCGCGCCACGGCCGCGCGGGCGTCGCGCAGGCACCAGGCGCAGCGAGCACATCAGGCAGGTGGGCCAGGGGCCGCACGCCTGAGCAGGTTATTGGAAAGGCCAAGATGTGGTCACGCTACAGGGAAAATGTCGCTACATCTCAGGGACAGGACACTCTAGCCGGTGCGTGCTACCTGAGGCGCAGGGGATTCCGTCGACATCGGTTGAGACGTTGGAGATTCCTCGACGGACGGCTGGGTCGCCTCCAGAGGGTTGATCATCCCGCTTTGGTCATCCGGTTCGAGGCCGGCGGCCCTTTCCTTCAGGATCCGTGCGATCAGTGGATCGAGGGGCACGCTCCGCCGAGGATCGGCGTTCACGGCCATGCCGTTCTTGACGGTCCAGTTGGCATCCCAATGGCCTGAGAGGGCCGTCACTTCCACCCTCTTGTCACCCTGAAAGGCGAACTCGATGCGCTTGAGGAGGAAGAGGACCTCGCTGCCAACGTCTGTGGGGCCGGCTAGTTGGGTCGATGGGGTTCTGGTCTGGGGGCAGTCCCCAAGGCAGACCCGGACCCGGACTACTACATCGTCTCCCTGCTTGGCCGCCACCTTGTCAGTGGAGAAGAGCACCCTGCTGACCTGAAGGGTCACATCACGGTACATGCCCGGTACCGGGTCGTCTGTCTCCGGGTCGATCGTCCATGCCTTGCCGGACGCCGAGTTCCACTTGGGCTTGGTGGCCGCCGTGATGGTGCCCATGACGGCGGCGTCGCTGTAGTTCACGAGGTCGTTGAATGAGAGCACTGCGTAGGAGCCCGCCATCGTCTGTGGCCTGGTGGTTGCTGAAGCCGATGAAGCCTGTTGACGGCTGGGGGCTTGCCTGCTGCACCCGGTACCGAGCAGGGCCATGGCAGTAAGTAGCCCGATCCCCACGGCCCGTCCGCGCGGTCCCCTGAGGCGAAGCCCGCCCCTGGCATTCTCATGGTTTCGACGTATCGCACCCATGGATCACACCCCCTTCACCCCTGGGGCTAGTCAGGGCGACCCTTCTCACGTTTGGCTGGAAAGGCACCCGAGACTAACCGGATCGGTGCTGCTGACTGCGGAGGTGGCGGGCGAGTCGGCTGCCCGCACGGTCCAGCTGGGCCCAGCCACCTCCAAGACCGCCCAGTTGGCCACCACGGCCATCCGGTCCACGGAAACGCCACCCACTTCGGCGTCTACGACCTCTGGCCCCCCAGAGTGCACGACCAGCAGCGAGCGGCCAGTGTTGCCGACAGGAACTGCTCGCACCGCAAGTCGGGCATCCGACGACCGCCGAATGGGGCCGGGAACGGCGTCCTCCGTCCCCACCGCCTCTCCGGGTGCGACCTCGGCCTCGACACTCAGAAAGCCATGAGTCTCACACGGCGGCGACAAGTGCGTGGCGTCCGGGGACCGCCACCAGGCAACCACCCGGGCACCCCCTGGCGTCGTGCGGGCCAGCAACTGGCGCGGAGGTACTGCGGCCGGGCGGGTGAGGAGCACAGCCGCGGCCACAATGGCCACGCCTGCGGCGAGCATCCCGCGCAGCGGAATGACGCGGTCAGCCACCATGTGGCAACCCACTCAGGTGATAGACAAGGACGCCAACCAGGACCACCAGTGGTATGAGCAACAGGCGCGGGCGCCAACGGGCGATGAGTACGGAGGCGGCGCCGACGCCAAGCACCTTAGCCGGCAAGCCAACGAGCCGCACGACCGGGTTCGCCTCAGTCGCGACACCAGCCCTCCCCGCGAGGAAAGTGAGCAACGCGTCGGCGATGTTCAAGACGTTCACCCCCACCAAGAGCGTGGCTGATGATTCGCCTACGCGTTCCAGAAGCCGGCTGGCCGAAGGTGCCGTGAACCCAAGCACCAGCGGTACGCCCAGCACGGCGACTGATCCCGCCCAGGAAGCGCCCGGCCAAACGTTGGCCCCCACGGCTGCTCGTGCCAACACGAAGGGAAGAACGGCGAGCGCCGCCCGATATCGCCACCGGGCAGGAGCAAGCACACCAAAGGCGAACATCGCGACGAGTGTGGCGAGGGAGTTGGAGTCAACTCCGGCGATGTGGGACGCCAAGGTGTGGGCCAGCACCACAGCGATTGACCCGGTCAACAGAAGGGCGGCGAAGTCGGACAGTCGTGTGCGAACGGGCTGAGCGCCGTCAGCCACGAAGGCGGCGGGAAGGGAGAGGAGGCCGAGTTCGAGTGCAACCCCGGCCCACGGCTGTGACCAGCCCTGCCCGGCTACGGCGCGAGGGAGCTCGCCAGCCAAGAGCGGCCCAAGCGCCAGAACGACCGCCGGGACGGCAAATGCCCATCGTCTCCCGCCCCGGGCCAGCAGGGCCATTCCGAGAGCGATCGCTGCAGCCGCCTGGAGGTCTCGGTCGGCCCACAGATGGGGGCGCACCAACGGCACCGCACCACAGGGCGTCCACAGGTGGCCGCAGGTGAGGGCGTTGACGCGCCGTGCTTCCAGGCCCTGAAAGACCACGAGGGCGAGCACTGCGATGACAGCGGCGACAAGCGGGGCGGCCACCACGGCCGCTGTCATTCGACGCGGGGAGCGAGGTGCGGCCATACCTGTGGCCGACGCGGGGATGGTCACAGTGCGATTCTCGACCTAATCCCCACTCGGGTCGAGATTGTCGATGGCACCCCACTCTGACGCTATGGACGGACTTCGCCCGGGCCAGCTACATCTCCAACGCCCGGGCGTAGCCGCGAAGGGACCGAGTCGACGGTGGCCTATCTGCTCATTGGCGCCTGTAACCCTCGCGTCGGATCTTGGCGTGGTGTCTGCTGAGAGCGAACGGCTTACCCGCGAGACGGGGAGGGGTTTTCGGATTGTGTCCAGTTGGGTGCACCGGGGGTCGTGAGCAGCGCAAACGCGCTAAGCGACCCAATGGTGGTCGAACAACCCTTCCCCAGGGCCTGGTGACCTCTGGCGTGAGCGGGTCCCCGGGATCCTGCTTCTTCGGGACGGCGGTTCTCCACAATCTGCTCACAAGCCCTTGATGCCGAACCGCTTCCGAGCAGAATGCCGACTCAATGGACCTGCTCACACTCCTGAAGCAGCCCGAGGGCAAGACCCTCGAGTTCAAGCGAGACCTGTCGTCGCCCGACGGCGTTCTCCGCACGATTGTGGCCTTCGCCAATACGGCCGGGGGAATCGTGCTCCTCGGTGTCGAGGACGAAACCCGCCGCATGGTTGGAATCGCCGATCCGCTGAGCACGGAGGAACGGCTAGCCAATCTGGTTTCCGACAGCATTTGCCCGCCCGTCATCCCAGACATCGAGACGCTCCCGTGGCGGCGGACTCACATCTTGGCGGTCCGCGTCTACCCGAGCTCCACCACGCCCCACTACCTGAGGCGGCCTGGTCCGGAAGCAGGGGTCTTCATAAGGGTCGGCTCCACGAACCGCCGGGCCGACCCCGTACTGATCGAGGGACTGCGCCGCCACGCACGGAGCGAATCGTTCGACGAACAGCCAGTGCCGGGCCTCAGCTCGGAAGCCATCGACTTCCGAGCTGCTTCCGAGCTGTTCGTCCCAGTCCGGGCGCTGACGAAAACCGACCTCATCACACTTCGCCTTGTCACGAGATACCAAGCGCGCGTGGTCCCCACAGTCGGAGGGATTCTCCTGTTCGGCAAGGAACGTGAGCATCACTTTCCCGACGCGTGGATCCAGGCTGGCCGGTTTGTCGGCACGGATCGCCGGAGAATCATCGACACCGCTGAGATCCACACGCACCTAGTGCCAGCGGTCGAAGAGGCAATCCGATTCGTCCAGAGGAACACCGCTCGCGAGGCAGTCATCAGGGGTGTGCGCCGCATGGATCGCTGGACCTACCCCCTGGAGGCCGTCCGCGAAGCGGTGGTCAACGCCGTGGTTCACGCCGACTACGCACAGCACGGTGCGCCGATCCGGCTTTCTGTCTTCGACGACCGCATCGAGGTGGAGAACCCAGGACTGCTGCCGTTCGGTCTGACAATCGACGAGGTCAAGAGGGGCATCTCGAAGCTGCGTAACCGAGTGATCGGGAGGGTCTTTCACGAGCTTGGGTTGATCGAGCAGTGGGGAAGCGGCATCCAACGCATGACGGCCGCCTGCGAGCAGGCCGGCTTGCCCGCTCCGTTGCTCGAGGAGATCGGGATCCACTTCCGCCTCACCTTGTCCTCCTCCCGAATCAGGCGTCCCAAGCTTGAGAAGGTCGACGCGGCCATCCTGCAGATGCTCTCGGCTGGAGAGGGGCTATCGACTCACGAGATCGCCAGGCGGATCGACCGATCGGAGCGGGCGACCCGCTCGCGATTGGCCTCGCTTGTCAAGTTGGGACTGGTGGTGGAGGTGGGCGCCGGTCCACACGACCCCCGCCGGCGCTACTTCCTGTCCGAGACAGGGGGCGGATGACAGCCGTGGACGCCTGACGGCGGACGTTGCCCGGACCGCTTGCGTCGCACCTTGACGTGCCTTCCAGCCACGGCGAACGTCTGACCAACCAGTCGGGGAGGGTATTTCGGATACCGTCCAGTTGGGTGCACAAGCAGTCCGACTACGGACCCACGCACCGCTACCGGGCGACGCGCACCCGGCTGACCGTCATGAACGAGCACACGTACACGTCGCGCTCGTAGCCGGGCAGGGGAAACAGCACCGACTGCATCTCGCTACCGGTGTCGGCCCTGGCAAGTTCATCCCCCGTGACGATGTCGAGCACGACAACGTCGGCATGGTCGCCGGTCACCAGCTCTCCGCTGTCCTCGTAGAGCACCAGATGGCTACCGTGGTCTTGGTCCCGACGCCAGCGGACCTCCAGCGTGTCGAGGTCAAAGCCGGTCATCTTGCCGTTGCCGGAGTCGTAGCCGACGGCGATCCCTCGCACCTCGTCGACCACCGGCAGGTTGGCGACGAGCCCGCCGGGCAGGCCGCACACCTCCGCGAAAGCCACATCGCCGGACTGAAGGCCCACACGAATCAGGTGCAGCGGCGCCGCGGACACACCGTGTCCGCGCAGGGTGCCGCTGTAGTGCTCGCTTCCCTCGCCGTCGTCGAGAAGCCAGGCGGCACCGGCGGCGAGGACGCAGTCCCAGCCGTAGGTCTGCCCGCCGGCGATCCGGTACCGCACATGGAAGTCTTCATCAAGCTTCAGTGAGGTGCCGTTCCAGCGAGCGCGGAGCAGGCTGGTGTCACCGACGACATACACAGTGTTGCCGTCGGCAGAAAGGCGTGCGATCGACGGCTCGGGCAGTTGGAGCGTTGCGACGATGTCGAGCCGCTCCGGTTCGAGGATCACTATCTCACAGGGTTCGCGGGCCGCCGCCGGCACAGGCATGCCGGGACGCGAGCCGGCGAAATCCTTTGTAGCGAGGTGGCCGTCGGAGAGTGGCACGAAGCTGTTGTAGGGGCGCTGCTGGGGCAGCCGCACGGACGCCATCACCTGCAGGTCACGGTCGAGGCGATGCGCGTGGTTGCCGAACACGACGTGCACCGACCCGTCGTCGTGGACGCCCAGCCCGCCCGGCCACACTGGTCCGCCCGGCAACTCGGGCGACGTCCGAACCGGTTCTAGCGTGACCGGGTCGATCTGCTCGACGAAGGCAACGGCATCATCGCCCACCGAATGCCGAAGGAGCAGCAGCTCGCGATCAGCGCCGGCGACGACCATGGTGACCGCCGGTGCCACCCGTGTCGTGGCTTCGAGCCGGTCGCCCGGCGTAACAGCAAGCGAGCCGCATGTGACCTGCCTGCGTCGAGGCCCACCGTCCTCGTATCGCCAGGTCATCCGACGCTCCCGCACGTGATGGTGGCAGTGCGCCCGACGAAGTCCATGATGACGTGCAAACTACAGCCTGCCCACGCCGGAGCAAGCACCAACGAGCGATTGCGGCCTAGGATTCCGCCCTATCAAGGCGGCGACCACGGGTTCGAATCCCGCTGGGGGCACACACCTCATTTGCGCCACAGCCGAGCAGGCTGCGAGTGGTGGGAGCCCGCTCCGAGCGTGACAGGAAGCCAAGCCTTCGCGAAGCTCCGGACGGACAGATACCCGGTCAACCTGTACGCGCTCGCCGTCAGGGCAACGACAAGAACTGAGCCGGGCCCGTCAAGGACCCGTCAAGGAACCCGTTGAAGCGCCCGTAGGACCGCATCATGGTCTTGCCCCTCCTGGATCGGAGCGAGGCAGGTTTGGATCGGAACACGGAAGGCGGCGCCTTCGATGAGTGCTCCAATGAGTGCGGACCCGGATAGGTTGCTGCGGAGCGCGACCTGGCTGCTGGTGTCGTTCTTCGGGTTGCTCGCCGGCTCGGCCTTGCTCATGCCTGCGCGCGCTCTCGTGGGCCCACAGTACTTCTTCACGGCCATCGCCCTTGCGGTGGTGATCGCCTCGCGCCTCCTCGGCCCCGTAGCTGCAACCTTCAACGGGCTGCTCGCCGGCCTCTTCTACAACTTCTTCTTCGACAAGCCCTACGGTGTACTTCACCTGGCCCACTGGTCGGGAGCGGATCCGGTCCTGACCTTGATGGGGCTCGGTGCATTCTCCTGGGCATTCCGGAAAGCCTGGCATCTGCGACGTGCCTTAGCGCATCCTGGGCAGCCGCTCACGGTGCACGTGGTCGGCGTGCCAACCGCGCGCGCGGCCACCCCCGACTCTCGTCCGATGACTCCCCCCCATCCGGTGAGTCTCCACCGAATCCCCCGCGCGGTCCCACATCGAGAGTGCGGACGGAGAGGCTGGGGTGTGCAGTCCCCGCTTGAGGAACCAGCATCGTCTGACGCCAGCCCCGAACGCCCGTCCGCCAAGGGAACACAAGAAGGTGCTGGGCCATGGCCGACGTGATCGTGCTGGTGGGCACGGTGGCGTTCTTCTGGCTCATGGCAGCGCTCACACGAGCACTGGAGCGATTGTGAACACCGAGAGTCTCGTTGGCCTTGCCCTGGCCATCGGGCTGGTCGTCTATCTACTGATCGCCCTGCTCTTCCCGGAACGGTTCTAGATGGCAGCCTGGCTCCAGTTGCTCGCCCTGGTCGTTCTCGTGGTGGCCGCATATCGCCCCTTGGGCCGCTACATAGCCTGGGTGTTCACCTCTCCTCGCCACCTTCTTCTCGAGCGCGCCATATACCGCGCTGCCGGGGTGAACTCAGAGACTGAGCAGCGGTGGACCGGATATGCGGTCTCGCTGGCGGCCTTCTCCGCCACGTGCGTCCTGTCTCTCTACGCGCTTCAGCGGCTCCAGGCCGCACTGCCCCTATCCCTGGGGCACAAGGCAGTGCCTCCGGCGCTTGCGTTCAACACGGCGGTCTCATTCGTCACCAACACGAACTGGCAGAACTACTCGGGCGAGCAGACCGTGGGTCATCTCGTTCAGGTCCTTGGCTTGGCCGTGCAGAACTTCACGTCGGCGGCCATGGGCATGGCTGTCGCCGTGGCCCTCATCCGGGGCCTCGTGCGGTCCGAGTCCCACAAGCTAGGCAACTTCTGGGTCGACATCGTTCGCGCGTGCGTGCGAATACTCCTCCCGATTGCCTTCGTGGCAGCGGTGTTCCTCGTGTCTCAGGGAGTGATCCAGAACCTGCACGGACCCGAGACGGTGCGCACACTCCAGGGGTCCGCTCAGGCGATCCCCGGCGGACCCGTCGCCTCGCAGGAGGCGATCAAGGAACTTGGGACCAACGGTGGCGGGTTCTTCGGCGCAAACTCGGCGCATCCCTTCGAGAACCCGAACGCCCTCACGAATCTCGTCGAGATGTTCCTTCTTCTTGTCATACCGTTCGCGTTCGCCGGGGCTTTCGGAAGGATGGTGGGCAACCATCGCCAAGGCCACGTCCTGGCTGCGGTGATGCTGATCTTTTGGCTGGGCTCCGCGCTCCTCGCCTGGCACTTCGAAGCGGCGAGCAACCCCCAGTTCCCCGCCCAGGTCGTCGGCGGCAACATGGAGGGCAAGGAGGTTCGCTTCGCAGTCCCCGGGTCCGCCCTGTTTGCGGCCAGCACCACCGGAACCTCGACCGGGGCCGTGATCGCCTCACACGACTCCTTCACGCCGTTCGGCGGAGGGGTTGTGCTGGTCAACATCATGCTCTCGGAGGTCACCCCGGGCGGGGTCGGCTCCGGTCTCTACGGCATCCTGGTGTTGGCCATTCTGTCGGTATTCCTCGCGGGACTGATGGTCGGCCGGACCCCCGAGTACCTGGGCAAGAAGATCGAGCCGCGCGACATGAAGCTCGTGACGCTGTACATCTTGCTGGTCCCGGCCGCCATCCTCACCCTCACGGCCGTGGCACTGGTCTTACCGTCAACCCGAGCCTCGATTCTCAACCCGGGTTCACACGGCCTTTCCGAGGTTCTCTACACCTTTGCTTCCCAGGCAAACAACAACGGAAGCTCCTTTGGTGGCCTGACCGGAAATACGGCTTTCTTCAACATCGCGGGCGCCCTGGCCATGCTCCTCGGCAGGTTCGGCTCCATGGTCCTCGTCCTGGCCCTGGCCGGGTCCTTGGGCGCGAAGAAGCCCGTCGCTCCCTCACTGGGGACGTTTCCCACCACCACCCCGTTGTTCACCGGGCTGCTCGCCGGCGTTGTTGTGGTCGTGACGGCCCTCGTCTACTTCCCCGCGCTGTCCCTAGGACCGATCCTGGAGGGGCTGGCACGATGAGACAGCCGTCACGCTCGGCATCTGCGTTTGACTGGAAGCTCCTTCTGAGGGCCTTGCCCAACGCGATCCGCAAGCTCGACCCTCGCACCCTCGCTCGCAACCCCGTGATGTTCGTCGTGGAAGTGGGCTCGGTTCTCACCAGTTTCCTGTTCCTCCGCCACCCCGGCCTATTCCCCGGGCTGGTGATCGTGTGGCTCTGGCTCACCGTGATCTTCGCCAACCTCGCGGAGGCTGTGGCCGAGGGTCGAGGGAAGGCACAGGCCGAGACGCTGCGCAAGGCCAAACAGGAGACGATCGCCCGGCGTCTTCGAGCGGACGGTACAGAGGAGAAATTCCCCGCCATCAGGCTTCGCCCCGGCGATCTGTGTGTGGTGGAAGCCGGAGGAGTAATCCCGGGAGATGGCGAAGTCACCGAGGGGGTCGCCTCTGTCGATGAGTCGGCCATCACCGGGGAGTCGGCACCGGTTATCCGGGAGGCGGGAGGAGACCGCAGCGCCGTCACCGGCGGAACCCGAGTGCTCTCCGACCGCATCGTGGTTCGAATCACCTCCAAGCCGGGGGAGACCTTCCTCGACCGGATGATCGCTCTGGTGGAAGGCGCCGAGCGCCAGAAGACCCCGAACGAGATCGCCCTCAACATCCTCCTGGCCGGGCTCACGATCGTCTTCCTGCTCGCCGTCGTCACCCTCCAGCCGCTTGCGATCTACTCCCGAGCCGAGCAGTCGATGGTGGTGCTTGTTGCGCTGCTCGTCTGCCTCATCCCGACCA
>JBBAAN010000007.1:0-55169 GCA_041658225.1 Actinomycetota bacterium
GGCGCGTTTGAGCGCGGGAGCGTCGTTCACGCCGTCGCCGGTGACCGCGACTATCTCGCCCATTTCCTTCAGAGCGGCTACCACGCGCATCTTGTGCTCGGGCTTGACGCGGGCGAAGACAATCTCCCAGTGGACCGCCAGGGTCGCCCTGAGATCTTCCTCACTCATGTCCTCCAGCTCATGGCCGCTGACGATCCGGGGTTGCGCTCCCACGACGATCCCAACCCTGCGGGCGATCGCCTCGGCCGTCAGCCCGTAGTCGCCGGTGACCATGATCACCCGTATTCCGGCTGCGCGGCACTGCTGGACGGCCTTGGTCACCTCGGGCCGCGGGGGGTCCAGCATCCCGGTCAGGCCAAGGAAAGTGAGGTCCTGCTCGGCCTCGTGCTGGTCCGGCCGCGCTGAGGAGACGCCTCTGCGGGCGACCCCGAGAACGCGCAAGGCCTGAGCGGCCATGGCGTCGTTGGCCTGAGAGATATTGCTTCGCAGCTCGTCGTCCAGGGGGAGTATCTGGCCGTCCCAGTCGGCGTGTGAGCAACGGGCCATCAACTCCCGCGGCGAGCCCTTGACGCAGCTCTCGAAGTTGCCGTCCACGCGGTGGATGGTGGACATCAGCTTGCGGTCGGAATCGAAGGGGAACTCGCCCACGCGCGGGGTCTTGAGGGCTTCTGAGTCCGCGTAGATGCCGGCCTTGGCGGCGGCCACGACGATGGCGCCCTCGGTGGTGTCACCCAGGATGCGCCAACCGGATGAGTCGTCCGGTGCCAGGAGCTTGGCGTCCGCGCAGAGGGCGGCCGCCCGCAACAGACCCACGATCGGTGCGGCGTCTTCGACCTCGCCCACCGGCTCGTAGCCGACTCCCTTGATCGAATGCATGCGGCCGGAAGCCCATGCTGCCTGGACCGTCATCTCGGCCTTGGTGAGCGTGCCCGTCTTGTCGGTACAGATGACCGTCGTGGAGCCGAGGGTCTCAACGGCCAGCAACTTCTTGATCAAGGCATTGTGCTTGGCCATTCGCCGCACGCCGATGGCCAGCGAAACCGACAGGGTGGCCGGCAATCCCTCGGGGACCAGGGCGACCATGACTCCCAGGGCGAAGATGAACGACTCCACGATGGGGGAGTGGGTCGCGGTGCGCAGGGCGAAGAGCAGAACGCCGATTGAGACGGCCACCGCGGCAACACGCTTGGCCATCATGGCCACCTGTCGCTGCAGCGGGCTCTTCTCCTCGGTCACCTGCTGGGTCAACCGGAAGATGCGCCCGAACTCCGTCTGCAGACCGGTCGCGTACACGACCGCCTTGCCGGTTCCGTTGACGACGGAGGTGCCCATGAACACGCAGTTGCGCGATTCGATCAGCTCGGACTCCGGAGCGGAGGGATCGTCGGTTCGTCCCACCGGGTCGCTCTCACCGGTGAGAGCGACGTTGTTGACGGAGAGATCGTGCGCTTCGACGACGCGGGAGTCGGCCGAGATTGCGTCCCCCGCCTCGAGGGCCACGACGTCACCGGGTACCAGATCGCGGGCGGGTATCTCCATGCGCTCGCCTTCGCGGATCACGCGGCAGGCGCGGGGGACCATGGCCTGGAGGGCTTCGGCTGTGCGCTCGGCCGAGTATTCCTGGATAAACCCGATGACGGCGTTGAGGAGGACGACTCCCAGGATTGCGATCGAAAGCTGAAGGCTGCCGACATCGTGGGGGTGGCTTACCAGGAAGGCGAGGAAGGTGATCGCCGAGGCGATCTCCAGCACCACCGCGAACAGATCGGTGAACTGCTGGAGGAAGCGGAAGATGATCGGGCGCTTCTTGGCGCGAGGAAGCTCGTTGTGCCCGAACCTGGTCAGCCGGGCGGCGGCTTCCTGGGTGCTCAGGCCGCGAGGTGAGCTGCCAAGGGAATGGTGGACCTCCAGGCGAGGAAGCGCCTGGATCCCGGCGACTTGGGGCTCTTCGATGGCTGGTGCGTCAGAAGTCATGGTGCTCCAAGCGCTAGATCCAGCTCCTGAAGAGCATGCGAAGTTGCCAGTCGTTGCCCGAAAGCGGCCAGGCGGCGACTATCGGGTAGAAGTACCAGAAGGCGCCGGCGGCAAGAACCAGATAGCCGGCGGCAAACCCCTTGCCTGCCGGGCGCACGGCCATGCGCTCCAGAACGTAGGCAAGCCCGAGGCACATGAACGGCACCATCGGAAGCATGTAGAAGAAGAACAGCGGACGGGTCGCCACCGCCCAGGGCAGGAACTGGATGGCGAATAGCGTGAGAATCGCGCCGGCGCGCCAGTCCTTCTTGATCGTTCGCCAGACCAGGTACGGATACATCGGCAGGGCCCCCCAGAACACGACCGGGTTTCCCATTCCGAGCACCTCGGTGCCGGGGCCTTTCCAGTAGTAGGAGACCGGCCGGCGCATCACCAGCCACGACCAGGCCTTGGACTTGTAGGCGTGATCCACGTCCAGCGTCGCGTGGTAGTGCCAGATGGCCTGCTGGTTGTGGAACCACGCCACGAAGACCCCGGGGAATCCCGTGCCCTCGCGCAGGAACCACACGGTGTAGGAGGCGACGTAGACCGCCAGCGGGATGACCAGGAAGGCAATGAGCAGGCTGGGAAGCTCGTCGATCAGCGTGCGCAGCGAGATACCCTTAAAGCCCGCCCGCCGCCGAGCCGTGACCTCCCACACCAGCGACAGCGCCCCGATGCCGAACAGGGCCGCCAGCGCGGACCACTTGGTGGCGACTCCAAGGCCGATGGCCAGGCCGGCGAGATAGCGCCATACCCTGCGCCGCTTCCAGATTCCGGCCCCCGCCGAGACCCGCCTCCGGCGCGTCACACCCGCCGGCTCATCGCTGACCGGTCCGACTGTGGAGGCCCCGCCGGCGCCCAGGGCCCCACCGGCGACTTGAGACTCATTGCTGCCCGGGGGTCCATCAAAGCCGGCCTCCGGAGGAACTGCCGCCACGACTCCTGGTGAAGCCCACTCGGCGGCAAGGGTTCCGGCCGAGGAGGTCGCCGCCGGGGCGGACTCCTCGAGAGAATCCTCGGAGTAGAGGTCCTGCTTCAGCGCGGCTACCCAGGACTCGCTCGGCGCATCCTCCTCCTCCGGTTGGCTTGGCTTCGCGGTCGGGGACGGCGTCGGGGGCACGGGCGCCCACCCCTTGGCTCTGAGCGAGGTTTTCTCCAGGGAGCGGCGATCCAGCATCAAGAACCAGAACGCGGCCACGATGAAGAAGCACAGGAAGATGTCCAGCATGGCTATGCGGCTCTGCACGAAGTGGAGGTTCTCGAGGCACAGCAGCAAGGATGCGGCCGCCGCTCCGGCAATAGTGTTCAGCAGCTCCCTAGCCGCGAGGTAGACGAGCAGGATGGTCAGCGAGCCGAACAGAGCGGCCGCCACCCGCCAGCCGAAAGCGTTGTAGCCGAAGAGCTTCTCACCGGCGGCGATGAGCCATTTCCCGACGGGGGGGTGGACGACGAAGCCGTCCTCGATGCCGTGATGCAGGAGCCGGTGGGCGTCGTTCGCGTAGTATGTCTCGTCGAAGATGATCTGGTTGGGAGTCTTCAGATGGTAGAAGCGCAGCCCGGCGGCGAGGGCGGTGATGGCGAGCGGCGCGAGGGCTTCCAGACGCCGCGTGCGGCTCGAAGTCAAGGCAACTCCCGGGGGAAGAGGTCCGACCGCCGCACAGTATATCAACGCGGACATTCCGCCCCGGGCGGTTCGAAGGTGTCCGGGGTTGCCGGGAATCCCGAGGCGGGCGAGGCCTGCCTGGTGATCGTCGGCACGCCCCTGGGAAACCTCGGAGATTTCTCCCCGCGTGCTCAGCAGGCCCTGGCCCGCGCGGACCTCATCGCCTGCGAGGACACCCGGGTGACCCGGCGGTTGCTCTCCCACTTCGGATTGCACATCCGTCAGGTGTCCTTCCATGAGGGCAACGAGATGGCCCGCCTGCCGCAGCTCGTCTCCAAGATGGAGGCCGGTAGCCGCGTGGCGCTCGTGGCCGATGCCGGCATGCCGGGGATCTCGGATCCCGGCTACCGCCTGGTGCGAGCTTGTGTGGACAGGGGCATCCCGGTCGAGGTGGTGCCCGGGCCCTCGGCTGCGATTGCCGCCCTGGTGGTATCGGGTCTGCCCTCGGCCCGCTTCGCATTCGAGGGTTTCTTGCCACGCCGGGCGGGCCAGCGGCGCAAACGGCTTACCGAACTCGCCGCCGATGAGCGCACCCTGGTCTTCTACGAAAGCCCGCACCGGTTGGCCGATTGTCTGACCGACATGCTGGAAGTGATGGGTGACAGGCAGGTGGCGATGGCGCGCGAGCTGACCAAGCTCCACGAGGAGGTTCTCCGAGGAAGGGTTTCCGAGGTGCTCGAGCAGGTCGGGGCGCGCGAGATCTTGGGGGAGTGCACCCTGGTCGTCGAGGGAGCTCCTCCGGCCGAGATCCCGGCCACCGGTCCCGGCGACGCGGCGGCGGCGGTGGGCAGGCTGGAGGCACAGGGCATGGACCGCAAGTCGGCCATGGCCGCGGTTGCGCGGGAGTTGGGTCTGCCCAAGCGGCAGGTGTATTCGGCCGTTGTCGATATGGCCAAGCGTGAGGGAAAGCCCGGCCGGGACCGAGGTCGGGGAGGGCCGGAGTAAGGCGTGAGACCCGGGGCGGGGCCCTCGTCCCGGGCGGCTAGAGTGAGCCCAGTGCCTCCGTGCAGGACTTGCAGACGCGCTTGTCCCGGAATATGTGGAGGTCGTCTGTGGAGCGGCAGAAGACACAACTGTCGGCGACCTTGCGAAGCACGATGCTCTCGTCCTGAAGTGCGATGTCCAAAGCGTCGCCCACCTTCAGGTCCAGGTGCTTGCGCATCTCGGAAGGAAGGACTATCCGTCCCAGGTCGTCTACGCGACGCTGCACGCCAACTGGTCTGACCGCGCGGGGCAAGGTGGACTGCATCGGATCTCCTTGGATACCATCGGGCACGCTGTCCGGGGCGCATTCTCCCGTCCAGCCCGGCTCTTGTGGCCGGATGATACTCATTCTCCCAGAAGCGGGCAATTCAGAATCGTCGCCGCGAAACCCGGCCGCCGGAGGAAACCGCCACATGTCCAAACCGTTCTACATCACGACTCCCATCTACTACGTCAACGACGTTCCTCACATCGGCACGGCCTACACCACCGTGGCGGCGGACGTGTTGGCGCGCTACCGGCGCCTGCGGGGGGAGGAGGTCTTCTTCCTCACCGGCACCGACGAGCACGGCCAGAAAGTGGCCGATACCGCCGAGTCCAAGGGCTTCTCGCCTCAGCAGTGGGCCGACCAGACCGTCACGGCTTTCATCGACGCCTGGCGAGAGCTGGACGTCTCCAACGACGATTTCATCCGGACGACCGAAGATCGACACACGGTGGCCGTGCAGACCTTCCTTCGCAAGCTCCACGACCAGGGCGACATCTATCTCGGCCACTACGAGGGTTGGTACTGCGTGGGCTGCGAGGACTACTACCTCGAGGACGCTCTCGCCGAGGGCCGCACGTGCCCCGTGCACGGTCGGGTCGTCGAATGGCTGTCCCAGGATAACTACTTCTTTCGCCTCTCCGCCTATGCCGAGCGCTTGATCGAGCACTACGAGACTCACCCCGACTTCGTGCGCCCGGAGGAACGGCGCAACGAGATGCTCTCCTTCATCCGTGGCGGCTTGAACGATTTCTCGATCTCGCGCACCAGCTTCACGTGGGGGATCCCTCTGCCGTGGGATCCCCAGCATGTGACCTACGTCTGGTTCGAGGCCCTGATCAACTACCTGACCGCCGTGGGTTTCGGCGCGGACCCGGAGCGCTTCGCGCGCATCTGGCCGGCCGAGTACCACTTCGTCGGCAAGGACATCCTGCGCTTCCACTCGGTCACCTGGCCGGCGATGCTCATGGCTGCAGGACTGGAGCTTCCCGGGTGCATCCAGGCGCACGGGTGGCTGCTGGTGGGCGGGGAGAAGATGAGCAAGTCCAAGGCAAACCAGATTCACCCGCGCACGCTGGTCGAGGACTTCGGGGTCGACGCCTATCGCTACTACTTCTTGAGGGAGCTTTCCTTCGGACAGGATGGGTCCTTCTCCTACGAGGGGATGGTCAACCGCTACAACGCCGACCTGGCAAACGACTACGGCAACCTGGCAAGCCGGGTGACCAACATGGTCGAGCGCTACTGCGACGGCGTGCTGCCGGCCGGCGAGGCCGGTGGCGAAGCCGAGGACGTGCTGGCCGGCGTGCTCGCCGAGGCCGTGGCCGGCATCGACCGGGAGATGGGGGAGCTGGCCTACGACCGCGCGCTCGGCGCGCTGTGGTCGTTGGTGCGCGCGACCAACCGCTACGTCGAGGACCAGGCCCCCTGGGCGCTTGCCAAGCGTCAGGAGACTGCCCGGCTTCACACCGTGTTGTACTCGGCGAGCGAGGCGTTGCGCGCGATCGCGGTGCTCGTCTCGCCCTGGATGCCTCGGACCTCGGCCCGGCTCTGGGAGATGCTCGGCATGGCCGAGCCGCTCGAGGCTCAGCGTCTGCCGGAGGCGGCGGCCTGGGGTCGCTGCGTGCCCGGCCAGCGGGTGAGCAAGGGAGAGCCGCTCTTCCCGCGCATGGAGGTCACCAAGTAGCGTGTGGACGCGTGGGCGATGAGCGCCCGCGCCGTTCTCCACTCAGGAGCCAGCGTGCATCTGGTCGATACGCACTGCCATCTGGACATGATCGAGGCCGAACCCGGCGAGGTCGTCGCCGCGGCCGCTGCCGCCGGCGTGGCGACGCTGGTCACGGTCGGCACCGATTTGCCCTCCAGTGAGGTGGCGGTGGAACTGGCCTCCCGGTTCGAGGGTGTCTTCGCGGCGGTCGCGGTGCATCCGAACTCGGCTTCCGGATTCGATGCCCGAGCGCTGGAACGACTGCGCGATCTGGCCTCGCGGCCGAAGGTCGTGGCGATCGGGGAGACCGGCCTGGACTACCACCGCGAGCATGCCCCGCGCGAAGCGCAGCAGTCGGCCTTCCGGGCGCACATCGCCCTGGCCAAGGAGACCGGCAAGGCGTTGGCGATCCACAGCCGCGATGCGCACGCCGACGTGCTGGCCATCCTCGCGCAGGAGGGCGCGCCGGATCGAGTGGTGTTGCACTGCTTCTCGGGTGACGCCGAGCTCGCGCGCCGCTGCGTGGATCTCGGCTACTACCTCTCCTTTGCGGGCAACATCACCTTCTCCAACGCCGGCAAGCTCCGCGAGGCGGCTGCCGCGGTGGCCCTGGAGCGGGTGCTCCTCGAAACCGACGCACCGTTCCTGAGCCCGCATCCCTTGCGGGGCAAGGAGAACAAGCCTGAGCGGGTGGTGGCGGTCGCCGAGGAGATCGCCCGATTGAGCGGGCGAGCGGTGGATGAGGTCGCCGAGGTGACCAGCGCCACCGCTCGGTTGGTCTTCGGCCTGGCGAGCGGATCGGGATAATGCTCGGTGCGTACCGTACCTACGGGGGCGAGCACTGGGGGGAAAGCGATGTGGCGGAAGCTTCTCGTGGGAACGCTGGCTCTGGTGTTGGTGGCGGTCGGAGTCTTCGCGGGGTACGGATGGTGGACGAGGCGCGGCACGCCCAGGTTCTCCGCAGGCGGAGCCTGGGGGAAGCCTGCTCCGGCCGAGGCGGGCGCATCGGGCCGGGACCAGACGGCGGGAGCGGAGACGAGTTCGCCAACGGGCGAGCCAGTTGCCGGCACGGCGCCCTCGGTCACCGCGCGGCCGACGCCGTCCCGCACCTCCTCGCCTACCCCCGCTTCGTCCGTCCCGGGCACGATTGCCACGCCGAAAGCGGGTTCCTACTCCTACCGGGCCACCGGCGAGGAGAGCGTCGAGTTCGGGCCCGCCAGCGCCTGCAGTTGGGAGGTACAGCGGGTCGATATGGTGGCCAGGCACGACGCTTCCGGCATTGTGATGGACTGGAACATCAGCCCCAACCACCAGGAGCGCACCATCTTCTCCTACCGGCCGGACGGCGTGTACACGACCTACATGGGGATGTCCCTTACGTGCATGGGGATACGCGAGACATCAGAGGATCACTTCTCCCCGCCGTTGCTGCGCATGCGGCTGCCGCTTAGGGTGGGGGACTCCTGGAGTACGACTGCGCGCAGTGAGAGCCGCACCGAAACGACTCAGATCAGGGTTGTCCGCATGGAAACCGTTGCCGTGCCGGCCGGGCAGTTCGAGACCTACGTCCTCGCGGTGCACGCGGAGTTTACGAACGGCACGACCGGCTCCTACACCGGCACCCTCTGGATCTCGCCTTCGCTCGGTTTCTCCGTCAAGGAGAACCTACACATCAGCGCGAAGCAGAGCGGAGTGGCCCTGAAGTCGGACCTCGAGCTCCAGCTCGCGAGCTTCCCCCAGTGAGGTGCCAGCACGGCCCGGCCACCCCGCCCTGCGCGGTCAGCCAGAGGTCCGCGCGGGCCGGCTCGTCACGCCCCGTCCTCGCTTCTCAATGGTCCTCGTGAGAACTCGCACGACTCGGGGGTCATGTTCGAAGGCCATGTCACCGTGCAGCCGCGCCAGCGCATCCCAGGGGGTCAGGCCGGGCCCGCCGGGGCGAACCAGATCGTCGAAGGCGCTCGCCGTCTTGATGATCCGGGCCTCCAACGGGACTGCGGGGTCGTCGCCCTCTGTGTGCTGACGGTAGGGCTCGGCGGAGAGGCGCACGAAGTTGGCGACGTCATGCAGGTGCCCGCTCCTGCCGGCGATTTCCGCCCCGACCAGGGCCACGGCTCGGCGTTGCTCCGGGGTGGCTTGACTGGCCGAAGGCGCCGGTTCCTGTAACGACAGCCGCCCCAGGTCGTGCATGAGGGCGGCACATTCCAGGTCGTCTGCCGAGGAGAGGCCAAGCTCGCGGGCAATCTCTCCGGACAGCTCGGCCACCCGCCGAGAGTGGCCTGGCTCGCTGTATCCGCTCATCTCGGGGAGGCCGGACAGGGTCCGAATGGTCTGCAGGTAGGTCGTGCGTATCCAGGAGAAGCGTTCGAGGGAATAGCGGGTCGCAAACAGCGGGACCAAGAACAGCACCAACGTCCAGATCCCGAGCGTGGGGTAGGACAGGGCAACGAGGGAACCCATCGCCCCAAGAGCTGCATAGGGCGGGCCCAGGACCTTCAGCGCGTCGGCCACGCGCGGCAAGACGGGGATCGACCGAGGCAGAGCTTCCTCGACCGCACGCCAGCAGACATCGGCTGACAAGAACACCGCCACGGCTCCGATTACGGTCAGGGCCGAGATGCGGTCAGGGCCCAGCGGCAGGACCTTGATCTCACCCAGGACCCCCTGGACCGCCGCCGCCGCCGCCAGCAGAAGAAGCGCGCGACGGGCGGGGTCGACAAGACCGCGCCAACCCTGTGTCCGGCTTCTCACAAGTGCGGCTGCCATGCCGGCCACCAGCGCTACGGCGGCGACCTCTCCAAGACTCGGGCGGTCGGGCAGGAGCAGGAAGCCCAACGAGAACGTCAGGCTCGCCGCCGTGCTGCGCCCTCCGGGTAGGGATATCCCAAGAAATTCGCCCATGAACACGAAGACCAGGAAGATGAGGTCCCTGCGCAGGTTGACAATGCCCGGTCCCCAGGCGAGCAGAACCACAGTGAGAGCCGCCGCCGTCACGATGATCCAGCCCCCCATCCGAGTCAGCGGGGGGTGGGGCGCAGTGGACCTGTCCGAAGCCGCAGGTGGAGGCGCGCCGGCGTACCCTGGTGTTGCCCGCATGGACCTAGGCGACGGCCACATCGCCGCTCTCCTGCCTGGCTCCGGTCACCAGTCTCGAACGTTTGACCGGCGCTTGCCTGACTCTGGCGACCGGTGCAACGGTTTCCTCGGCCTGAGGAGCTTCCGGCCAGCCGTTCCGGGCAACCGCTCGTTCGAACGCCTCCACGATCCTGAGCTCGAACTGGGTCCCGACCCCGCGCCGCAACTCGGTCATGGCATCTTCGACCGGTATGGCTCCGCGATAGGCCCGTGAGGAGGTCATCGCGTCGAATGCATCGCAGACGGCGATGATCCGCGCGAAGAAGGGAATCTCCTCTCCCGTGAGACCCGATGGGTACCCAGTGCCGTCCGGCCGTTCGTGGTGGTGGTACACGCCGGAAACTGCCTCGCTGAGGAACTCGATCTCCCCTATGACCTCGGAGGCCTTGGCGGGGTGCTCCTTGATGGCCTCGTACTCCTCAGGCTCAAGCCTGGCCGGCTTGGTCAAGATGCTCTTGGGGACAGCAAGCTTCCCCACGTCGTGCAGCAGGGCACCGTACACAAGTACCTGGAGGTTCGCGTCCGGCAGTCCCAGCTCCAGCCCGAGCAACTCGGCCAGGCGCGCCACCCGCTCGGAGTGGCCGCGCGTGTACTCGTCCTTGGCGTCTATGGCGGCCACGATCCCGCGGGCCGTGGCGTCGAACGCTTCTCGCACCTTCATGTAGCTGGCGAAGGCCGTTCTCACGACGAGGAGGGGCACGACCAAGAAAGCCACCGCCGCGAGGCCGATCTCCAGGTAGAGGCCGGCAAGCAGGATCCCAAGCGGCGCGTAGCCGAAGTGGCTGCCGATGGTCCAGCCGAAGCTCGAGCGCCACACACGCGTGACCTTCGCGCCTCGGATGGAAGCCAGGAACAGGGAGACCAGAAAACTGTTGACCAGGAAGCCCACCGCGGTGGCCACGATGATGGGAACCAGGATCCCGGGGAAGGACGACGTGGACACGATGCCGACCTTCCCTCCGGTGGCCACGAACGCCAACGCGGCCAGACCAGTTGACAGCGAGAGCTGGGCCGATTCGAAGGCGACGTACCAGCCGACGTGCGGGGCTCTGAATCCTATGGCGAACCCACTTGCCAGCGCCGCAAGGGCCACCGTGGAAGGGCCCTCCGCGACCAGGGCTGCCACGACGACGACGAAGGACACCGAGTAGTAGGCACTCCCACGAGGGGAGCGCGTCGGGAACGTCTCTGAGAGCAGAACGAGCGCACCGAACCCGGCGGTGACCGGCCAAGAGCGCGGAGGAAAACGGCCGACCAAGACCCACAAGAACGCCGCCGCCGCTACCGCGGCGGCCAGCGCGTACGCCTTGGCTTTGACGGGGAAGATGGGGGGCATCGGCCCTTCCTTTCGAATACGGGGGTTCAGGGACGGGCAGGCGGGCCAACCTACGGGCGAGCGCTGCCGTAAGCTCCAGCAACCAGGAACAAGCTTGCGAGGGCTGTAATAATGGCGATGATCCGTGCTTTCATTGGGGAAACCCCCTCTCGGGTGATGTCGATCCCGGCACCGCTAGAAGCCGGGTCATCATCCGCTCCGCTGGGGGGATGTGTGCTCCCCTGGGGCAGGTCTCCCACCCGTCCCTGGACCTCCGTATTCAGTTATCAAACGCCTTGGTCGAGGGCTCGCAATCCGACGGAACGACTCCGGTCCTATACCCCTACGACTAGATTGCCATTCACCCGGCAGGTGAGATTCGTCCAACCCATTGAGTCACGGGCGGCAAGCGGCGGCAATAGCGCCTTTTGACCGTTTTGGTGGTCTCTTATGGATTCGCGCGGATGGCCCGAAAAGACCCACGTACTAGCCCGAACGGGCTGGTCGTAGCGTGGGAGAGATCCCCCATCCGGCGCCTGGCTGTAGGCACATTCAGGCCATGAGGTGCTACTTCCACTTCGTGACCGTGCCTCGCCTACCCAGTCTCTACCTGCCCCCCGAGCTCAAGGTCGAAACCGTCGAAGACCGCTGTGGCGAATGACGAGGTCAGGACCCCAGGCGTGGGCTGTCTCAGGTTCTCCCGAGAACCCAGACGGCAGCGCTTGGTCGGTAGACCCGCCCGCACAAGGGTGAGATCAGACGGCGGCAGGAACCCGTGCCGGTCCTCGCGAATCCTCTCTTCCAGAACCAACTCTTGGCAATCACGCGAACCCTTCCGGACAGTCGTGCCGGCCGGAGAACCGGAGGGAGGCGACCCCCGTTGGATAGGGCCAGGATCGCGCGCTGGGTGGGTGTTTCCGTCTTGCTCGCGTCGCTCCTGCCGAGTGCGGCGCGCGCCGCTGGACCGACGGTTGACGCGTTCACCCTGAACGGGGTGCGCGTCAACGTGCTGTTGCCCGCCGGCTACGACCCGGCGGGATCGGCGAGGTACCCCGTTGTGTATCTCCTGCACGGCCACGGTGAGAACGAGAACACCTGGCTGGAGAGTGGTGACGTCAAAACCGTCGCCGCCGCCGACGGGGTCATCGTCGTCATGCCGGATGGAAGTGAGGGAGGCTGGTACTCGGACTGGCGCAACGGCGCCTATGCGTGGGAGTCCTTCCACATCGGCAAGCTCATTCCCTACATCGACTCGCACTACCGGACTCGCGCCACACGGGAGGCTCGCGCGATAGCGGGGTTGTCGATGGGAGGCTTCGGATCCATGCACTACGCGGCCCGTCACCCCGACCTCTTCGTCGCGGCCGGGTCTTTCTCCGGAGCCGTGGACATCACGGACAAGAGCCCGGCAGCCGAGCAAGTGATCTGCTACTCCAACGGTCCTGACGGCGATGATCCCTACGCGGTCTGGGGGAATCCGGTGGATGACGCGGTCTGGTGGCACGGCAACAACCCCACCGACCTCGCCGCGAACCTCGGCGGCTTGTCCCTGTACATCGCCAATGGGAACGGGGTTCCGGAACCGGACGACGCGCCCAACCCGACCGGAGTCGCCGGGGAGGCCGCTATCGAGGATATGGCCCGCAACTTCGACCAGGCCCTTACAAACGAGGGCATCCCTCACACCACTCAGTTCCGTGGCGGCATACACATCTGGAAGTACTGGAAGCGTGATCTCGTGAACTGGTGGCCGAGGATGATGAAGGCGTTCGGGACTCCACCGCCCGCCTCCTTCGACTACCGCGCGGTGGAGCCGAGTTTCTCGGTCTGGGGTTGGTCCTTCGTGGCGGACCGGACGCGCGCCACCGAGTTCCTGGAGATACGCGACGCCTCGCTCAAGGGAGTGACGCTGACGGGATCCGGCACCACGACTGTGACCACCGAATCCTTCCTCCAGCCGGGCCAAAGCGTTGGCGTTTCGGACGGCTCCTCAAGCCGCACGGTGGTCGCCGACAGGAGTGGACGTATCACCTTCACAGTGGACCTCGGGCCCGCGCACATGGAGCAGCAGTACTCCACACCCGAGCGAGCGCTTGAACTGGTGCCCGGCTACTTCCAAACCCGCACCGTCACGTTCACACCTGCTGGTTTCCTCGGCAGTGGAAGATCACTTCCAGTGGCCGGGATCCTCGCGGAGGGAAGGGCGCTTCCCGCGACGGGGGATGGGGGCCGAGGTATTCAGGTCGGGCTCGGCGTCTCCTTGCTGGCCCTGGCGTGGGTTACCCACAGGAGAAACCGCAGGGGGTCCGCCGGTTGCGTTCGTCCGTGCCGCACCACAATATAGGCGCCGGCGCCTCACCCGGAGGGTCGTGGTTGGAGGATGGGCCGGACTGCGGCGAGCACTTGCCGGTTGGTCTGTCGGGTTGTCTGTCGAGTTGTCTGGGGAGCGGGTTGGACGAAGAGCGGCTTTTCCTGATCGACACCGATACCGCGGCCGACGACGCGGTAGCCATCATGATGGCTCTCGCCTATCCAGGCGTCCGGGTCCTTGCGCTGACAACGGTTGCCGGGAATGTGTGCGTTGACCAGGCCACGCGCAATGCTCTCAAGACCCTTGACGTGTGCGGTCGTCTCGATGTCCCGGTTTTCGTGGGGGCCTCGTCGCCGTTGGTGCGGGAGATCACCTACGCGACCGACGTGCACGGGGCCGACGGGTTGGGCGACAACTGGTTCGAGGAGGTGGGTGAACCGGCGACGGGTGGCGCGGTGGAGGCCGCCCTGGACCTGATTGGCCGGCACGGACCCAAGCTGACATGGATAGCTCTTGGTCCGCTCACGAACGTCGCGCTGGCTCTTCGGGCCGATCAGGAAACGTGCCTGCGAGCGGGGCGCGTCCTGGTGATGGGGGGAGCCGGTGATGGGGTGGGCAACATCACCCCCGCCGGCGAGTTCAACATGTACGTGGACCCGGAGGCCGCTCGTGAGGTGGTGGGCTCCGGG
This sequence comes from Actinomycetota bacterium, assembly GCA_041658225.1. Lineage (GTDB taxonomy): Bacteria > Actinomycetota > CALGFH01 > JBBAAN01 > JBBAAN01 > JBBAAN01. The sequence goes on from JBBAAN010000007.1 coordinate 14,084, forward strand.
TTGCCCATCCGGGTGGTCGGATGGGACATAGCGCGGCGAGATGCCTTGGTGGACCGGGAGTTTCGCGAGCGCCTGCGCGCGTCGGGCAACCCGAAGGCCGAGTTTGCCTACGATGTGACCCGTCGGCTCTGGGCATTCGCTTCCGCCAAGCATCATGCGGGGTACATGGATCTGGCGGACCCCTCGGCCATGGCGGCGGCGCTGGAGCCCGACCTGGCGGAGTGGGAGCCACGCTACGTGGATGTGGAGTGTGCCGGTGAGCTGACCCGGGGGGCCCTGGTGGTGGATCATCTGGGCGTGACGGGTAACCCGCCCAACGTCGAGTTATGCCGGCGTTTGGACGCCGAGGGATTCAAGCGGTTGCTGTTCGATTTGCTGACCAGCCGCTGAGTCGTTGCCGGTCTTGCCATGCGCCGCTGCGATGCGCGATGGACCTCCAGTGGGCGGCTCGCCATTCGCCCCAGGCGTTTCAGGGCCTGCCTATCCCAGGCGTTTCAGGACCTGGTCGGCCGCGCGAAGGCCGGAGGCGTAGGCGGCTCCGGTGGAGGGGCCGGTCAGATAGTCGCCGGCGAAGGCGACACCCGGCAACGGCGGAAGCTTCCCGAACTCGCCGACGGCCTTGCAGTATCCGGCCGGAAATACCGGTAGTCCTTCCTTCCAGCGGCTGACGAACGAGTCTCGGACGAGCGGGGGGACGTGCGGGTACCAGCGGGCGGCCTCGTTGAGGATGCCCTGCAGGTGCTCGGCGTCCGGCACGTGAGCATGCTTACGGTAGTAGTCGGTCTTCATGCACACCCGGAAGAACTTCTTCTCCGGGTTGGTGGCGGCGCGCTCGTATCCCAGGGCGGCGACGACGCCGTCCTCCTTGCGCGGGACGAACAGGCTGGGCGGCACTCCCTCGGGGGCTTCGGAAACCTCGTAGAAGGGCAACTCATGGGGGGTGTAGGTCACCTGGTCGAAGAACTTCTGCCGGGCCGGGTCCAGCCCGCTCACGAGGTTGCGGACACGATCGCCCTGCACGGCGACGACGACCATGTCCGCCTCACGCCGTTCGGACTTGCCGTTCACCTCGTAGTCGACCACGGCCGGTTTTGCGCCCACCGACACTCGCGTCACCCTGGCGCCGGTGGTCACATTCAGCCGGGAGCCGAGTGTTCGGGTGAGCTGCCCCAGGCCTTCCTTGAAGGTGAAGATCCCGGCCTGGGGGTAAGAGGTCATCAGGTAGACGAAGAAGCCGCGGCCGATCATATGGGGCTCATAGCCGCAGTAGAGTTCGTAGGCTGGCTCCACCGCGTATTCGAGGAACTCCGGCGACACCTTGTTCAGCCACTCCTCGACCGAGATGCCGTCGCACCAGGCTCCGCGCGCCGGGTCGTGCTTGTGGCCCTGGTTGCGCATCATCTGGCGCGCGAACACCGGCAGCATGCGGGCCAGGCGTAGTTTCGCCCCGAAGCTCATGCCCCCGTATTTCATGAAGCTGGTCAGGTAGGTGAAGTTCAAGGGGTGAGCCTTGCCGTCGCGCCACACCTCGAAGGTCACCGTGGCGCCCGGATAGACGACCCGCTGGTCGTAGATGCCCAGGTCCCTGGCCAGGGTGTCGAAGTCGGTGTCCCGGTCGGTTATGAACTCGGCGCCCAGGTCGATCCAGGCGTCGTGCCAGAACTTGGAGCGCATCCGCCCGCCGACTTCCTTGCCGGACTCCAGGACCGAGACGTCCAGTCCCGCCTTCTGCAGTGAGAATGCGGCGCCCAAGCCGGATATGCCGCCCCCGACGACCACGACCTTCGCCATTTCGCCGCGACCCCCTTCGTGCTGGTTGTGAGGACCGATTGTGAAAACCGACCATAAAGACCGATCGCGAGGACCGATCGCGAGGACCCGCGCGAGTGGGTGCCCGAGCCACAACTATCGAGGAACGCCAATGCTTTTTCCAAATCATTCCCGTACTTCTTCCAGGTTGGGCGGCGCCGCGCTTCAACGGCTCCCGAAAACGGCGCTAACCCCCCGGGGGTATAGGCATGGAAACCTCTTGCGCCTAGCGGTTTCTCCTTGCTACCCTGTCGCGGATCTTGCTCGTACCCATGGGAGTCGGCCCCAGGTTGGGCTGCCCCCCAGATACGGGAGGTGTATGGCCATACGACCGCGGCAGGCCCTTCTCGTGGCCGGCCTTGTCGTCGTGTCGATCCTGTATTTCCACATCGAGAAGAGGGTCACCCTCGATGTGGACGGGTCGCGTGTCCAGGTGAGCACGGCCGCCACGACCGTCGGTGAGTTGGTTTCGCGGCGTGGGCTGATTCATCATGCCCGCGACTTGGTACGCCCTTCGCATCAAACACACTTGAGGGACGGCCAGACAGTCGTGGTGCGCCACGCCAAGCCCGTCGCCATCCTTCTCAACGGCACCGCCCGCCAGGTCTGGGTGACCGCTTTGACGGTCGAAGGGGCCTTGGCCGAGCTGGGACTGAACCGCGACGGGCAGGCGTTCACGCACCCCTCGCGCTCGACGCGTGTTGGGCCCGATGCAGTCCTTACTGTTCGGGAGTCGGCCGGCATCAGCGTTGCCCACGACGGCAAGACCGAACGGGTCATCACCAACGCCGCCACCGTCAAGGACGTCTTGGCCGGGCTGAAGATCGTGCCGGATCCGATGGACGAGGTCCTGCCGGGACTGGATTTCTATCCCACCGCCGGCATGAACATCCGGGTCGTGCGAGTTGTGGTGAAGACCCAGGTCGAACGCACGGAGGTCCCCTTCCTGGTGCGGGTGCAGACGGATCCCAACCTGGAGATGGGCTTGGTGCGGAAGCAGGGGGGGCGCAAGGGCCTGCTGGAGCGCACCTACGAGATTCGCTTCGCGGACGGCAAGGAGGTCGGCCGGACTCTGGTCGCGGAGAAGCGGGTGAGCGAGCCTCAAGACCAGGTCGCCTTCCGGGGTACCGGACAGCCGACCTGCCGCTGCAACCGGGGTCACCAGGAAGGCAAGGCGACCTGGTACGGTGCTCGGGGTCTGACCGCGGCGCACCGCACGCTGCCTTTCGGGACCGTGGTTCGCGTGACCAACCTCAACAACGGGCGCACGGTCAACGTGATCATTCGCGACCGGGGACCGTGGGGTGGGGGGCGGGTCATCGACCTCTCCGACACGGCCTTTGCCCACATCGCATCCACCTCCACCGGGATAGTCCCGGTGCGCCTCGACTGGTAGTGACCGAACTACTGAGTCCTGCTCGCATCGCCGAACTGCTTGCGCGCCACGCCATTCGGCCGCGCAAGAGTCTGGGCCAGCATTTCCTCGCCGACCCGAACACCGTGCGCAAGATCGTCCGCTGGGCCGGGATCGGTTCCGGGGAGACAGTCCTCGAGATCGGACCGGGAGTCGGATCGCTGACTCTCGGGCTGGCCTCGGTGGCGCGCAGAGTGGTGGCGGTGGAGGTGGACCGGCGCCTGGAGCCGATTCTCTCCGAGGTCCTCGCCGGAGTGTCCAATGTGGAGATGCTCTGGGAGGACGCACTGACAGTAGATCTGGCCGCAGCGGTGGGAGCCCCTCCCGCGCTCATGGTCGCCAACCTCCCCTACAACCTGGCGGCTCCCCTGGTTCTGAAGGTGCTGGAAGAGGTGCCCGCGATCTCCCGGTTGCTGGTCATGGTGCAGAAGGAAGTCGGGGAGAGGCTGGCAGCCGCGCCCGGATCGCGGACTTACGGGGGACCCAGCGTGAAAGTGGCGGCGCTGGGCAAGGCCCGCGTCGCGTTCCCCATCTCACGCAAGGTATTCATCCCGGAGCCGCATGTGGACTCGGTCATGGTGGCGGTCGAGCGCTCGGTGGCGCCTTGCGTGGGCGAGGTCGGTTGGGATTGCTTCAAGCGGGTGGTGGAGGCGGGATTCGCCCAGCGGCGCAAGAGTCTACGACGGGCTCTGGAGAGTCTCATCAGCGAGGAGGACTTCCGGGCGGCCAGAGTGGATCCGGCACTCCGCGCCGAGATGCTGGGCGTGGAGGAATTCTGCGCCCTTGCCCGGCAGGTGCGGCTGTAGCCCGGTGTCGCGGGATCCATGCTGGGCAGAACCCCTGTGTACCAAGGCTTCCAGGCCGGCTCGTTGATGAGGCCCGGCGGCGTGCCTACAATGGCACGGTTTGTCTTTGGAAAGGACGTGGTGATGCAGGAGTCGGAGATTGTCGGCGCCAATCCGGTGGGGCGGATCCGCAGAGAGCTTGTCGAGCGGGTCGGCTCGCGCATCAAGGTTCGGGCCCCTCACGGGCGCAAGCCGGTGCTCGTGACCCAGCAAGGTGAGCTCCTGGAAGTCCACCCGCGGGTGTTCATCCTCAAGGTCATGGAGGGCCCGGCCCGCATGCGGCGTTGCTCGTTCAGCTACGCGGACGTTGTCATGGGGGAAGTGACCCTGTGGGACGAGGGATGTGAGGAATCCCTGTTCGAGTGGTTGAGGGAGAAGACCGAGGTTGGGGGCTAGCCGAGTCTCCGGAGTCCACGATGCCGTGCGTGTGCGCGCGGCGGGCAAGATCAACCTCTTTCTGAGCGTCGGGCCGCCCAGGCGCGACGGCTACCACGGGATCCGCTCCGTCATGCAGGGCGTGTCTCTGTGGGACGAGATGGAGATCGTCTCTGCCGCTTCGGGTTTCACCCTCTCAGTCGAGGGGGCGGCGCTTCCCGTCGACGACGGCAACCTCGTGCTCCGCGCGGCGTGGGAGCTGTCGCGACGGAGCGGACGCGAGGGCGCGGCGATCAAGCTACGAAAGAGGATCCCCGTTGCCGCCGGACTGGGGGGCGGCAGCGCCGACGCCGCCGGTGCCCTGCTCGGTCTGGATCGCTTGCTGGGCTTGGGCTTGGGGCCGGAAGGGCTGTTGGGGGCCGCCGCGACCATTGGCTCGGACGTGCCGTTCTGTCTGTACGGCGACACGGCGCTCGCCGAGGGGCGCGGGGAGCGGTTGCAGCCAAGACCGTCCGGGGGATCGCTTTGGTGGGTTCTGGGCGTGGCGGGCGTGGGTTCTTCCACCAGGGATGTCTACGCGCGCTTCGATGAGATGGGCGCGGGCGCGACGGGCCTGGCCGACCCGTCCTACCTGCTGGAAGCACTCGCTGTCGGAGACCTGGAGGGAGTCGCGTGCGGGTTGCGCAACGACCTGGAGGCTCCCGCGTTCGACCTGCGCCCCGAACTGGCCGAGGCGAAGCGGTCCGTTCTGGACGCGGGGGCGGTGGCGGCGAGCATGTCGGGCAGCGGTCCGACCATGATGGGGCTGGCCCGCTCGGAACCACATGCGCGAGAGCTTGCCTCCGCGGTGGTGGGAGAGTTCCTCCGAGTGGAGGTCGTGCATTCCCCGGTCGCCGGCGTGGATTTCTTCTGAGCTCCTTCTGCGTCCCGTCCTGGGCCCAGCTTGGAACCCGGGCGCGAACCCGGGCGCGAAGCGGGGCTCGGGACGGGTTCTCAGTCCGGGGACTGCTCCGCGCGGCAGATGTTGCTAGCATGGCCTCGGCCCGCGTGTCGGGCCGATGGCGCGTGGTGTAATCGGCAGCACGCGAGACTTTGGATCTCGAAGTGGGGGATCGACGCCTCCCGCGCCAGCAAGAGAGCGCGTCGCGGGAGCGAGCGACCGGGATGGACGAAAGTACTGGCTGGGCGCATTGGAGGCGATCATGGACCGGCTGGCGGCGGTGGTGCTGGCGGCAGGGGAGGGCAAGCGGTTCAAGTCCTCTCTGCCCAAGGTGCTGCACCCCATCGCCGGGCGTCCGATGATCTGGCATGTGCTCTCGGCCTTGGTCGATCTGGGTGTGCGCAACATGATCGTGGTCACCGGCCGGGGGCGTGAGCAGGTCGAGGCGGCGGCGCGCGGTTTCGATTTCGAGGGACTGGCCTTCGCCACTCAGGAGCAGCAATTGGGCACCGCGCATGCGCTGGCGCAGGTCGAGGCGGCGGTTCCCGAAGGGATCACCGATCTTCTGGTGCTTCCCGGCGACACCCCGCTGCTCACGGCCGAGACGTTGCGCGGCCTTTCGCAGTTCCGGCGGGATCGGGGGGCGGCGGCGAGCCTGCTGACGGCCAACCTGCCCGACCCGAGGGGCTACGGGCGCATCATCCGCAACGCCGACCACGAACTGATGCGCATCGTCGAGGAGGCCGACGCCACGGCCGATGAGCGAGCCGTCCACGAGATCAACACAGGCATCTACTGCTTCGACCGCGCCAAGGCGTTTGCCGCCATCGCCGAGGTGCGCCCGGACAACGCCCAGGGCGAGTACTACTTGACCGACGTCCCGGCGGTGCTGCGCGAGTGGCGCGAGCACGTGTTCACCGTCTTGGCCCCCGACGAGCGAGAGACGCGCGGGGTCAACACTCGCGGGCAGCTCGCGGAGGCCGCCGAGATCATCCGCTCGCGCATCGTTGGGCGGCTGATGGACGAGGGCGTGACGTTCGTGGACCCGTCCTCGGCCTACCTGGACGTGGACGTCGAGATCGGAGCGGACACCACCGTGCTTCCTAACTGCTATCTGGAGAAGGGCACGCGCATCGGGTCCGGCTGCACCATCGGTCCCAATACCCGCATGGTTGGGGCACTGGCGGAAGACGGCTCGAGCGTGACCTACTCGGTGGTGGTGGACGCGCAGGTGGGTCCGGACGCGAGCGTCGGCCCGTTTTCCTATCTGCGGCCGAAGACGAGACTGGAGAAGGGGTCCAAGGCGGGCTCATTCGTCGAGTTGAAGAACACTCATGTGGGCGCCGGCAGCAAGGTGCCGCACCTTTCCTACATGGGCGACACCGAGGTCGGCGCCGGTGCGAACGTGGGCGCGGGTTCGATAACCTGCAACTACGACGGCTACTCCAAGCACCGCACCCGCATCGGTGACGCCGCCTTCATCGGTAGCGATACCATGCTGGTTGCGCCGGTGGAGATCGGGAAAGGAGCCATCACGGGGGCGGGCTCGACCATTACCAGGGACGTGCCACCGGGAGCGCTGGGGATCGAACGCGCCGAACAGCAGAACATCGAGGGCTACGCGAAGCGCCGGCGCGCTCGCAAGGCGAAGGATGGGGAGTAGGCCGTGAGTGGACTAGAGATCGTCACCAAGAAGCACCTGATGCTCTTCTCCGGGAGGGCCAACCGTCTCCTGGGCGAGGAGATCGCCGACGAGATGGCAACCTGCCTCGGGGAAGTCGACATCTCGGACTTCGCCAATGGTGAGATCTACGTTCGCTTCCGGGAGAGCGTGCGCGGTTCGGACGCTTTCGTGATCCAGAGCCACTGCCACCCGGTCAACGTCCAGATTATGGAACAACTCATCATGATCGACGCTTTGAAGCGCGCCTCCGCCAAGCGCATAAGCGTGGTCGTGCCTTTCTTCGGCTACGCCCGCCAGGACAAGAAGACCCTGGCTCGCGAGCCGATCGCCGCCAAGCTCATGGCCGACCTGTTCCAAACGGCCGGGGCCAACCGGTTGATCACGATGGACCTGCACACCCCGCAGATCCAGGGTTTCTTCAACGGCCCGGTGGACCACCTGTCGGCGGTTCCCCTGATCGCCTCCTACATGAAGGAGAACCTCGCGGGCGAGAGCGAACTGGTCGTGGTCTCTCCCGACGCCGGGCGGGTGCGCACAGCCGAGAAGTACGCCGCCTACCTGGGTTGCTCCCTGGCGATCATGCACAAGCGGCGCACCGCTCACAATGTGGCGCAGATCCTCGAGGTCGTCGGTGAGGTAGAGGATCGAATTTGCGTGATCGTGGACGACATGATCGACACCGGCGGAACGGTGGTGAAAGCCGCCGAGGTCCTGGTGGCGCAGGGCGCCGCCGGCGTGGTCGTTGCCGCGACCCACCCGGTGCTTTCCGATCCGGCCATCGACCGGCTGAAGAACTCCCCGATCCGCCAGGTGGTTGTGACCAACACCCTGCCGGTTCCGCAGGAGAAGAGGATCGAGAAGATGGTCGTGCTCTCGATCGCGGGCCTGATCGCCAAGGCGATCAATGCGGTGTTCGAGGACGAGAGTGTCTCGGAGATGTTCCGGATCGGCGAGTAGCTGAGTTGAGCAGTTGAGTTGGGACCGGCTGGGGCCAAAGACGGCAACCGGATGTACGAGAACCGCTTGAACCGGCCAAGGCCGAGGGCGGACCTGCGAAAGGACTACTGAGATGGAAGTGATTCTGGAGGCGGTCGAACGGACCGAGACCGGCAAGGGAGCCAACCGCAAGCTGCGCGCGGTGGGTAAGATCCCGGCGGTAATGTACGGCCACGACAGCAAGGTCCTCCAGTTCTCAGTGGAGGCGAAGGCGCTGGCTTCGGTGTTGCACACCTCGGCCGGGGCGAACGTGCTGGTGCGCGTGAAGATCGGAGGCAAGGAGCACCTGGCCATGCCCCGCGAGATCCAGCGTGACTGCGTGCGTGGCGACGTCTTGCATGCGGACTTCCTGAAGGTCGCACGCGGCGAGCGTTTGCACGTGCAGATTCCCATCCACCTGGTCGGAGATGCCGCGGGGGTGAAGGCGGGCGGCATCGCCGAGTTCCAGCACCACTACGTGAACATCGAGGTCGAGGCGACCAAGGTACCTGAGGGAATCGAGGTGGACGTTTCCGACCTCGGGATCGGCCAGTCGCTTCGCGTCTCCGACGTCCAGATACCTGAGGGGTCGAAGGTGCTCGACGAGCCGACCACGATCGTGGTTTCGGTCGTCGCGCCGCAGCTTGCCGTCCCGACCGCCGCAGAGGAAGCGGCGAGCGCGGCGGCGGCCGCCGAGGGTGCGGCTCCGGCCGCCGAGGCCAAGCCGGCCGAGGCTGGTGGGGGCGGATAGGAGACGGGTTGCCCCCAGCAACCTGTAGGGCGTCTGCGGCGGAGGCCGGGCATGGGCGATGAGTGCCCCTGGCTTGTGGTGGGACTTGGCAATCCCGACGCGGAGTATGCGGGGACCCGCCACAACGTGGGAGCCGTGGCCGTTGAACGGCTGGCGGCGGCGCTGGGCACGAAGTTGCGCACATCCAAGCTGCGCGCTCACCTGGCCGACCTTCGGCAGGAGGGCGCCAGGATCCTTCTAGCCCGTCCGCGCTGCTACATGAACGAATCCGGGGGGCCGGTCTGTGAACTGGTCCGTTACTTCAAGGTCCCTCCGGAGCGGCTGGTCGTGCTGCACGACGACATGGACCTTCCCCTGGGGCGGCTGCAGATTCGAAGGGGCGGAGGCACGGCCGGTCACAAGGGCCTGGCGGACATCGCCTCGGCTTTGGGCACACGGGAGTTTTGCCGCATCCGCCTGGGCATAGGCCGCCCGCCGGGCCGCAAGGACTCGGTCGACTTCGTGCTTTCGGTCTTTGCCCGCTCCGAGCAGGAAGCGGTCGACGTCATGGTGGAGACGGCCGTCCAGGCCGTCCGTGACCTGGTGCGGGCGGGCTTGGAGACGGCGCAGAACAGCTACAATGCTCTTCCGGGAGAGGACGCCAAAGCGCCCCCTCCCTAACCGGATCACCCCACCCACCCCCCGGTGTTCCTGACCGGGGGGCGTTGGCGTGTGGGCGAGAGGATGAGCGTGCTGCTGGAAGCCTTGCTGGATGAGTGGAGGCAGGATCCTGCCTTCTCTTCCGCTGTTGATTCCGCTCGCCTGGCGGCTGACGCGGGCTCGCCGGTTTCGGGCGCTGCGTTGGTGTGCCCGCTTGTTGCCTTCCCGGCCCTGTCCGCTGCGCTGGCTCGGCACCTGGGCGCTTGCCTGCTCGTGGTCACCGCCACGGGGCGGGAAGCCGAAGACCTGGCCGGCGAGATCGAAGCCTTCCTCGGCCCGGAGAAAGTAGCCGTCTTCCCGCCGTGGGAGACCCTTCCCCACGAGCGGCTCTCCCCGCGCGCCGAGACGGTGGCGCGGCGCCTGGCCTTGCTGCACCGGCTTGCCCATCCGAGCGCGAGCACTCCCATTGTTGTGGTGGCGCCGGCCCGGGCCTTGATGCAGCGAATGGCCCCCGGCCTTGATCGCCTGCGTCCCAAGAGGATCAGTCGGGGTTGGGACCGCGGCCTGGAAACCTTGGTGGATCTGCTCTCCGGCTTCGGTTTCGCCCGCACCGACATGGTCGAGCGCCGGGGGGAGTTCGCGGTGCGCGGCGGGCTTGTGGACTTCTTTCCTCCTGCCGAGGAGCACCCGCTGCGAGCCGAGTTCTGGGGAGATGAGGTCGAGTCGCTTCGCACGTTTGCCGTCGCGAGCCAGCGCTCACTTGCGGAGGCGGCCGCCGCGGAGGTCTTCCCCTGCCGGGAGCTTCAACTGACGGAAGAGGTTCGCGAGAGGGCGGGGAGCCTGGTCGGGTCCAATCCCGCCGCGGCGGAGATGCTGGAGATGGTGGCCGGAGGCGCCGACCCGGACGGGGTCGAAGCCCTGCTTCCCCTGCTGCATCCGGATTGCGCGAGCCTGCTCGACTACCTGCCGAGGGGATCGCACGTGCTGGTGGCCGAGCCCAAGCGCACCCGCGACCGGGCGGGGGAGATGCGTGCCCATGCCGAGGAAGCCGCGCGCGCGGCATGGAGTTCGGCGGCTGAGGGCGCCGTGGCCCCGATTGCCGCGGAAGGCTTGGGCTACTGGGATTTCGACGAGGTGCTGGATCGGTCCGGTCTGCCGGTGTGGACTGTCTCGCCGTTTCGAACCGAGCAGCGGGGAGAGCGAGTACTGGACGTGTCGGCGCACGAGCCGCTTCGCGCCGACTTCGAGCGCGTCGGCGCCCTGGTGCGTGAACTGGCCGCTGCCGGCTTCCGCGTGCTGCTTGCTCTGGGCGGTCATGGATCGGCCGAGCGGGTGCGGGAGGCCCTGGCCGACCAAGGTCTGGCCGTCCCCGTGCTGGGCGAACTCGGGGAGCATCTCCATCCGGGAGTCGCGGTGGTATCCGCCGCGATTGCGCGGGGCTACCTCGCGCCTGCGCAACGCCTGGCACTGCTGGCCGAAGAGGATCTGCTGGGCGCGCGCAGGGCGACGCGCGAAAGCGTCCGGCTTCCCTCTCGCCGCCACGAAACCCTTGCTACGTTGGACCTGAAGCCGGGCGATCTCGTGGTGCACACGGTGCACGGCATCGGCCGCTACGCCGGCATGGAGCATCGCAAGACCGGCGAGTCGGAGCGGGACTACCTGTTGGTGGAGTACGCGCAGGGCGACCGGCTCTACGTTCCCGGTGACCAGGTCGACGTGCTGTCCAAGTACGTGGGCGGAGAGGTCCCCAATCTCACGCGGCTGGGCACTCGCGAATGGGAGCGCAGCAAGGCCCGGGTGCGCAAGGCCGTACGCGAGATCGCCGGGGAACTGATCCGCCTGCACGCGGCTCGCACCGCGGCTGAGGGTCACGCTTTCTCACCGGACACCCCCTGGCAGAGCGAGCTGGAGGACGCCTTCCCTTACGTCGAGACTCCCGACCAGTTGGGAGCGATCGAGGAGGTCAAGGCCGACATGGAAGCCCCGGTCCCGATGGACCGGTTGGTGTGTGGAGACGTTGGCTACGGCAAGACCGAGATCGCCGTCCGTGCGGCTTTCAAGGCCGTGATGGACGGAAAGCAGGTGGCGGTGTTGGTCCCCACCACGCTGCTCGCCCAGCAGCACGCGGCCACCTTCGCCGAGCGCTTCGCGCCGTTTCCCGTGCGGGTGGGGCTGCTCTCGCGCTTTGCCTCCCCCAAGGAGCAGGAACTGGTGCTGGCCGACTTGGCCAAGGGGAGCCTGGACGTGGTCGTGGGCACGCACCGGCTGTTGCAGAAGGATGTGTGCTTTGCCGACCTCGGCCTGGTGGTCGTGGACGAGGAGCAACGTTTCGGGGTGAGCCACAAGGAGAAGCTCAAGCAACTGCGCACCAGCGTGGACGTGCTGACGATGACCGCCACCCCCATACCGCGCACACTCGAGATGGGGGTCTCGGGGATCAAGGCTCTCTCGGTGATCGAGACCCCACCAGAGGACCGTCACCCCGTGCTGACCTTCGTGATGGCCTACGACGAGACCACTCTGGCCACGGCCATCCGCCGCGAGATGATGCGAGAGGGCCAGACCTTCTTCGTGCACAACCGGGTGCAGACGATCCATCGGGTGGCGGCGCGCCTGGCCGAGTTGGTGCCCGAGGCGCGCATCGGCGTGGCCCACGGCCAGATGCCGGAGGAGGCACTCGAGAGGGTGATGCTCGAGTTCTGGGACAAGGCCTACGACGTTCTTCTCACCACCACGATCATCGAGTCGGGCCTGGACATCCCGACGGCCAACACCCTGATCGTGGACCGTGCCGACACCCTGGGCCTGGCCCAGCTCTACCAGCTTCGCGGCCGGGTGGGACGTGCGCGCGAGAGAGCCTACGCCTACCTGTTCTTCAAGCCCGAGGCGACCATGACCGAGTCCGCCCACGCCCGGCTGGCCACCCTGTCCCAGTTCACCGATCTGGGCTCGGGGATGGCGATTGCCATGAAGGACCTCGAGATCCGCGGCGCCGGCAGTCTTCTGGGGGCCGAACAGTCCGGCCACATCGCGGCGGTGGGTTTCGACATGTACACCCAGATGCTGGCCGAGGCCGTGGCCGAGGCGCGCAAGCGCCCTCTCGAGATCCGCCACGAGGTCAAGATCGAGTTGGCCGTCGTTGCCCACTTGCCTTCGGACTACGTGCCTCGCGAGCGATTGCGTCTGGAGGCCTACCGGCGAGTAGCCGGGGCGCGCTCGCAGGACGAGCTCGTGGCGATGAAGGCCGAGCTTGCCGACCGCTACGGCCCACTGCCGGAAGCGGTGGCCAACCTGCTTGATGTGGCGGGGTTGCGCCTGTCCTGCGAGGCGATGGGGGTGAGGGAGGTCATCGGATTGCCGGCGGCGGTGCGCGTTGCGCCGGTGGGACTGACCGACTCCCAGCAGGTGCGCTTGCGGCGGTTGGTGCCCAAAGCCATTTACAAGGCACTCTCCGAACAGTTGCTGCTGCCGCTTTCCGCGCGCACCGGCGAGAGCCCGGTGGTGTGGCTGACCGAAACACTGGAGGCTATACTGGCGCCGCCCGCCCCCCAGCCGTCTTCAACCAGAAAGGCTCCAAGCCGATGAGACGTTGTCGACTGTTGGCGCTGGTAGCCCTGATCGCGATGGTGGTCACGGGGTGCGATTCTCTCTCCTCCTCGGATGCGGCTTCGGTCAACGGCGAGAAGATCGCCGTCAAGGCCTTCCGTGCGGAGGTTGCGATCGCCAAGAAGAACTCCCAGTACGGCCAGGTCTTCGAGGGCACGGGGGCCGAGGCGGCCCAGCGGGACCTGTTGCTCCAGATGATTCAGCAAGTACTGGTGAATCAGGAGGCCAAGAAAGCCAAGATCTCGGTCGCCGCCAGTGAGGTCGACAAGCGAATCGACGATCTGACCACCCAGTTCGGCGGGTTGGCCGCCTTGCGCCAGGCGGCGGAGCAGGAGGGCTACACGATGGAGAGCCTCCGCAAGCGCCTGACCGACTCCATGGTTGCCGAGAAGCTCGTCGACAAGGCGACATCCAACCTGACCGTGGATGAGGCCGCTGTTCGCGCCAGATACGAGGCCGACCTGGCGACCAAGTACGACCAGGTCCACGCGCGCCACATCCTCGTCAAGACCGAGGACGAGGCCAAGGCAATCAGGGCCCAACTGGTCGGCGGCGCCGACTTCGCCAAGCTCGCCGCGGAGAAGTCCACCGATACTTCGGCCAAGACCAACGGCGGAGACCTGGGTTCCTTCGGCAAGGGCAGCATGGTGGCCGAGTTCGATACGGCCGTCTTCGCCATGAAGCCGAACGAGATCTCCAGCCCGGTGCAGACCCAGTACGGCTGGCACATCATCCAACTCCTCGAGCGCAAGACCCAGACCTTCGAGGAGGTCAAGGATGCGATCGCCAAGGAACTGATGAGCACGGACCGGGACGAGGCTTTCCAGAAGTGGCTCGACACCAAGCTCAAGAAGGCCGAGATCCAGGTCAACCCGGTATACGGCCGCTGGGACTCCAAGACCCTGAAGATCGTCGGCCGGGACACGTCGCCCACGCAGGCGCCGGGCTCCAAGACCGGCGAGGTGCCGACAGGGTAGACGGTTGCCTCTCCGAGTGGTGCTCGTCGCGACCAGTCCTCGCTTCCCGGGGCTGATGGCGGCCCAGATCTGGACGGCTCTGCGGGCTGCCGAGGTCGTGCTGGTCGCCGAAGCCTCCCACCCCGGTCTTCCGTCGCTCGATGCTGCGGGCATCCCCTGGCGCGTTCTGGAGGGCCCCGGTGTCGAGGACGAACGGCCCAAGATCGCGGAAGCCAAGCGTCCCGGCATCGAGGATGATCGGCCCGAAGGCCCCGGCATCGATGTGCGGGTGGCGTGCTTGCTGGAGCAGGCGCGCCGGAGCGGGTCGGCCACCTACCTGCTTGCGCCCGAGGGGGACGAAGCGTTCGTTCGCTCGGCGCTGACCGCCGCGGCGCGCGATGGCGCCGAGTGCGAGGTCGTGTCCTTCGAGGAACCGCAGGGCGCGGCAGTGCTCGACCTGGTCTCGATCATGGCCAAGCTGCGGGCGCCTGACGGGTGCCCCTGGGATCGCAAGCAGACCCATGAGAGCCTGGCTCGCTATCTGGTCGAGGAGACCTATGAGGTCCTGCAGGCGATAGAAGACGGCTCGGCCACCGACCTCGAGGAAGAACTGGGAGACGTGCTGCTCCAGGTGGTTTTTCATGCCCAGATGGCCGCCGACGCAGGGAACTTCGACATCGACGCCGTTGCGCGGCACATATCCGCCAAGCTGATCCATCGCCACCCGCACGTTTTCGGCAATGCGGAGGCTTCCACCGCCGAGCAGGTGGTGCACAACTGGGAACTGATCAAGGCCGCGGAGAAGGGGCGCACCGATCCCTTCGAAGGAGTGCCGTCGGGGCTGCCGGCGCTTCAGCTTGCGGCCAAGCTTCAGAAGAAAGCGGCGGCCTGGGGCTTCGACTGGGCAAGCATCGCCGGAATCGAGTGCGCAGACGCCATTTGTGCTCAGGCAAGGGGAGCCAAGAGAAGCGAGCGGGACCAGGCGGGGACCGCGCTTTCTGAGGAAGTTGGGGAAGCCGAAGGAATCGAGCAAGGAGATGTTGAGACCGCGGCAGCCAGGGGAGCCCAGGAGTTCGGCGATGAGCTCTTCGTATTGGTGGCCCGAGCACGCCGGGCCGGCGTAGACGCGGAAGCCGCGCTGCGGGAAGCCGGCCGGCGCTTTCGCTTGCGACTGCAGGCGGCAGTCGAGACGGCCGCCGCCGAGGGACGCCCTCCGGAGAGCCTCACGCGCGAGGATTGGCAACGGCTCTGGGAAGCGGTGGGCTTGGCCGAGACCCGCGCCGGCGCCGCCGAGGATGGGCTCCGCGAGGCTGGTGAGGACCGGTCTCGGGCCGAGGACGGCCACGTCCGGGATGAGCTCGGAACCGACACTGCGAGGGGACCCGATCACGGCCATGGGGCCAGACTCGAGGCCGACGACCGGGAAGGGGGGACGTGAGACGATGGCCATGCTGAGCATCCAGGTGCGCACTCCATCGCGCGAGATCCTTGTTTCGGCCCTGACCTCCACCTGATGCTCCGGGGGCGCACGGGTCCCGATGGTAGAATCGGTGCCGGCCGGCGGGTCTGGCCGGTCTGATGCGGTCATGCGTTGCTGCGAAAGGAATCCACAATGCCTGCGATCGAACTTGTTCTGGCGCGCGAAATCCTCGACTCCAGGGGCAACCCCACATTGGAGGTGGAAATCGGTCTGGAGGATGGCTCCTTCGGTCGGGCGGCCGTTCCCTCCGGAGCTTCCACCGGCGCATTCGAGGCCCTGGAGCTGCGCGACGGCGGAGAGCGCTACTCCGGCAAGGGAGTCCTGACCGCCGTCAAGAACGTCAATGACGTCATCGCCCCCGAGATCTTTGGTCTGGACCCGGCCGACCAGCGCGCGCTGGACGCGGCGCTTCTCGACCTGGACGGCACCGACGGCAAGAGCAACCTGGGGGCCAACGCGATCCTCGGTGTCTCTCTGGCCGCCGCCAAGGCCGCGGCCGATTCGGCCGGACTGCCGCTCTACGCCTACCTCGGCGGTCCCAACGCTCACGTGCTGCCGGTGCCGATGCTCAACGTCCTGAACGGCGGCGCGCACGCCGACAACAGCGTGGACTTCCAGGAGTTCATGATCGTGCCGGTCGGCGCCGGCTCCTTTGCCGAGGCGCTGGAAACTTCCGCGCGCGTCTACCACACCCTCAAGGCCGTGCTGCGCAAGAAGGGCCTTGGCACGGGCGTAGGCGATGAGGGCGGTTTCGCTCCCAACCTCGCCGTCAACGAGGACGCCCTGAAGGTCCTGGTCGAAGCCATCACCGCCGCCGGCTTCGAGCCCGGCCCGGATGTCTCGATCGCGCTCGACCCGGCTCCCACCGAGCTGTTCAAGGACGGCCGCTACCAGCTGGCCGGCGAGAACCGCAGTCTCGCCCCGGCCGAACTGGTTGCCTACTGGTCCGAGCTTTGCTCCCGCTATCCGATCGTCTCGATCGAGGATGGCATGGCCGAGGAAGACTGGGAGGGCTGGACGGCGCTCACCCAAGCCATGGGCGACAAGATCCAGATCGTCGGGGACGACCTGTTCGTGACGAACCCGGTGCGGCTTCGCATGGGCATCGAGCGCAAGGTGGCCAACGCGATCCTGATCAAGCTCAACCAGATCGGTTCGCTCACCGAGACCCTGGAGACCTGCGAGCTGGCCCACCGCAACGGTTACGCCACGGTGATCTCCCACCGCTCGGGCGAGACCGAGGACACCACGATCGCCGACCTGGCGGTTGCGCTCAACGCGGGCCAGATCAAGACCGGGGCACCCTGCCGCACCGACCGCGTGGCCAAGTACAACCAGCTTCTGCGCATCGAGGAGATGCTGGGTTCCACGGCCCGCTACCCCGGTCGTACCGCGTTCCCGCGGAGTTACCCGGAGGCATAGGCGTTGACTCGGCGCAGAACCGGTCGCCCGCCCCGCAAGGCGGTGCCCAGCCGAGGTCGGGCCGGCCGGCCCCCCGGGAAAGCTGAGGGCGCCCGATCCCGGGCGAAGTCCCGTTCCCGCAAGAGGCGGGGGCTGCGCCGCCTCGGGTATCCCTCGCAGGTCTTCCTGCTGCTGGTTTCGGCCGCGCTGATCGCGGTCGTTGCCGTCTACCCGATACGCACCTACCTGGAACAGCGGCAGATGATCGCCGGACTCGAGACGAAGCAGGCAGCGCTCGAGCGCCAGATCGCCACGCTCGAGGCGCGCAAGACCTCGCTCAGCTCGGACGAGGAGATCGAGCGGATGGCTCGCGAGGAGCTGCGCATGGTGCGTCCGGGGGAGCGGCCGTTCATCATCGTCGAACCCACCCCGACTCCCACCCCGACTCCCACCCCGACTCTGGGCGGGGTGGTGGAGGCGAAGCACGTCCGCCAGAAGCCGTGGTACTCGCGGCTGTGGGGGTGGATGACCGGCTGGTTCTAGTGTGGTCCCCCCTCGAGGATCAGAACTTGTCGCACCGAGAGCCTGTCTGGAAGTGGATGGCGGGCTCGTCTCAGGGACCCAATCGGGCGCCCGGACGTGGCGCGTGCCCCGGTGCGCATTGACCCCTGGTTTTCGGGGGCACTACACTGAGGGCTCGCAAGATCGGGCTCCGGCGTGGAGCCCGGCATACCACGAAGGGAGCGGGAATACCGCGCATGGCACTCGAAGTTGGCCAGATTCTCGAAGGACAGGTCACCCGACTCGCCCCGTTCGGCGCCTTCATCCAGTTGGACTCGGGTGAAACGGGTCTGGTCCACATCTCGGAGGTCGACCGGAGTTTCGTCCGTTCGGTCGAGGAACACCTCAAGCTCGACGACCGCGTGAAGGTCAAGGTCGTCGGCATCAAGGACGAGGGCAAGATCGACCTGTCGATCAAGCAGGCCGCCGACGACTGGCAACCCGAAGCGCCGCGCCGCGGACGCTCTGCCAAGGACCCCGAGTTCGAGGGGAAGCTCAAGCGCTTCATGCGCTCGAGCGAAGAGCGCATGGTTGACGTCAAGCGGCAAAGGGAAGCCAAGCGAGGCTAGACCCGCACAACTTCTCGCATTCGTCCTCTGATCGCTTGCCGGGGTGCCCGGGTGGTTTCGTGTGTCCCGCCAACGGTTATCCTGACCGGGTCATGGCATTGGATGGCGCACAGCCCAAGGGAGATCTCGCCGTTGTCGGTGAGCAGATCGGCCGGCCTGCCCGCGCCCTGTTGGGTGTGGTTGCACGGTGCGCGCGCGGGCTTCCTTCCGTGGCCAAGACCGCGCCGCATCTGGCCGACGGCACACCGTTTCCCACCCTGTACTGGCTGACCTGCCCGGCGGCCCGCGCGGCTATCGGCGGGCTCGAAGCCGGAGGGCTCATGCGCGAGTTGAACGCCCGGCTGGAGTCGGATGCGGAGTTCGCGGCGGCCTACGTCGCTGCCCACGAGAGCTACCTGGCCGCACGCGAGGAGTTGGGAGCGATCGAAGGCAGACCGGGCGCCGGGGGCATGCCGCGGCGGGTGAAGTGCCTTCACGTGCACTACGCCCACCACGCGGCCGGGGGTCCGAACCCGGTGGGGGCGTTGGTGGCCCAGCGCATCGAGCCGCTGAATTGCGCGAAGGCGTGTGTGGATGGGGCAAGGGCGGAGATCCCCGAGGACCCCCGCCCGAAGGTGAGGTAGCGGTGGCTGAGGAAACACGGGTTCGCGATCCGGAAGGATCCCAGCCCGATAGGCAGGTTCCCGTGAGGCCGGTGGGGTCCGCATGACGCGCGTTGCCGTCATCGACTGCGGCACCAACACCACGCGGTTGCTGGTCGCCGACGTGTTCGACGGCAAGGTCGTCGAGGTGGTGCGCACCATGGCGGTCACGCGTCTCGGTGAGGGAGTGGACCGCCATCGCAGGCTCAAGGTCGAAGCGATCGCTCGAACGACCGCGGTGATCGAGGAGTACGCGCGAGCCTCCCGCGAGGCGGGAGCCGTCGCGATGCGTATCTGCGCCACCTCGGCCGCCCGCGATGCCTCCAATTCCGAGGAGTTCCGCGCCCGGGTCGCCGAGGGGGTCGGGGTCGTGCCCGACATCCTGCCCGGTGAGGAAGAGGCCCGGGCCAGCTTCCTTGGGGCGACCTACGACCTCGAGGTTCCCCAGCCGGTCTGCGTTTTCGACATCGGTGGAGGATCGACGGAGTTCGTGGCCGGCGTCGATTCCCGCGTGCTCGCCGAACGATCGCTCAACGTCGGTTGCGTGCGCCTGACGGAGCGGCATCTTCGCCATGACCCGGCATCTTCGGAGGAGGTCGAGGCACTGCGCGCCGAAGCCCGCAGACTGCTGGCCCCGCTGGTTGCGGACGGTCGGCCGTTCCGGGAGGCGAGGACCTATGTGGGCGTGGCCGGCACGGTTACCACTCTGGCTGCCATGCATCTGAGACTTCCTGCCTACGACCCGGCTGCCATTCACCGCAGCCGTCTTTCGGCGCAGGCCATAGGGGATCTGGCTCGCCGGCTGGCTGTTTCCACCCAGGCCGAGCGTATGAAGGTGCCGGGCATGCATCCGGGGCGCGCCGACGTGGTCGTGGCGGGCGCGGTCATTCTGGTCGCGATCGTGGACGCACTGGGCATAGGTGAGGTCGTCGTCAGCGAGACCGACATCCTGGACGGAATGGCCTTGCTTCTGGCCCGGGATGCGACCTGAACTCCAGGGGCATCGGGGCATTTGCGATGTGGCGAAATCCCCGATCGAGGCCCGCCTGTCGGGTACTCTGTTGACGCCGGGGCTCGATGCCGGTTTGAGGAGTCCGGCCGGCCGGAGTGGTGGAACGGCAGACACGGGCCGCTTAAAACGGCCTGCCTTCGGGCGTGGGGGTTCGATTCCCTCCTCCGGCACGTGTTTCTTGCCGGTCCCGGACCGGTCGCGGGTCGCAAGGGGTGAAGGCGCACAGGCTTGGCGGCTCGGGCTCGGGGCCCAAGCTGGATCGGCGAGTTGCCGATGAGCGACATGGGGGGTGAGGAGGTGCCGCAAGTGCCGGATCCCGCCCGATCGGGTCGCCGCGTCGACGCTGGAGGCAAGGCCTACACGGTCGCCTTCGCCGAGGTGGGTTCGGGAGATCCCGTGGTGTTCGTCCACGGCTGGGCGGTCGGCCCGGGTCCCTATCTCGAGTCCCTCAGTAGGCTTGCCGACCACGGCTTCCGCGTGGTGGCGCCCGACCTCACCCGGCTGGGCCCCCATTGGCGAGTGAGTGACGCGGTGGCGAGTCTGGCTCGGGTTGTGGAGGAACGAGTCGAGAAGCCCACCGCGATCGTCGGTCACTCGCTCGGAGGTGGGATCGCGGCGCTGTATTGCGGCACTCACCGAAACCGGGTCAGCCGCCTGGCGCTGATCAACACGATCGGCGCCTCGAGCCTACCTCACAGCCTGGCGTTGCTCGGGCTGCATTTCTTGCCCTACATCTCGGTCTCTCGCTGGCGCACTGCCATGGGGTTCATCGAGACCGCTCACTCCTCGCACGGACGCCAGAGTGTCACGGACGCCCTGCGCTGGCTTCGCGGCGAGAACCTCGAGCCCGAGTTGGAAACCTTGGCGCGCAGGCATCTGCCGGCGACCGTGGTCTGGTCACGTGGCGATCACCTGGTTCCCCTAAGATGCGGCGAGACGATCGCGGAGAAGTTGTGCGCGCCGCTCGTGGTGGTCGACGGCGACCACGGCTGGCTGTTGCAGGACCCCGAGCGCTTCGCGCAGGTGATCTCTGAGGTGCTGCGTCCTTCCAGGGCCGAGATCCGGCCGATGCGCCTGCGCCGCGAAAGCGCCTAGTCAGTACCCGCCACGGAAGTACGCCCCCGTTCGAGCGCCCCCGCATTCCCGGTGGCCGTGTTGCTCGTCGCCTGCGTACCATCTGGGTACGCGGCGCTCGCCGTGGCCCCATCGCCGTATCTGCGGATGAACTCCTCGACGTCGGGGCTGCACAGTAGCGGAACGGCTTCGATGATCTTGTCCATGGGCCACTCGTTCCAGCGCATCTTCTCCAATGCCTCGATCTGCCCGTCGGAGAAGCGTCTCCGAATCTCCCTGGCCGGGTTGCCGGCGACGATGGCATAGGGGCGAACGTCGCGGGTCACCACTGAATATGCGGCCACTACGGCACCATTGCCTATCGTGACTCCGCTGAGGATCTTCGCGCTGCGTGCGATCCAGACGTTGTGGCCGATCACGATGTCACCTTTGGTGATTGGATGGCCGTCTTCGAGGGCGCCGGGGAGACCAAGCTGCATCCTGAACGGGAAGGTGGATATCCAGTCCACTCGATGGCCGCCGCCGACGAGGAACTCCACGTAGGCTCCGAGGCCGGTGAAGTCCCCAATGATGACTCGCCCATTCTCGCCCTCGTAGACGTGAACTACGGCCTCGCCTCCCGAACAGCGGCCCATGGTGACTAGCCCCGAGGCGCGAAGGCTGTCGAACGAGTCGGGCGCGGACGAGTAGTGCTCCTTGAGCAATCGGGCTACCGTTCTTGCCGCCCATTTCCTGAGCATCCTTCTTACCCCTCCAGCAGAGACTGCGCGGCAGATTAGCGCGAATCCGTCTCAGATGCTCGTCCTCGTGCGCGCGACGCGCGCCAGGCGACGGGCCACCCGCAACGGTTGCGGGGTCCGCTGCGCTGATGCCGCTTGCAGGACGAGGTCCCTTGCCGTCTCCGCCGTCACGCGCCAGCCCGCGCTGACGAGCACCGGGCGCCGCGCGGAACGCGTGCGAACCGAGAACCCGACGACGTCGTCCCCGATGACAAGTGGGCTCGACTCCCCACGCGCCAGACCGGGCGGCTCGCAGGCCGCCACGACGGGACGTTCGGTCACGCCCACCGTGGGCACTCCCAGGACGGCACCCAGATGGGTCGCCAGTCCGGCCCGGCGCGGGTGATCGGCCCCGCCCGCATTGACGAGCAGGCAGTCGGGCATTCGAGGAAGCGCGCGCACGGCGGCTTCCAGCAGCGGGCCTTCCCGGAGGGCCAGAAGGCCCACCACATAGGGAAACCCCGCACTCCCCTCCACGACCGCTTGCCCCTCCGGGCGCGTGCCGCCTTCGCGCACGAGCGCGGCCGCCGCCCAGGCACGGTCCCGGGCATCGAAGGTGACGAAACAGCCGCCGAGCAGCAGGGGAGAAGGAGGTGGGCTCCACGGATCTTCCAGTGCCTCCAGTGCCCGGGCGCCCAGCGATTCCTGGAGCGCAATCGCTTCGTCGACATCGACCGGCCAGCGCCGGAAGTCCACTGCTACCTCAGGGTCTTGAGCGGTGAGGGCATTCGGGACAGGGCCGGATGCTCCGGGATCAGTCCGATGGTGGTGAGTCGGGTGGGGGGCAAGCCGTCGGGCACTCCGAGGCCGGCGAGCTCCTCGAGCAGCCTGGCGCAGTAGTTGGGACCGTCGAGGGCTACGGCCTGTGCCCGAGCGGCCAGGGCGGCCTCGCGGTAGGAGGGCTCATCCAGCAGCGAGCGGACGGCTTCGTTGAGCCTGGAGGCGGACAGGCGCCTTGGCGGCAGGCGGCGCCCCGCGCCCGACCACTCGACCCGGCGCGCGTTTTCCCCCTGGTCGCCGCGGAACGGGATCACCACCAGGGGCACGCCGCACGAGAGGGCTTTGACCACGCCTCCGTGGCCTCCGTGCG
Source organism: Actinomycetota bacterium (assembly GCA_041658225.1). Lineage (GTDB taxonomy): Bacteria > Actinomycetota > CALGFH01 > JBBAAN01 > JBBAAN01 > JBBAAN01. The sequence continues at coordinate 36,685 of JBBAAN010000007.1, forward strand.
CGACGGCGGCCGAGGCGTGCGCCATGATCGGCCCGATGGGACACGGTGGGGACAGGCGAGCGTTGGGCGGCAGCTTCGCGTCCGGCAGGTTGCGGGTGCCGCAGATGGCCAGCAGTCGGATCGGCTCGCCGGCCAGGGCTTCCAGCACCGTCTCCAGCAGGACGTTATCAAAAGAGCCGGTCGTCGAGGTTGTGGCCACAACCAGGGGGTCGTCGCCGGGCGGCAGTTCCGGCACCTCGCCAGGCAGGTCGGCCAGACACGGGCCCACGATCCGCGCCCGAGCCGGCCAATCCGAGCGTGGGTACTCCATGCAGGGCAGGGTGACGACCAGGACGAGGTTGTGGCTCATTGCGTCGGCGTCGTCGGTGGGAGGCAATCCGACCATGCCCCGGGCCATGTTGAGCAGGGGCAACGGCTTGGCCAGGTCGTGCTTCTGCCAGGCGCGTATGTAGGCGTCGCGCCACCGGCTCAAGAAGGTCCGGCCGGGATTGCCGGGGAATCCGAAGGCGGGTAGGTCGCGGCTGGGAAGGTGCCAGGGGTGGATCAGCATCGTGGCAAATGGCAACCCCGCGACCTCGGCGGCCAGTCCGGCTGCGGGGGAGAGCACGTCGGACATCAGGGCGTCAGGCCGGAACTCCTCGACCAGTGGGAGCATGCCCCTGGCAAGGTGACCGGCGCTCTCGTAGAGGAGCTTGGCGAAGTCCTCGGGGTCGGTGCAGTCCCAAGCTGCGTAGGGCACGAAGGGGAACCCCTCCGCTTCCGCCACAGCTTGCCACTTCTTTGACGCGTTTAGCATCACCTCGTGCCCGCGCGCCTTGAGAGCACGGGCGACCGAGAGCACGGGCAACATGTGCCCGGGGTCGTGATGGGCGGACAGCAGGAAACGTCCCATGCGCCCGAGGGTACCAGAGGCCTCGCCGGGGGCCAGAATCGGGCACAGCCTGCGGGAGTCTGCGGCCGCGGTCAGGGTCGCAAGCCGGTATCGTGTCGGTGTCCGGAATTCGTCCAAACGGGGTTTCGAACCTCACTCCGTGTCCCTCCGCGAACCGGTATCTTGCTCGTGGCGGGGATCCACCCCGCACGTGGGCAAGTGGATTTCGGGCAGACGTGGGAGTCGCATGTCCTCTTCGCGACGCGAGCAGCCACCGGTGGGAGAACCCAAGCGGCGCTTGGGTTTCGGGCTTGGCGCGCTGGTGGGTGCCGGCCGTGCCGCGGGTGCCCTGAGCCGCGTGCTCGGCCGCGGCGCGGGATCGACGATTCCCGGCAAGCTGGTGGTCGCGGTTGCGCCCGGGGCCCTGGCTTCGCTCGCTTCCAGGATTCCCGGCGGTGTTCTGCTCGTCAGCGGCACCAATGGAAAGACCACGACCACTCGCATGATCGTCGCGGCGGCCGGCCGGGCCGGCCTGGCGCCGGCAACCAACCCGGCCGGGGCGAACCTGCTGTCGGGTCTGGCAACCGGACTGCTCGCCGGTCCCGGATGGAAGGCGGACCTCGGCCTGCTCGAGGTGGACGAGGCGGTGTTGCCCCTGGCCGTGCCGCGCTTGCGCCCCAAGGCATTGGTGCTCACCAACCTTTTCCGCGACCAGCTCGACCGATACGGGGAGCTCGATACCCTGGGTGAGAAGTGGCGTGAGGCGCTGGCGGCGGCCGAGCGGATTCCGGCCCTCGCCGTCAACGCCGACGACCCCTTGCTGGCCACCGTCGGCCAGGCTTTCCCCGGCACGCTGAACTTCGGGCTTCGAGACGCTCGCCATGACCTGGGCCGCCTGCCGCACGCCTCCGATTCCCAGTATTGCCGGACCTGCCGCGCCCACTTGGACTACCGGCGGGTCTACCTCGGCCACCTGGGGGAGTACGCGTGCACGGCTTGCGGTTGGCGACCTCCAGCGCTGGACCTCTGGGGAGAGGAGGTCGAGCTGATGGGGGCGAGGGCCGTGGCGTTGACGGTGCGCACTGAGGAGGAGTCGGTCCGCGTGGAGGTTGACGCGCCCGGGCTCTACAGCGCCTACAACGTGCTGGCCGCCGCGGCCGGATGCCGGCTTCTCGGGATTCCTTTGGCGGCTTTGGCCGGGGGCCTCGCCGACATGCGCTCGGCGTTCGGTCGGGGAGGCTCCATGAGCGTTCGTGGCCGCCATGTGTTTCCCTTGCTGGCCAAGAATCCCACGGGTTTCGACGAGGTCATGCGCACCGTGCTCCAAGAGGAGCAGCGGCTCTTCCTGCTGATCTGCCTGAACGACCGCATCGCCGATGGGCGGGACGTGTCCTGGATCTGGGATGTGGACTTCGAGCGGCTGGCCGGGCGGTGTGCGGGCATCGTGGCCTCGGGAACGCGGGCCTTGGATCTGGCTGTACGCTTGAAATACGCCGGACTGCAGGCAGACATCGTGGAGGTGGGAAGCGACATCCCCGCGATGCTCGAGCGGGCGATCGATCTGGTCCCGGACGGCGGGACGCTTTTCGCCGTGGTCACCTACACGGCGTTGCATGAGGTGCGCGGAGCGCTGCGAGCGGGACATGAGCGCTCGGCCGCCCTGGGGCCGAGGGCGTAGGCGATGAGCGCGGACACCTGCGGCGGCCAGAGCGAGTTGGACAAGCGCGGCGCGCGTGAGATCGAGGGGGCCCAAGGTCCACGGGGGGCGGAACAAGGCATGCAGTTGAGGATCTGCCACCTATATCCCGAGCTGATGAGCACCTACGGAGATCGCGGCAACGTGATTGCGCTCGAGCGCCGAGCGGAGTGGTCGGGGATGCGGGTGCGCACGGACGAGGTCAGCGTGGGCGACGCGTTGCCCGAGGACTGCGACTTCTACTTCATCGGGGGCGGGCAGGATCTGGCTCAGGGAACGGTGGCCGAGGACCTCTGCCGCGAGAAGGCGGGAGCGCTGCGGCGGGTGTGGGACGCGGGCGCGGTCATCTTCTCCATCTGCGGCGGATACCAACTCCTGGGTCGCGCCTACCGGGACGCCCACGGCGGGCTGCTCGAGGGCATCGGCATCCTGGATGTTGAGACCGTGGCGCGGCCGGGCAGGTTGATCGGCGACGTGGTCGCGCGCTCGGCGCTGGAAGGATCAGAGGGCAAGACCCTGGTCGGCTTCGAGAACCACGGGGGGCGCACCTACCTGGGCCCGGAGGCCAGACCGCTTGCCCGTGTGGTGCGGGGCGCGGGCAACAACGGTGGGGACGGCACCGAGGGCGCCGTTCAGGGAACCTGCTACGGGACCTACCTGCACGGGGCGATGCTTCCCAAGAACCCCTGGCTCGCCGACCACCTGCTGCGTCGGGCGCTGGCGCGCCGCCACTCCAGTTTCGAGCTGCCGTCTCTGGACGATTCTCTCGAGGAGCGCCTGCACGCCAGCCGGACTGCGATCCGCTGAGCGCTGAGTGGCAGGTTCCCGCCCGGCTCCTCCTGCCCTCGCACACTGCCCTCGGTCAGGACGCCTGGCCCTGTGGCCAGCACTGGTCGATCGCCTCGACTACCTCGCGAGCGAGTGCCAGAGCGCGCACGGCGCTTTCCCGGCCGAACACGCGAGCGGGGATGCTCGCCGGAAGGCCATTTGGATGCCTGGTGGGAACGTAGTAGGCGTCCAACTCAGCGGCCCTTTGCCTGATCTCCTCCAGAGAGATGTCGTTCGAGGCCGCTCGACGCCCCAACTCCTCAACCGAATGGCCGAGGACCACGCTGGCCCCACGCGCGTACAGGTGCGCCTTGAATGCCTTCCCAGCAACCTGCTGGGCCAGGAAGCAGACGAGGTAGAAGCGCTCCTCGCGCAACAGAACCTCCGCGCTCGTCAGATCCTCCTTGGCTTGGTCGAGCCAGCGAGATCCTTCGTCCACCGGATCAGGCCGCATACAGCACCCGCCCTTCCTCGAGGATCCGCTGCACGAAAGGCTTCACGCGCATAAGGTCGAACTCCTTCGGCGTGTAGATCAGCAGATCGAGCGCCACTCCCGGCCGCAGTTCACGATAGGCGCGCGCAAGCCGCTCCACGAACGGCTCCGCCGTTTCCATGACGGCGAGGATGTCCAGGTCCGCCATGGGGTTCCTCTCGCCGCGGGCCTCGGAACCGAACAGCACCACAAGCTGCGCCCCCATTCGCACCAGGTGACGCACGATCGGGTCCAGCGCCTCATCGAGCCGTTTCCGCCGTTCTTGGAGCTCCGCATCGAGGTCGCCTTCCATGGACCACATTCAACCACAGGCCGCGGGTGCTCGGTCCCGACTGGCTGCAACTCCTTGCTGGAACGCCTCGAAGCTTCCTTAAGAAAGGCCGGAAAAAAACTTCTTGACAAGGTGGAGGGGCCTGAGTAGATTGACGTCGCCCCGAGGGGCCGGAAAGCACCAGCAGGAAGGCTTAGGTCGGAGAGCTGGAGTGGGAAGGTTCCTCGGGGCACTATCTTTGCCGGGCTCGGGAGCACTCTTCCGGGCCCGTTTCGTTGCGCGTCGCGTCACAATTGCCGGCTCGACCCGCCGAGCTTAGCGGCTCTTGTCCCGCGCTGTCGCGCTTGCGCAGTCGATGCCCCGACCATTTGTGACACAGGGGATTCGCGGATGCCGCGTGCGGGGCGTATCCTGGTTTGGTAGAAGTCAGATTTTGCCGGTTCCCGGGCGGTTTGTCCCGTCAAGCCCAGCCCACAATCTGTCGAACCATAGGTGTGCCGTGACTGTCCGCCCCTCACTCAGTTGGCCCACAGGCGGCCACCACTTCGCGGTCGTGACTGACGACGGAGTGCGCTTGGTCGGGCGCGCCTACGGGCCCAAGGAGACAGAGACTGCGTTGGTCATCTGCCATGGGTTCACCGGGACCCACCGCAATCCCTCACTGGTCGACCTCTGTCGCCGGCTGTCGGATGAGTTCGCGGTCTTCTCGTTCGACTTCCGCGGTCACGGCGAGAGCGAAGGCATTTCCACCCTAGGAGATAGGGAAGTCCTGGATGTGCAGGCAGTGGTTGAGGAAGCCCGCAACCGGGGCTTTCGCCGCGTGGTGAGCATAGGGGCCTCGATGGGTGGGGGCGCCGTTCTTCGTGCGGCCGCGCTTCACGGCGGCGTCGATGCTGTGGTGTCGATCTCGGCTCCCGCCGAGTACAAGAAACCCCGGAAGCTTTCGAGCAAGGTGATGAGCTGGTTCATCCGTAGCCGCCCCGGACGGTGGGTTCTTCACCGGCAGGGCACGCGGGTGTCTACCGAGTGGAACTCGCCCCAGGACCCGCGGGAGTTGGCCGCGCAAATCGGCGAGATCCCGGTCACCGTGGTGCACGGAGAGAAAGACCGCTACCTGTCCACACGGGAGGCCGAGCTGATCTACTGGAGTCTGGCCGGCCCGCGGACGCTGGTGATCCTTCCCGAGTTCGGCCATGCCGAGGCCGGCTTCGATGCCCCCTTTGCCGACCTCCTCGCCCGGTTGGTCCGCAAGATGCTCGTTCCGGTTCCGGCCCCGGTGGGTGCGCTGTGAGACGTCCTTGCCCGGCGCGGGCCAAGAGTGGGCTGGGCTGGATGCTCAGGTCCGCTCCGCTGCGCCGTTTAGGCGCGAGCCAAGCGCTCTCCGGCACCGCCGAGTGGTTGCTGACCTTCGCGATGCTGGCCATCGTGCTCAGTCGCTCCAAGGCTCTGGTTGGGCTGGTACTCTCGCTTCGCATCCTGCCCAGCCTTGTCGCCGCGCCGCTTGCCGGTACGATCGGGGACCGCTTCGACCGTCGCCGGGTCATGGTCGTCTGCGACCTGGCTCGCGCGATGCTGGCGCTGGCCTTGCCGTTCACTCACTCGATCCCTGTCCTGCTCGCGGTGCTCGCGGCAGTCGAAGTCCTGCAGCTCACGTCCGTGGCGGCTCGCGACTCGGCCCTTCCGGGCATGGCCGGGGAGTCCCTGGCTCTGGCGAACTCGGGCATCATGGGCCTTTCCTACGCGGCGGCGCCTGTGGCCGGCGGGCTGTTCGCGCTGTCGGGAAAGCTGGCGCCGGGGCGCACGGGAGCCTTCGTGATGGCCGGCGTGATCTACGTAATCTCCGCCGGGCTGCTCACCCGCATTCCGTTGCTCTCCGGACGTTCGGCTGAGGCCGTGGCTAAGGGGCGGCGGGTGGGGCTCTGGAGGGAACTCGGCGCGGGCATGTTGTTCCTGGTTCGCCACCCTTTGCTGCGCTCGCTGGCGCCCGGGGCGATCACGGGTTGCCTGGCCGGCGGTGTGGTCATGGCGCTGGGCGTCTCCTATGTGCATGAGACGCTGGGTGCCGGGTCGGCCGGTTTCGGCGGGCTGATGGCGCTGTTCGCCGTCGGCGTCGGCGCCGGCGTGAGCTTGCTCCACGCGGCACGCCGCCGCATGCGGGTGGAGTCGATCTTCCGCAACGGCCTGGTGCTGATGGGCGGGGCTCTGCTGCTGATGGCCGGCCTGCCTCACCTGGCGCTGGGCCTGGGCGTGGCGGCGTTCTTTGGAGCCGGGTTCGCCGTGGTGCTGGTCGGTGGCACGACTCTCGTGCAGGAGCAGATTCATGAGGCCCACCGCGCCAAGGCTCTGGCGGCGCTTTCGACCGCGGGGCGCGGAACACTGGTCTCTTCCGCGATTGCCGCCGGTCCGCTGGCGGGACTGGTCGGTCACGGTCACGCCGGTTTCGGTGGGCTGCGACTGGTCTACGACGGCAACCAGGTCGCCATGCTGGTGGCGGGGGCGCTGCTGTTGCTCGCCGGCTTGGTGGTCTCCCGCCGGCAGTTGGTCCCGGCCCGCAACCCGTAGTACTCCCTTCCTTCCGGCAGTCGTCCCCGGTGCGCAACCGGCGTCTTCCTCATTCCTCGCCTGCGAGTAGTGGGCAACCTCGCACACAGTCCGGTTCGATGTGGTTGGCGGGGTCTCGCCGACCTTAGTGCCCCCCGGCGCAAATACGATCACATTCGAACGCCCCCGCATCCCCGATGGCCGCGTTGCTCGTCGCTTGCGTACCGTCAAGGTACGCGGCGCTCCTCGCGGCCTTGCCCTCGGGGCGCGGTGACGCTCTCGGTCGTGACCGTACTTACGCCGGCGAGCACTTGCCGTCCCCGATCTTCCTTGCACCTGACATCTGGTCGGCGCCTGTCCGGACTGGCAAGATAGGCTCGGTCGAGTGGAGGAGGAACCCATGGCTGGTTCCCGCAGTGTGCGCGAGCGTCTGGAGACGGCGGTCTCGGATAGGCACTCGGGAGCGACCGCCATCGCGCTCTCGGCGGCCGCGGCATTAGAGGATCTGGCGGGGGAGATGACGGGGGCCCGGCTGCGAACCGCGGCTCTGGGGTGGGCCCGCCGGCTCGTCGAGGCGCATGCCGTCATGGCCCCCCTGCGCCATCTCGAGTCGACGGTGGGCCGCTCCCTCCAGGCGCTCGATCCCGTGGCCGCCCTGGCCCAGGCGGCGCGGGAGTTCCGGGTGCGACTGGTCGAAGAACAGGACTCGGTCGCCCAGTTCGGTGCGGGTCTTCTGGGGAAGGACCGCCGCATCCTGGTGTTCTCGGCCTCCAGCACCATGCGGGCTTGCCTGGTCAAGGCGTGCCCGCAACGCGTGCTCTGCGCCGCTTCGGAACCCGGGGGCGAGGGGCGGACCATGGCCAAGGTCCTTGCCAGGGACGGCATCGAGGCGGTGGTGTTCCCCGACACCGGCGTCAGGGTGGCGGTGGGGCAGGCCGATGCGGTGCTGCTGGGTTGCGACGCGCTGGGTCCGGGGTCGTTCATGAACAAGTTGGGAACCCTGACCGTCGCGCATGCCGCCCTCGCCGCCGGGGTCTCCTGCTACTTGCTGGCGGGGCGCAGCAAACTACTCGGCGCCGAGACCTATGCCGGGCTTCGCTCACCGGAAGCTCCCGCGAGGGCCGGGTCGCTGTCGGTGCCGATCTTCGAGGCAACCCCGCTCAAGGGCTTGACGGCGGTGGCCATGGATGACGGCCCGGTGGCTCCAGAAACGGCGGGGCGCCGAGCTGCGCGCCTGGAACTTACTGAGTACCACTAGACACGGCGTTCACGACAAGGGGCGCCGGCGCGCTGGTGGCGTGCCGGCTTGACGAGCACGAAGCAGATGAGCGGATGGAGGGCGGATGGAGATCGGTGACCCGGAGCTGGTCGGCATCGAGCGGGTGGAGGCCGCCGGGCGCTTGCTCGACGGCATCGCCGAGCGCACACCCTGCGAGCGATCGCGCGCGCTGGAGGAAGTGGTGGGGGGGCCGGCGTTCCTGAAGTGCGAGAACCTTCAGCGGGCCGGCTCATTCAAGATTCGCGGCGCCTACACGCGTATCTCCGCTCTGTCTCAGGCTGAGCGCGGTGCGGGCGTGGTCGCCGCCAGCGCCGGCAACCACGGCCAGGGCGTGGCGCTGGCGGCATCGCTGCTCGGCGCCAGGGCCACCGTCTTCATGCCGGTCGGGGCGGCGCTTCCAAAGCTCGCCGCGACGCGAGGCTACGGCGCCGAGGTGATCCTCGGGGGCGAGGTGTTCGGGGACGCGGTTGCCGCGGCGCAGGAGTTCGCCGTGCGCACGGGACGGGTGTTCATTCATCCCTACGACCACCCCGACATCATCGCGGGCCAGGGCACGGTTGGCCTGGAGCTACTCGATCAGTGCCCCGAGGTGCGCACCGTGGTGGTCTGCGCCGGCGGGGGAGGGCTGCTCTCCGGGGTCGCGCTGACGGTCAAGTCGCGCCGGAGCGATGTGCGCGTCGTGGGGGTGCAGGCGGAAGGCGCCTCCACTCTCATCCCAAGCCTTGCGGCCGGGCATCCGGTGACCGTGGCGGCGCCGGCCACCATCGCCGATGGGATCGCCGTGAACACCCCGGGCGAGCTGACGCTTGAGCATGTCAGGACCTACGTGGACGAAGTTGTCACGGTGACCGACGAGTGGATCGCCCAGGCAGTCATCTTTCTTCTGGAGCGGGCCAAGCTACTGGCGGAACCGGCAGGAGCAGCCGGGGTGGCCGCGATGCTGCAAGGAGTGGGAACGATCTCACCGCCGGTGGCCTGCGTGGTCTCCGGTGGCAACGTGGACCCCCTGGTGCTGCTCAGGATCATCAGCTTCGGTCTCTCGGAGGCCGACCGTTACCTGGTCTTCAGAACTCGCGTCCCCGACCGGCCGGGCCAGCTCTCGCGCATCCTGGCGGTCATCGCGGAGATGGGCGCCAACGTTCTCGGCATCGAACACCACCGCCTGGGCCACCGCATCCACTTGGGCGAGGTGGAGATCTCATTCCAGCTCGAGGCCGGGGGGCCCGATCACGCGGCTCGCATACGGGCGAGGCTGTTGGAGTTGGGCTACCCGCTTGAGGACACCTAGTCGCAAGGTGGACCCAGCGCCGCAAGGTGGACCCAGCGCCGCAAGGTGCGCCCGGCGCTCGGGCTGGTTGCCGCTTCCCAGAGCCAATTCCCGCCGCCGGCGTTCGGCGGCGAGCCGGGCGGAACGCGCGAGCCCTGGTCCGATTTACATATGCCCCTCCAACATGCCTAGAATTGTTGGGCCGGCCCTCGTCTGTGTGCGGGACGGGCGCGCCCCGGAGGGATCCCCGTTCCCGGATCCCGCTTCTTCACAGTCGCGCCTCAGGCGCATGTTGAGGCAAGGAGGACTGCGCATGGCCAGAACCCTGCATGAGGTCGTCTTCGTCGACGGCGTTCGAACCCCGTTCGGCAGAGCCGGGGAGAAGGGCATCTTCTGGAAGACGCGGGCTGATGAGCTGGTGGTGAAGGTCATCAGGGAGCTCATCAAGCGTAACCCCAAGGTGGAGCCGGCCTCGGTCGACGACAACATTTGGGCCGCAACCACTCAGATCGGCGACCAGGGCCTGACGATGGGGCGCACGACCGTCCTGCTGTCCGGTCTGCCCAAGAGCGTCCCGGGCTTCTCCGTGGACCGTATGTGCGCGGGCGCGATGACCGCCGTGTGCTGCGGTGCCGGGGAGATCGCGACGGGCTCGGCCGACGTGATCATCGCCGGAGGCGTCGAGCACATGGGCCACCACCCGATGGGCGAGGGCGTGGACCCGAACCCCCGGATCGTGGCCGAGAAGATCGTCGACCCGTCCGCGCTGAACATGGGCAACACTGCCGAGAACCTGCACGACCGGCAGCCCGACGTCACCAAGGAGCGCTGCGACACCTACTCGGTCAACTGCCAGAACAAGGCTGAGGCCGCGCTCAAGTCCGGCAAGCTCGCGGACATGATCGTTCCAATGACTGTCTGGAGCGCGGACGGCTGGAAGCTCGCGGACAAGGACGAGCAGCCACGTCCGGCCACGACGATGGAAAGCCTCGCCGGCCTGCGCACCCCGTTCCGCGCGGGAGGGCGTGTGACCGCCGGTAACTCGTCGGGTCTCAACGACGGCGCTTGCGGCTGCATCATCACCTCCGAGGAGAAAGCCAAGGAGCTTGGGCTGAAGGCCAAGATGCGCTTTGTGTCCTTCGGTTTCGCCGGGGTCGAGCCCGAGATCATGGGCTACGGCCCGATCCCCTCGACGGAGAAGGCCCTGAAGAAGGCGGGCCTGACTATCGACGACATCGGCCTCATCGAGATGAACGAAGCGTTCGCCGTACAGGCCGTGGCCTTCCTCGACCACTTCGGCCTGGCGCTTGACGACCCGAAGGTGAACCCCTACGGGGGCGCCATCGCGTACGGCCACCCGCTGGCTTCCTCCGGTGTTCGCCTGATGATCCATCTCGCTCACGAGTTCGCCGAGCACCCTGAGGTGCGCTACGGCCTCGCCACGATGTGCATCGGTTTGGGCATGGGCGGAACCGTGATCTGGGAGAACCTGCAGACCTCATAGGGGCGGGCTTTCCTTACGGAAAGGAGTGCAACGTGGCGGAACTCGTAACCAAGTTCAAGGTCCAGTACCCGGTCCTGCCCGCGGGCAAGATCGCCCTCATGACGATGGACAACGGGGAGGACTACAACAAACCGACCACCCTGAGCGCTGCGGCCCTCGTCTCCCTCAACGAGGCGATGGACGCCATCGACGCCGAGCCCGACGTCAAGGCCATCGTTCTGACCGGTAAGCAGTTCATCTTCTGCGTGGGCTTCGACCTCATGACGGCCGAGATGGTCACGGACCGGTCCCTGGCCGTCATGGGCGGCGCGGCCGGCCACGCGGCTTTCAGCCGGCTGATCAATGCCAAGGTCCCGACGATCGCTGCGATCAACGGTCCGGCCCTCGGCGGCGGCCTGGAGATCGCGCTGTCGTGCAAGTACCGGACGCTGTCCACCACCGCGGCGCCCATCGCCTTCCCCGAGTGCTTCCTGGGTCTGGTGCCGGGCTGGGGTGGCACGCAGCTTGCCCCGAAACTGATCGGCCCGGAGAAGGCGATCAAGCTCATCATCGAAAACCCCTTGAGCCAGAACCGCATGATCAAGGCCAAGGATGCCTTCGAGATGGGTCTGGCCGACCGGATGTTCGCCCCGATGCACTTCCTGGACGATTCACTGGCCTTCGTCAACGACCTGTTGCTCGGCAAGGAGAAGGTCGAGCGGGCCCCGGTCGACTGGTCCGTCCTCGACGCGCTCGTGGCCAAGACCAAGGGCTGGATCGATTCCCGCGTTCACGGTGCCGCTCTTGCTCCCTACCGGGCTCTCGAGTTGGTGAGCCTGGCCAAGGGCGCGTCCTTCGAAGAGGGCTTCAAGGCCGAGGACGAGGCTCTGGGCGACCTGATGATGAGCCGGCAGTTCCGCGCCGGGGTGTACTCCTTCGACATCGCCCAGCGCCGCGCCAAGCGGCCGGTGGGCGTGCCGGACGTGCCTCCCGCCAAGGTGACCAAGATCGGCATCATCGGCGCCGGCCTGATGGCCAGCCAGTTCGCCCACCTGTTCTTGAGCAGCCTCCAAGTCCCCGTCGTGATGAAGGACATCTCTCAGGAGATCCTCGACAAGGGCCTGGCCTATGTGAAGGACCAGATCGGCAAGAGCGTGGCCAAGGGCAGGGTGGATGAGGGCAAGGGGCGCTTCCTCGCCACGCTCATCAGCGGGTCGCTCGACTACTCGGCCTTCGCCGACTGCGACTTCATCATCGAGGCCGTGTTCGAGAACCTCGAGCTGAAGAAGAAGATCTGGGCCGAGGTCGAGGCAGTCGCTCCGGAGACCTGCATCTTCGCCACCAACACCTCGTCGCTGTCCATCAGCGCCATGGCCGCGGACTTGAAGCACCCGGGACGCGTGGTCGGGTTCCACTTCTTCAACCCTGTGGCGATCATGCCGCTGCTGGAGATCATCAAGGGCGAGAAGACCAGCGACCTGGCGCTTTCGACCGCGTTCGCGGTGGCGAAGAAGATCAGGAAGAGCGCCGTGCTCGTCAAGGACGCTCCGGGGTTCGTCGTCAACCGGTTGCTCACCCTGTTCATGGGTGCGGCCACCGTTGCGGTGGACCAGGGCGCGAGCTTCAAGGACGCCGACGAGGCTCTGCAGTCGCTGGGCCTGCCGATGACGCCCTTCGACCTGACCGCGCTCGTCGGTCCGGCCGTGGCCTACCACACCGCAGAGACGCTGCACGCGGCATTCCCCGAGCGCTACAAGCTGAGCGAGAACATGGCGCGCTGGGTGGAGAGCAAGAAGCCGAGTGTCTACGTTGTCACCGACAAGGGCAAGGAGGTCGACCCGGAGGTCGCCGCGTTCTGGAAGCCGGCGCCGGGCACGCCTCCGACCAAGGAGCAGATCCTCGACTCCGCCCTGACGGCGATTGCCACGGAGATCAAGATCATGTTGGACGAGGGCGTCGTGGCCGAGCCCCAAGTCATCGACCAGTGCATGATCATGGGAGCCGGCTGGCCGTTCTTCCTCGGCGGAATCACCATGTACCTCGACCAGATGGGCTACTCCGAGAGGCTGTTCGGGAAGAAGTTCCACTAGGAGTGCCTTGAAGTAGCTGCTGCAGACAAACGTGGTGGGGGCCCGGAAAACGGGCCCCCACCACGTTCTTATCGGGATGTGTCCGGTCGCGCGTGTCGCGACTGCGCTGTTACCGGGGTCACATGATAGAGTCCCGGCCCAACGAACGACGGTTCGGATGACTAGGGGGAGACATGAACGTAGCCTCGCTTGGAATCCGCAACATCGAGACCACCGGCGAGCGCGTCTCGCTTTACTACGAGGACCGGAAGTTCACCAACGTCGGGTTGCACCAGGAGGGCCAGCGCCTGGCCGCGGCTCTCAAGGATCTTGGGCTGGGCCCCGACGACCGGGCAGCCGCGCTGCTGCCCAACAGCCCCGAGTTGGCCGTCTCCTACATGTCGATCCTGTCCACGGGCGCGGTCATCATCCCGATGATGTTCATGCTGGCCACGCCAGAGGTTCACCACATTTTCGAGCAGGGAGCCCCGAAGGTCGTCTTCACCAGCATCGAGTTCGTGGACAAGGTACTCGAGGCCAGCCAGGGGCTTGCCAACCCCCCCAAGATCATCGTGGTGGGAGGATCCGGCCAATCCGGGACCCTGATCTACGAAGGGCTCATTGATAGGCCTCAGACTGACATGCCGATCGTGGACAGGGCCCCCTCGGACCTTGCTGTGCTCACCTTCACGGGGGGCACGACGGGGATTCCGAAAGGCGTCATGCTCACCCAGGCCAACTTGATGGCCGCGGCCGAGCTGGGCGCGGAAGTGGTCCCATCGGGTCCGGACGACGTTGGCCTGTCGGTGCTGCCATTGGCGCACAGCTTCGGCATGTCCACCCTGTTCGTTTCTCAGCTCTGCGCATATCCCGCGGTCATGCTGCGCTGGTTCACGGCGGAAGGATTCCTTGAGTCGGTCCAGAAGCACCGGGTCACCACCACCGCGATGGTGCCGACCATGTTCACGTTCCTTCTCAACTACCCGGGCTTCGATTCCTACGATCTGTCGAGCCTGAAGAAGGTGGTCTCGGGGGCGGCGGCGTTGCCGGTGGAGGTGGCCGAGGAGTTCGAACGGCGCACGGGCTGCCGGGTGCTGGAGGGCTACGGTCTTACAGAGACGATGGCCGGGTGCGTGGTCAATCGGGTGGATCGCCCGCGGAAGCGGGGATCGTGCGGGCTGGCCTACCCACGCACGAACATCAAGATCGTGGACGATGACGATCGGGAGCTTGCCGCCGGCGAAGACGGCGAGATCTGCGTCCAAGGGCCGATGGTGATGGCGGGCTACTACAACAGCCCCGAGTTCTCCGGAGAGGTGCTGCGCGGAGGCTGGCTGCACACCGGCGACATCGGCCATCTGGACGAGGACGGCTACCTCTTCATCACCGAGCGCAAGAAGGACCTCATCATCAGGGGAGGGTTCAACATCTATCCCCGTGACGTCGAGGAGGTCCTCTACGCACACCCGGCGGTGGCTGAGGCGGCCGTTGTGGGAATGCCGTCAGCCGAGTTCGGGGAAGAGGTCAAGGCCTATGTCGCGCTGAAGCCGGGAGCGAGCGCGACGGACGCCGATATCATCGCCTTCTGCCAGGAGCGCCTGGCCAAGTACAAGACTCCGCGCGCCGTCGGATTCCTGGACACCCTGCCCAAGAGCTTGGTGGGCAAGGTGCTGAAGAAGGACCTCAGGGAGATGGCTCGGCGCGAGGCGGGGGTAGCCGACCAGTAGCTCGAGTTGATGCAGGCAAAAGGGCGGCACCCGAGTTGGGGGTGCCGCCCTTTCGACATGGTGCACTCGTGTGTGTTCGTGCCCCTGCGCGCGGTCGGTCGGTTATGAGCGGCCGGGCGGGACGCGGACTGGTAGACCCTGCGCGGCCAACTCCTCGATGACCTCGGACGGCAACTCGTCCAGGTATTCGGAGGGAACTGTGCCGGCGACTTCGTTCAGCACCTGGGCGGCCTTGGTGTTGCGCACGACGGTCGGCAGGTCCCCCTTCATGCGCATCTTGCCCTGCATGATGGCCTTGATGGGGTCCAGTTGCCTCTTCATGACCTGCTTCCAGATCGAGTAGGGAGCCGTGATCACGAAAGCGGCTGTGGCCGCATCCTCAACGGGGATCTGACGGGCATCGCGGCACTCGCCGTGCCAGAGGTCGAAGAAACCACAGACGTCCTCGAGCAGTCCCTTATCGGGCTCGGCCTGGAACACGTAGGCCATCGTGCCTTCCCAGTTGGCTGCGGCTGCCTTGTACTCCGGCGAGGCGTTGATCGCGTCCTTGAACAGAGACATCCACTCTTCGCTGGGCCAGTACGCCACTGTCTCCCCCTATTCCGATTCCTGCCTGCTGAACCGGTACTTCGTATCAGTCTTCGGCCGCGTCCCGCAAGACGGTTGCCGATGAGGGGCGCTCCGATACGGCGATGGAAGCCTGCGAGGCCGACACGCTCGTGGGCTGCGACCGCTCTTGCTTGATGCGCCTGGCCGCCCTCAAACCAGATGGCGGCTTGACACCCCCAATCGTGGGATATCTAAGCGCCCAGCGCGTCCAGCAGATCCTGCCGCTCCTGCCTCGTTCCCCAGGCGGCGATGACCGTGCTGTCCATGCACCGAGTTTCCAGGCTCGCGTGGTGCTCGATCTCGCAGAAGCCCACCCCGGCCGAGCCGTAAACCTGCATCGCGCAACCGGGGCCCCCCTGCGGGGGAGCGTCGACGTAGGTCCCATTCGGGTCTGCCTCGCCCATCAGGATCACGATCGAACCCGGATCGACATCCTGCATCGCGGCCAGCAGCACGCGGGCGTCCGCAGGCGGCGGGAAGCCCAACTTCCAGTAGGGGGGCTCCCCCGTGGAGCGTATCCATCCGCTCGAAGGCGAAGGGGCGGGCGGGAAGTAGGTGACGGGCTCTCGCGCGCCGCGCACGAAGATGTCGGCAGGGGCGGGCAGCATGATCAACTGCCAGGCCGACCAGGGCCGCTGGGTCTCCACTCGATCGACCACCCGATAGCCGGCCCAAGGCAGGTCCGACGAAACGCCGAGCTCGGTAAGGGCTGATATGCGCCGCTCCATCAGGCAACCGAAGGCCCGCTGTCGCAGCAGGACCTCTGCTCGGGCCGTTGCCCTGCGTCTTGTCGCATGCCACGCCGGCAACTGGGGGGATTTGTCCCACCTCTGGGCTAAGCTTGCAGGGATTTCCGGCTCTCGGCCGGAAACAGAGCAACGACCCAGCCGGCTCATCTCCCTAGAGCTGAGGGACATATGGCGCGTCAACGGCAGGCGGCGAGCGGCAGCACCGCACCAGCGGGCCGCGGCGCTCGCGCCCCCACGAAGAGCAACGGCGCGAACCTGGGGTTTGAGACGACACTCTGGGCCGCGGCCGACAAGCTTCGCGGTCACATGGATGCCGCGGAGTACAAGCACATCGTGCTTGGGCTGATCTTCCTCAAGTACATCTCGGACGCCTTCGAGGACCGCCACCGCCAGCTCCTCGCCGAAGTCGCTGAAGGCGCCGATCCGGAGGCTCCCGACGAGTACCGGGGAGTGAACGTTTTCTGGGTACCCGGCGTCGCGCGCTGGGAGCACCTGCAGGCCAACGCCAAGCAGCCCACCATCGGAAAGCTCCTCGACGAGGCGATGGTGGCCATCGAGCGGGAGAATCCCTCGCTGAAGGGCGTCCTGCCCAAGGACTACGCCCGCCCGGCTCTCGACAAGCGCCGTCTCGGAGAGACCATCGATCTGATCGGCACCATCGGCCTGGCCGGCGGAGATAACCACTCCAAGGACATCCTCGGACGCGTCTACGAGTACTTCCTGGGCCAGTTCGCCAGCGCCGAGGGCAAGAAGGGTGGGGAGTTCTACACACCCCGCTGCATCGTCAAGCTGCTGGTCGAGATGATCGAGCCCTACAAGGGACGAGTGTATGACCCCTGTTGCGGTTCAAGCGGGATGTTCGTCCAAAGCGAGGCGTTCATCCGCGCTCACGGAGGACACTCCGGCGACATCTCGATCTACGGCCAGGAGTCGAACCACACGACCTGGCGCTTGGCCAAGATGAATCTGGCCATTCGTGGCATCGAGGCAAACCTCGGCCCCCACCAAGCCGACAGCTTTCACCAGGACCTTCACCCCGATCTGAGGGCCGACTTCCTCCTGGCCAATCCGCCCTTCAACTCCAGCGACTGGGGCGGCGGGCCCCTGCGCGAGGACGTGCGCTGGCGCCACGGCGTGCCCCCGGTCGGTAATGCCAACTTCGCCTGGGTGCAGCACTTCATCCACCATCTGGCCCCAGCCGGCCTGACCGGCTTCGTTCTCGCCAACGGGTCGATGTCCTCCAACCAGTCGGGCGAGGGAGAGATCCGCAAGAACATCATTGAGGCCGACCTGGTGGACTGCATGATCGCCCTGCCCGGCCAGCTCTTCTACGGGACGCAGATCCCCGCGTGCTTGTGGTTCCTGGCGCGGGACAAGTCGGGCAAGCCCACGCGCGGCGGAAAGCCGCTGCGCGACCGCAAGCGCCAGACTTTGTTCATCGACACTCGCAAGCTCGGCGTCATGGTGGATCGGACCCACCGTGAGCTGACCGACGAGGAGATCGCTCGCGTTTCCCGCACCTACCACGCCTGGAGAGGCGAGGCCGATGCGGGCACCTACGAGGACATCCCGGGTTTCTGCAGGAGCGCGACCACAGATGAGATCGCGGGTCATGGCCATGTGCTGACGCCCGGGCGCTATGTGGGCGCAGAGGCGGTCGAGGACGACGGCGAAGCCTTTGAGGAGAAGATGCGCCGGCTCACCGCGACGCTGCGGAAACAGCGGGGCGAAGCTGCGAAGCTCGACGCCGCCATCGCCGCCAACCTGAAGGAGTTGGGTTATGGCCTTTGATCCGCGCGTGCCGCACGACGAGCTGCCTCTGCTCCCGCCGGCGAAGGATGTCGAGACCAAGGCGGTGCTGAGGCAGTGTCTTACTGCTACGCGTGCCCTGGCCGAGCTCAAGGGAGCCGGTGGCCTCATTCCCGATCAGGCCATCCTCATCAACGCCATCCCGCTGCAGGAAGCCAAACTGAGTTCCGAGATCGAGAACATCGTCACCACCCAGGACGAGCTGTTCCGGGCCGCTCTCGACGAAGCCGCCGTTTCCGATCCCCAGACCAAGGAAGTCTTGCGCTACCGCACCGCGCTGCGCCGCGGCTACGAGGCCCTCGATACCCAGCCGCTTTCTCTCGACCTCATCCGCGAAGTCTGTTCCACCCTCCGCGATCGCCCGGTCGACTTCCGATCCGCGGCGGACCAGGTCGTGATCGGCGACCGCAGCACCGGGGTCGTCACGTACACCCCACCTCGCGGCGGAGCGCCGCTGCTCGACAAACTCCACAACCTCGAGACCTTCCTGTTCGCTACCGACGGTCCCGATCCGCTAATCCGCATGGCGGTCGCGCACTACCAGTTCGAGGCCATCCACCCCTTTGCCGACGGGAACGGCCGCTCCGGCCGGATCCTGAACATCCTCTACCTGCTCCACGCCGGACTGCTCCGGATTCCCGTCCTCTATCTCAGCCGTTACATCATCCAGAACAAGGCCGACTACTACCGGTTGCTGCGCGCCGTCACCGAGGCCGGCGAGTGGGAGCCCTGGCTGATCTACATGCTGCGCGGGATCGAGGACACCGCCCGCTGGACCACCGACCGAATCCAC